>NZ_JARJMT020000193.1 GCF_029335975.1 Tepidimonas sp.
GCCGCCCGGCGCCGGGGTGAGCTGGCGGTTGAACTGGCCGAGCGTTACGCCTGGCAAGTGCTGCTGGCCCGCGACCGCACGGTCAACGCCTTTGCCCTGCCCGGGGGCTACCTGGGCGTGCCTCTCGGGCTGATCGGCGTGAACGGCAGCGCGGACGAGCTGGCATCGGTCCGCGCGCACGAGTTGAGCCATGTCACGCACCGCCACCTCGCCCGGCTACTGAGCCGGCAAAGGCAGCAAGCCCCCTTGGTTTTGGCGGCGATGGTGTTGGGGGCGCTCGCCGCCAGCGCGGCCCGCACTGCCGACATCGGCAGCGCGGCGATCGCGGGCGGCCAAGCGGTGGCGCTGCAAGCGCAGCTCAACTTCTCGCGCGACATGGAGCGCGAGGCCGACCGCATTGGCCTGACCGTCTTGCAGGCAGCGGGTTTCGACGGCCACGGCTTCATCGGCATGTTCGACCGGCTGCAGCAGTCGGCCCGCCTGAACGACGATGGCAGCTACCCCTACTTGCGCAGCCATCCGCTGACCACCGAGCGCGTGGCCGACATGCGGGCACGCCTGCCGTTGGAGGCGGCGGCGCGCGCACCGGGTGCGGCGGCCAGCCCCGTATCGCCCACCGGCCACACCTTCATGGCGGCGCGCGCGCGGGTGCTGGCCGACCCGGCCCCAGACCGGCTGCAGGCGCACGCGAGCGCAGCGCTCGATGGAGGCAACGGACGCGCGGAACGCGCCCCCGGGCACCTGTACGCTGGCGCGCTGGCCTGCGCCTGGCTGCGCGACGCCCCCGGCGCGCTGCGGCTGCTGCCCGCCGTGCGCGAGGCGGCGGATGCGGACGACGCCCGGCTGGCGGCCGACCTGCTGCATCTAGAGCTGCTGTCGATGCTGCGCACCGACCCGCGCCTGCCGCCCACCGAAGGACAGGCCCTGCCAGCCTGGGCAGAACGGGGGCTGGACAGCGGAGGCCGCGCCGGGCTGCTGCTGGCGGCCGGGGCTGCCAGTGCGCTGCCCAGTCCCCTAGGGCAGCGGGTTATGGCGCGGCTGCTCGCGTGGTGCGCGCAGCATCCAGGGGATGCCGGGGCTTGGAGCGCCCTGGCGGCGGTACAGCATGCATGGGGGCAGCCCGTGCGGGCCGCCCGCGCCGAAGGCGAAGCGCGGCTGGCCTGGTTGGACCCAGCGGGTGCGCTGGACCGTTTTCGTGCGGCCCAGCGGCTGGCGCGCGAGCAGGGGCTGGAGGATCTGGTGGAACTGTCCGTACTGGATGCCCGCGCCCGACACGCCGAAGGCCTGCTGCGCGCGCAGCTGGCCGAACAAACACAGCGCCGCTGACGAATACCCACCGGGACAGCTAAGATCACGGCCCCGATTCGGTATCCCCCGTTTTCGCATTCACTCCGCACATTCGCATGGCCGGCATCCACATCACTGACATCGAGGCCGCGATCAACCATTGGCGCGCGCGCCAACCCTCGCCCGACGGCGTGACCCTGGGGCCCGAACTGCGCGCACTGGCCGAGGTCTATGCGCTGATGGTGTATTACCGCACCGACGAAGCCGATGAACACACCATGCCGCGTGCCGCTTGGGCAGCGTGGAAGGCGTGGTACGACACCACGCCGGATACACCCTGCATCGCCATCTGCTCTACCAACCAAGGCGACGCGATCTGCAAGGGCTGTGGCCGCACGCACGACGAGGTGACGCACTGGCCGGCGATGACGCCCGGCGAAAAGCGCGCCGTCTGGCGCCGCATCACACTGGAGGCCAGCGCCTGGCGCTTCAACGTTTACGCCGAGCGCGCGGTGGAGCAGCAGGGTAACACCGCACCGTCAGGCAGAACCCATCCAGACCCCTAACGCCGGCGCGCCCCCAGGAGGCGGGTGCGACGGGCACGGCGCGCCGTCAAATCCGCTGCGCCAACTCGGCGGCCTTGCCAGTGTAGCCTGCTGGGGTCAGCGCGTGCAGGCGGGCCTTTTCTGCATCCGGGATCGGCAGATCGTCGATGAGCGCCTGCAGCGCCGCGCGCGTGACCCGCTGGCCGCGCGTGGCCTCTTTCAGCCGCTCGTAGGCGAGCGGCACGCCGTAGCGGCGCATCACGGTCTGGATCGGCTCGGCCAGCACCTCCCACGCGGCGTCCAGGTCAGCGGCCAACGCCGCCTGATCGAGCTCGAGCTTGGCGAGGCCCGCCAGCAGCGACTGGTGCGCCAGCACCGCGTAGCCCAGCGCCACCCCCATGTTGCGCAGCACGGTGGAGTCGGTCAGGTCGCGCTGCCAGCGGCTGATCGGCAGCTTCTCGCTCAGGTGGCGCAGCAGCGCATTGGCCAGCCCCAGGTTGCCTTCGGCATTTTCGAAGTCGATCGGGTTGACCTTGTGCGGCATCGTCGAGGAGCCAATCTCGCCAGCTTTGAGCTTTTGCCGGAAATAACCCAGGCTGATGTAGCCCCAGACGTCGCGCGCCAGGTCGACGAGGATGGTGTTGCTGCGCGCCACGGCGTCGAACAGCTCGGCCATGTAATCGTGCGGCTCGATTTGGATGCTGTAGGGCTGAAACGTCAGCCCCAGGCCAATCGGCGCCTGCGGCGGCGTATCGGGTCCAGGCGCTGGCGTCTCTACGACACTGCGCGCAAAGGCCTCCCAGTCTACATCCGGATAAGCCGCCAGATGCGCGTTGTAATTGCCCACCGCCCCATTCATCTTGGCGCGCAGCGGCACCGCAGCGATGCGCTCGCCCGCCGCCTGCAGCCGCGCCACCACATTCGCCAGCTCCTTGCCGACCGTGGTGGGGCTGGCGGTCTGGCCGTGAGTGCGCGACAACATCGGCACGGCCGCCCAGGCATGGGCCTGCTCGCGCAGGCGCGCAGCGATGGCATCTAGCCCGTGCCGCAGCACTGCGCGGCCGGCCTGTAACTGCAGCGCATGGCTGGTGTTGTTGATGTCTTCGCTGGTGCAGGCAAAGTGCACGAACTCGCCCGCGCGCTGCAGCTCCGGCCAGCCGGCAAACACCCCGGGCACACCCAGCTCGGCATGGCCGCGTATCCAATACTCCACCGCCTTGACATCGTGGTTGGTGGTGCGCTCGATCGCCTTGATCGCAGCCGCATCCGCTGGTGAGAAGTCGCGCACCACGCGCCGCAGGTGCGCGCGCGCCGCCGCCGACAGCGGCGGGAATTCCGGCAGGCCCAGGTCGCTCAGGCGCTCAAACCAGGTCAGCTCCACCTGCACGCGCCGGTGCATAAAACCGTATTCGCTGAATATCGGCCGCAGGACAGCCACCTTGGCGGCATAGCGGCCGTCCAGCGGCGACAGCGCGGTCAGCGCGGCATCTGGCGTGGCAAGGGAGGCGTCAACGGGTGCTTGCATGGTGACCCGATTGTAGGCGTGCAGCCTCTCTACAATCGACCCCATGAAACTCAAGCTCATCGGCAGCCTCACCAGCCCCTACGTGCGCAAGGTGCGCATCGTCATGGCCGAGAAGAAGCTCGACTTCCAGTTCGAGCAGGCCGACCCTTGGGCCGCCGACAGCACGGTACCGGACGCCAACCCGCTGGGCAAGGTGCCCTGTTTGGTCATGGAAGGTGGCGAGGCAGTGTTTGACTCGCGCGTCATCGTCGAGTATCTGGACACGCTATCCCCCGTGGGCAAGCTGATTCCGGCCAGCGGACGCGAGCGCGCCGAAGTCAAAACCTGGGAGGCCCTGGCCGACGGCCTGCTCGACGCAGCGGTGGCCGCACGCATGGAGCAGGTGTGGAGCGGCCGCGCGGCGCATGAGCGCAGCCAGGCCTGGGTGGATCGGCAAATGGCCGCAACGCAGCGCGCGCTCAAGGCCATGAGCATGGGGCTGGGCGACCGCCCACACTACCACGGAGTGCACCTTACCCTGGCGGATATCGCGGTGGGCGTCGCTTTGGGGTATTTGGATTTTCGCTTTCCCGCCATCGACTGGCGCAGCATCTTCCCCAATTTGGCCCGGTTACACGAGCGGCTTTCGCAGCGCCCCAGTTTCCAAGACACGCTGCCGCCCGCGTAACGGAATAAAAAGGCACCGCGCAGCGCTCCCAGAGGCAACAGGAGGGAGGGAGGAGGAGGAGAACCGCCTCGGAGAGTTTTCAGCCGACACGGGCAACCACCGCATCGACTGCGCTTCGCGGCACACAGAAATCGTTGCCTAGCTGATACAGTGGAACGCGGCCCGAAAAAAAAGTTCCCGACACCGTTCAGAAGGCGCGCACAGGGCGGAACACCTGGCCGTCAATCGTTAGTGACTGCCGGCAGCTCCAGCGCCGCGCGCAGGCCGCCCTGCGGCGCGCGTGCCAGCGTCAGCGTGCCACCGTAGAGCGCGGCCACCTCGCGCACGATGTCCAGCCCCAGTCCGCTACCCGGTACGCGCTCATCGGCCCGCACCCCGCGCGCCAGCACCTGCTGGCATTGCTCGGGCCTCAAGCCCGGGCCGTCGTCATCCACCGTCAGCTGCAACCGCTGTCCGTCGCGCCGCACCGTGACCTGCACGCGCTGGCGCGCCCACTTGCACGCATTGTCCAGCAGATTGCCGGCCATCTCCTGCAGATCCTGCGCCTCGCCGGCGAACACGACCGCTGGATCCCCCGCCAAGGTCAACGCCACAGCCGCAGCGCCATTGGGGCGCGTCGCGTGTACCTTGCGCATGACGCGCAGCAATCCCTCCAGAAGCGGCTGTACCGGGGTATGGCGCCCAGGGTGGGCGGCGCTGGCGGCGCGCGCGGTCGGAATCAACACCGGCGCGGTCACCCCCTCGGCGCGCCAGCGCTGCAGCACCGTCAGGCCGTCCAACTGCGGCAGGCCAAGATCCAACACGAAGACGTCATACGGCTCCACCCCGCCCAGCTCCCACGCGCGGCGGCTGCCGCCGGCCAGGGCAGTACCAGCCCGAGCGATATGAACAACACGAACAGCATCCCGGGCCTCCACCCGATACGCCGCCCGAGCAAGCCGCGGATCCGCAGCGGCAGCACAGAGGGGTTTATGGTGCGAATGGTGTGGCGACATGGCTGAACCGGACATGAACCGCGCTCGACGCGGGTATACACCGAACGTTCAAGCCTGAGCGAACACTGGGCCGGCTGGCTGCCAATGCCGCCTCGACCGGCCCCCAATGCCACGCCCCGCTTCGCGGCTGGCTCAGCCACACACGGCGGCGGCCCTATTGGCGTTGCGCCTGCAATGGGGCGTGGTCGCCAGCGCACGAACAGCTTTTTGGCGAGGAGTGGCCGCAGGATCTGCACGAGGGACTGGCTGGCTGGGTCGCGCCTTCGACTTGGCTACCGCTCCGTGCTAGCGGCCTGCGGTGGCAACGGCGACACCACCACTGACGCCACCCCGGCGACCCCAAGCAGCGCCACCGTGCTGGCCTACGGCAGCATCAGCGGCTTTGGCAGCGTGATCATCCATGGCGTGCGCTGCGACGACAGCCTGGCCCGCGACCGCAGCGAGGACAGCGACATCTTCGACCGCCGCGATCTCGGTTTGGGCATGGCAGCACGGGTGGAAGGCAGCCTCGGGCCGGGTGGTACGATCGGCATGGCCAGCGTCATCGAGATCGGCGCCGCGCTGCGCGGTCCGGTAACGGCAGTCAGCGGCGGCGGTGTCTTCGCCGTGCTCGGCATCCCCGTCACCTCCAGCGCCGCCACGGTGTGGGTGGATATGGCCAGCCCAGAGACACTGGCCGTCGGCCAATGGGTCGAGGTGCACGGACTGGACGGTGCCGACGGCTCGGTCACCGCCACCCGGGTGGAGACCACGCCGGCCGGCGTCATCGCGGCGCTGCTGCTGATGCTGGCAGTGCTGGCCTACTGGGCGTGGGACTGGTCCAACGCCCCAACCCGCGGGGCGCCGGGGGACGCTGCGCTATCGAGCAGGACGCTCGCAGCAGCGCAGACTTGCACTGCGGGCCAGCACGGATGCCAGGGCTAGGCCCAGCGCCCGCAGATCAGCCCAGCACCGCGCGCGCCACTTGGGTGTACAACGGGATGCCGATCAGAATGTTGAACGGGAAGGTCACCCCCAGGCTCAGCCCGAGGTACAGCGCCGGGTTGGCTTCCGGGATGGCATAGCGCAACACGGCTGGCACCACGATGTACGAGGCGCTGGCCGACAGCACCATCAGCAGCACCGCGTCGCCCACCGGCATGCCCAACACGGTGGCCAACCCCAGCGCAATGCTGGCGTGTACCAGCGGCGCCAACCCCGCATAGGCCAGCAGCACCGGCGATGCCTTGCGCGCCTCGCGAAAGTTGCGCGCCACCATCAGCCCCATGTCTAGCAAAAAGAACGCCAGCATGCCCTTGAACAGGTCGCCCGAGAACGGTTGCATCACCGCCTTGCCAGTCTCGCCACTCAGGTAGCCGATCACCATCGACCCCAGCAGCAGCATTTGCGCTCCATCGGTGAAGGATTCGTGCAAGATATGCCCAATGCGCAGATCGGGCGAGCCAGCCACCCCACGCGCCTTGCGGATGGCATTGGCCAGCAGCACGGCGACGATGATGGCCGGCGACTCCATCAGCACCATGGCCACGGTCATGTGGCCGCCAGGGGCCAGCCCGGCACTGGTCAAAAACTGCGTCGCCGCGACGAAAGTCACCGCACTGACCGATCCGTAGCAGGCTGCTACGGCCGCTGCGTCCAGGCGCGAGACGTGGCGGCGCAAAAATGCGTAGCCCATCAATGGCACGATCACCGCCATGGCCATGGCCGCCCCGATGCCGTACAGAATGTCGGGATTGAGGCCCGCCTGCGCCAGCGCAAAACCGCCCTTGAGCCCCAGCGCCATCAACAAATACAGCGACAAGAATTTGGCGATGGCCGGCGGGATTTCCAGATTGGAGCGCACCGCGCCGGCCAGCACGCCGAAGACGAAGAACAGAATGGCGGGATCGAGCAGGCTTGGCATGCGGACATCCCATCAAGCCGCCTTACGCGACCCGCGCATGCCCGACTCGTACCACCCTTTGCTGCGGTTGACGATGGATACCACGGCCAGCATGACCGGCACCTCGATCAGCACGCCCACCACGGTGGCCAAGGCGGCACCGGATTCGAAGCCAAACAGACTGATCGCGGTAGCCACGGCCAGCTCGAAGAAGTTGGACGCGCCGATCAGTGCCGACGGACCGGCGACGGCGTGGGATTCGCCGAATCGACGGTTCAGCCAGTAGGCCAGCGACGAGTTGAACGCCACCTGGATGAGGATGGGCAGCGCCAACAAGGCAATCACGAGCGGCTGGCGCAAAATCTGCTCGCCCTGAAAGGCGAACAGCAGCACCAATGTCGCCAACAAGGCCGCGATCGACCATGGCCCTATGCGGCGCAGGGCAGCATCCAGGGCCTGCGGACCGCTCACCAGCAGCCGGCGCCGCCACGCTTGGGCCAGCAGCACGGGCACCACGATGTACAGCCCCACCGACACGAGCAAGGTGTCCCACGGCACGGTGATCGCCGACAGGCCCAGCAAAAAAGCCACCAACGGCGCGAAGGCAAACACCATGATGGTGTCGTTGAGGGCCACCTGCGACAGCGTGAACAGCGGATCCCCGCCAGTCAGACGGCTCCAGACGAACACCATCGCCGTGCATGGTGCAGCAGCCAGCAGGATCAGACCAGCCACATAGCTGTCGATCTGCTCTGCCGGCAGCCAGGGCGCTAGCCACTGGCGCACGAATAACCATGCCAGAAACGCCATCGAAAAAGGCTTGACCAGCCAGTTGACGAACAGCGTCACCCCGATGCCGCGCACATGGCGGCGTACCTGACCCAAAGCGCCGAAGTCCACCTTCACCAACATGGGAATGATCATCACCCAAATGAGCAGCCCCACTGGCAGATTGACTTGCGCCACCTCAAGGCGGCCAATGGCCTGGAACAGGCCTGGCAACCATTGCCCGAGGGCAATGCCCACGACAATGCAAATCGCCACCCACAGGCTCAGGTAGCGCTCGAACGCACTCATTGGAGAACCACTGGCCTGCTTGGCGGCTGTTTCACATTGGGCGCTCATCGATTCACTCTCCTGCCAAAAAACGGGCGCTGTTTTGCAACTCGGCGGGGCTGAGCTTTTCGTCTGGCAGTTGCACCAGAGCCTCTAGGCGACGCCGGATCCGTTGCAAAGTGAGGCGGAAGGCTTCGTGCTTGGCCTCGTCGAGGGCATCGCCCGCGGACGGATCGGCATAGCCCCAGTGGGCGGTGGCCGGGTGCCCGGGCCAGACCGGGCAGACCTCACCCGCCGCATCGTCACATACGGTGATGATGAGATCCATTTCGGGCGCATCGGGGCCGGCAAACTCATCCCAACTCTTGCTGCGCAGCCCGTCGGTTGCGATGCCCGCCTCGCGCAGCACCGCCAACGCCAGGGGATTGGGTTGTTGGTTGGGGCGCGGGTTGCTGCCAGCCGAATAGGCCCGAAAACGCCCGCGCCCCAGGTGGTTGAGCAGCGCCTCGGCCAAGATGCTGCGGGCGGAATTGTGGGTGCATAAAAACAGCACATTCAAGGGACGTGTCGTCATGATCTGCCTCCAGGGTTGGACGCGGCGTCGGCCACGCGAAAAGCAAAAATAGGGCCCAGGGGGTAGCAACGCATCACCGGGCTTGCCTTCGGCGGGCGGAATGTGTCATAGCCAACATGCTCAACGCAGCGCCAGTATCCGCCGCGCCCCGTCGAGCACGACCAGCCCGATCACACTCCCAACGACCAGGTCGGGCACCGCAGAGCCGGTCCACGCCACCAACAGCCCCGCCACGATCACCCCCAGGTTGGCCAGCACATCGTTGGCGGAGAAGATGGCGCTCGCCTTCATATGGGCACCGAGCCCTCGATACCGCGCGACCAACCACAGACAGGCCACATTGGCCACCAGGGCAACCGCCCCAACGCCCATCATCAAGGCCGATACCGGCTCGCTGCCCTGTATCCAGCGCCGCCCCACCTCGGCCAGCGCCAGCAGGGCCAGCATCAGCTGTAACCACCCTGCCAGGTGCGCGGCCTGCAGCTTGCGGGCGGCGGAGCGGCCCACGGCCAACAAGGCCACACCGTAGACGGCCGCATCGGCAAACATGTCCATCGCATCGGCCAACACGCCCGCGGACTGGGCCACAATGCCCACCCCGACCTCCAACAAAAACATGACCCCGTTGATGGCCAGCAGGGTCCACAGCACACGCGCCTCGGTCTCGTCGGTGGATGCTGGCTGTATGCCCGACGGCGGGACGGGCTCGGTGTGCACCAGGTGCGCGCCCAGGTTCAAGCGCTCCAGCCGGGCCAAGACCGCCTCGGCTGGCCCCGGGTGCTGCACCGTCAGGCGGCGCTGTCCCAAGTCAAAGGTCAGCGCCACATCCGGCATGTCGCGCAGCGCCATGCGAATGAGGTTCTCCTCGGACGGACAGTCCATCCGTGGGATGGAAAAAACACTGCTGTGCCAGTCAGACATCGATGTTGGACGCCCGCAAGGCGTTGGTTTCGATGAAGGCTCGGCGCGGCTCGACCTCATCACCCATCAACATGGTAAACACCTTGTCGGCCTCGATGGCGTCCTCGATGCGAACCTGCAGCAGCCGGCGCACTTCCGGGGTCATGGTGGGTTCCAAGAGCTGCTCTGGGTACATTTCGCCCAAACCTTTGTAGAGCTGGAGGCGTGTGGTGCGCTCGGCGTCGGCCCGCAGCGCCGCCGCCCTGCAAGCCGCGCTGCGCGAAGGCAGCGCCACCGGGGTGCCGGCCGAGGTGAGTGCCGAATTCGACGTGCGCGCGGACAAGCCGCTGCTGCGCATCAGCCGCCGCCACCACGGCCATGTGCGCTCCAGCGTCATCACGCAGGACTTCGTGCATGGAGCCGACTATGCCGTGCTGGCCGATGCGGCCCGCACCTTCCAGGGCTTGCTGGGCGAGGGGGCCAAGGTCGTGCGCGGCGAGGGTGAGCGCGCCAAGGAAG
>NZ_JARJMT020000028.1 GCF_029335975.1 Tepidimonas sp.
CTGCGGTGGCAGTACCTCGCCATACAGACCGAAGGCCAGCAGCGTCAGCGGATGGCGCGCCTCGTCCATCCGCAGCCCCTCCACATAAGGCCACAACAGCACGCTGGAGCGCAGGCCGGGCATCGTCTCGCGATCGGCCAGACTGTGAAATTCGACGAACTTGGCGCTGCCCAGCGGCCGTGCGTGCTCGATCAGCGCCGACAGCGAATAACCGATCCACGGAATCACCATCGACCAGCCCTCCACGCAACGCAGGCGGTAGAGGCGCTCCTCCATCGGCGCGAGCTTGAGCAGCTCGTCCAAATCCAGCGTCAGCGGCCGCGCCACCAGCCCGTCCACCTGCAGTGTCCACGGCCGCAGCCGCATGCGGTGCGACAGCCGGGCGGGATCCTCCTTGTCAGTGCCGAATTCGTAGAAATTGTTGTAGCCAGTGACCAGCCCGTACGGCGTCGGTGCCTCGGGCGTGTGGGCGCCGGGGATGGCGCTGGGCTGCGCGGCCAACGCCGGTCGCTGCCCAGGCCGACTGGCTGCGGTGGATGCCGCCGCCGATGCGGGATGCGCCACCGTCGAGACCGCCGCCAGCGCACCCAAACGCCGCAGCCAGGCGCGGCGATTCTCGAAGAGCGTTCGCGGTGTGATCTCACTGGGCTTTGGCTGCACGGCCCCCCCTTTGCCGAATCAGAGCGCCCCGTAGCTGTGCAGACCGCTCAGGAACATATTGACGCCCAGGAAGGCAAAAGTCGTGATGCCCAGGCCCGCCAGCGCCCACCATGCCGCGACCGTGCCGCGCAGGCCCTTCATGAGGCGCATGTGCAGCCATGCCGCGTAGTTCAGCCAGACGATCAGCGCCCAGGTCTCTTTCGGGTCCCAGCTCCAATAGCCGCCCCAAGCCTCGGCGGCCCACAGCGCGCCCAGCACCGTGGCGATGGTGAAAAAGGCAAAGCCCACCGCGATGGCCTTGTACATCACATCGTCGAGCACCTGCAGGCTCGGCAGCCGCTCGGCAATGCGCCGCCGCGCGGCAAGGATGCCGCCGACGATCAGCGCCGACACACCAAAATAGACGAACCAGTAGCTGCCGCTCTGGGACGCGGCATCCTGCCGAAACACCAGCGGCTCGAAGCACAGCACCATGCCCAGCAGCCACAACGGAACCAGCCGCACCCAGCTCGTCTGGCCCGCGCTTTGCTTGATCAGATAGGCAAACGCCAACATCGCCGCGATGGCAAAAGTGCCATAGCCGATGAAGTTGGCCGGCACATGCAGCTTCATCCACCAGCTCTGCAGCGCCGGCACCAGCGGCTGGATCTGATGCGCCTCGCGCACCACCGTGTACCACAACAAAAAGCCCACCGCCGCGCTGACGATCAGCATCGCAAACGCCCCCATGCGGCGCGTTTGGTAGCGATCCTCGTAGTACAGATAGTACGCCGCTGTCAGCCAAGCAAACAGCACGAACACCTCGTACAGATTGCTGACCGGGATATGGCCGATGCCCGGGCCGATCTGGTGGCTTTCATACCAGCGCACCATTGTGCCGACCAGGGCCAGCGTCACCGCCACCCAGGCGATGCGCGAGCCCAGCCGCTCGGCCGTCTCGCCGCCGCGCGGCGCCAGCAGCCCGATCCAGTAAAACACCGTGCTCATGAAGAACAGCACGCTCATCCATAGGATCGCCGACTGGCTGGACAGAAAATACTTCAGCCCAAACACCTGCTCGGCGCGCGCCAGGTCCGCACCGGCGTCGCTTTGATACAGCCCGATGGCCAGCAGCGACAACACCGCCACCGCCACGGTGAGCGGCTGCACCGGGCGCCAAAACCAGGCCAGCGCCACCAAACTCGGCACCGCTGCGACCAAAATGGCCCGCTCGTAGCCGTCCATCGCATGGCCCCACTGCCACAGTGCAACGCCAGCGCCCATCACGGCCAGCAGCGCATACAGCCAGTCCCACGCCGTGCGGCGGGCCAGCCAGCCGCGTGCGCCGCCGCCCGGTGCGCTGTACTTGTCGAGTTTGAGATCGATGGTTTGGGAAGCAGACATCATGTCGAACCCTTGGACGCGGGGGGATACAACAGGCCACGCAGGCCGTCGAACTCGCGGTCGTTGTCGAGGATCTTGCGATTGCTCGACAACGCCATGGTGGCGCGGGCGCCTTCGCCGGATGGAGCCAGCCACACCCACAGGCGCCGCTCGCGCACATAGAGCATGGCAAAAACCCCGATGATCAGCAACAGACACCCCAAATACACAATAGTTTTACCCGGCGCGCGCGCGACCTGGAAAACGCTGGCCTGCACATGCTCGAAGTCCTGGAGCTGGAAAGTCAGCGGCGCGGGGTAGAAAAAGGCGTCGGACAGGCTCATCACGGCTTGTGTCATGAACGCCGTCGTGGCGTCGCTGCGCGGCGCGGCAGACAAGCCGGCCTGCTGCCGGCTGAGTTGATACAACTCGAACAGCGTGCCATTGAGAACGCGCAGCAGCACTTCGCCGGCGCGCTCGCGCTCGGCCTCGGGAATGTTAAGCTCCATGAAAGCCGACAGCGCCTGCAGCCCACCCAGCCGAGGCATACCGTGGCGAGGCAGGCGCTCGATTTCGGGATCCTCGCCGGCAAAGAGGTCGATCGCGCGCTGGGCCGAGCCCGCAAGCGCCTGAACCACGGCAGGCGGCTGCTCGGCTGCCGCCATCGCCACATAGCGCTGCACCGCTTGGCGCCGCAGCTGCGGATCGGCCAGCGCCGCGCGCAGCCGCACGAAGCCGTCCAGACCGTCGTTTTCGTCCACCGGCACGCGCAGATAGCGGAACGGCTCCTGCGGCGTATCGCGCACCCCCAGCAGGATCACCCGCTGGCCATCGAGGTCGATCGGCAGCATGTAGTTGTGGAATTCGCGCGCCTGACCAGCCTCATCGCGCAGCTTGTAGGTGATGCTGGGGCCGACGTTGCGCAAGGTGCGCTCGGTGGCCGTCTTGTGGCCAGACCCCAGGCGCGACTCGATGGCCTGACGCAAATCGACCTTGCGCACATCCGCGCCCGCGGCGCTCGCTCCCGCCAGATTTTCCACGTTGACGACGCGCAGCCCCGTCAGCTCCAGCCGCAGCCGTTCGTTGCCGTTGGTCAGCACCGTCGCCTCGCCAATGCGGCCCTGCACCTCGAACGGCTTGACGCTCGCGCCCATGGGCACGGCGCGCAGCTTGACCAGCGATCCGCCGTCGTCAAAGCTGGACTGATAGATCTGGACGCCCCGGTGCTCGACGGGATGATTGACCTCCACCCGCGCCGGGCGCGCCTCGCCCGTGTAGCGGTCGTGGATCACGATCTCGCTGGCAAACAGCCGTGGCATGCCGGTGTCGTAGTACTCGACGATGAATTTCTTGAGCTCCACATCGAACGGCAGCTCCTGCAGGATCACCCCTTGGGGCTGTGGCAGCAGGGCGACGCCCGCGCGTGTACCCTCGGTGACCAGCAGATTGCCGCGGAATGTGGGATTGGCGTCGCTCAAGCGATGTTTGTCGGACACATCGGCGATCAGCCCCCCGCCCGCAAACGCCTCCTTGCCGCCAAACCAGAGTTGGGCGCGCACCATCAGGTCCCCGTCGAGCAGGCCGCCGATGCAGATGATGACGATGGCCGCATGTGCGGCCAGATAACCCAGCTTGTTGGCCGCCCCCGCTTTGGCTGCCACCATCCAGCCGGTGCCGCTGGACGTCTCGCGCGACTGCAAGCGCACCTTCCAGCCGCGCGCCAGCAGCCCTTGGCCAATGCGCTGCGCCGCCGCGCCCGGGTCCTCGGCCAGGGTCGCCTCGGCCTTGTGGTGAAAGGCCTGCAGGCTCTGCTCGCGCACATGCTCTTTGAACTGGCGCAGGTCGGTCAGGATCTTAGGCGTGTTGCGCACGATGCACAGCGTCGTGCTCACCACCAAAAACGCCAAAATCAGCAAAAACCACCAGGCGCTGTAGACCGCATAGAGACCCAGCGCCCCGAACACCTCGGACCAAAACGGCCCGAACTGGTTAACATAGTTATTAATCGGCTCGAGCTGCTTGAGCACCGTGCCCACCACCGAGGCGATGCTGATGACCGTCAGCAGCGCGATGGCAAAACGCATCGACGACAGCAACTCGACCGCCGACGCGACACGGCGGGAGGGGAGTCGCAGCTCGATACCGGCGGTAGAGACACTCATACGGACGCGGGGCGCAAAAAAGGCAGGCCAGATGGAGGCCCGCCTCGACTGTGAATCGAACTCGCGCGAAAAGGTTCCGCGCAGGGGCCTGCTGTCATACCCCAATCTTATCGAATGCGGATATCGTCTGCAGCAAGCCGGCTATTTTGATCGGCGCTCGCCCGCGCTGGCGAGCCGCGCGCCGCTTAGCGCAACCCGGCAATGTAGTCGGCCAACGCCGCGATTTCGTCGTCCGTCAGATAGCGGGCAATCTCGTGCATCTGCTTGTTGTTGGCGCGCTCGTTGGAGCGAAACGCCTTGAGCTGCGTAGCCGTATATTCGGCATGCTGGCCGCTGAGCCGCGGGTACTCGGCCGGGATGCCACTGCCGCTCGGGCCGTGGCAGCCGGCGCAGGCCGGGATGCGGCGGTCGGTCAGACCCCCGCGGTAAATTCGCTCGCCCAAGCGCACCTGCTCGACGCTGGTGGCAAAACCGGTGCTGCCTTTTTGGCTGGCCAGCCAGTACGCGATGTCGCGCATGTCGTCGTCGGAGAGCTGGCTCGCAAAGCCCACCATCACCGCATTGGCCCGCTTGCCCGACTTGTACTCGCTTAGCTGCTTGATCAGATATTCCGGGTGCTGCTGCGCCAGCTTGGGGTTGACCGCGGTCGTCGAATTGCCATCGGCCGCATGACAGGCCACACACACCTGAGCGTACAGTGCCGCGCCGCGCTTGAGGTCGGGCTGGGCGGTCTGTGCTTGGGCGGACCAGGACAGGGTGGCGGCCAGGGCGGCGCCGATGAGCGTGACGATGGGTTTCATGGCGTGGTCGCTGTGAGGGCGCGGTGAGACGCGCGCCGGGATCCGGCCCGGCGCATTGGAACATCGCCTCAGATTCTACAATGCCTCAGAAAAGCGCCCAACGTATGACCGTCCCTGCCCCCACCGATCCCGCCGCAGCCCAGGTGCGGGCCTGGCTGCACACCGCCCGCTTTCTGACCGAAGCGCCGCAACTCCAGCACCTGCCCCCCCTGGCTGCGCCCGAGTTCGCCTTCGTTGGCCGCTCCAACGCTGGCAAATCCACCTGCATCAACACCCTCGCACAGCAACGGCAACTGGCTTTCGCCTCCAAGATGCCCGGCCGCACGCAAAGCATCGTGCTGTTTGCCCTGGGCAAGCAAGGGGCCACCGACGCGGTGCTGGCGGACCTGCCTGGTTACGGCTACGCCGCCGTGCCGCAGGCGGCCAAGCGGCGCTGGCAGCAGGTCATGGCCAACTACCTGCTCAGCCGCCCCAATCTGCGCGCGGTGGTCATGCTGTGCGACGCACGGCTGGGCCTGACCGAGCTGGACGAGGCGCTGCTGGACACCATCCGCCCGCGTGTAGAGCAGGGGTTGGATTTTCTGGTGCTGCTGACCAAGGCGGACAAGCTCTCGCGGCAGGAGCAGACCAAGGCGCTGTCGATTGCGCGACTGCAAACCGCCGGCGGCGATGCGATGTTGTTTTCCGCCCTCAAGCGCCAGGGCGTCGACGAGCTGGCCCTGCGACTGTGGAACTGGGCAGACCCCACAGACGGGGCCTCGCCCGCCTGATCCCCTCACCCCAGCGCGCGGGGTGACTTGTAGCGTGCATAGCCCCACAGATACTGCTCGGGGCAGCGGCGAATCAGCCGCTCCATGGCCCGGTTGATTTGCGCAGCCGCCTCGACCGGATCGGGGGCCAGGGGTTCGTCCATCACCTGTGCCCAGGGCTGCACATGCACCACATAGCCGCGCCCCCAGGGCAGCCGCTGCCCCCAGGCCAACAGCACCTGCACCCCGGGCTGCTGCGCCAGCCGCGCCGCCAGCGTCATGGTGTACGCCGGCCGGCCAAAGAACGGTGCCCACACCCCCAAGCCCTGCGGTGGCACCTGGTCGGGCAGCAGGCCCACCGCCTCGCCGCGGCGCAGGGCCTGCATCAGTTGCCGCACCCCGGCCAATGTCGTCGGTGCCGCCGCCATGCCCGGGCGCTGCCGCGCCTGGCGCAGCAGCGCATCCAGCGCGGGGCGGCGCGCGGGCCGGTACAACACGGTGATGGGCGCGCCATGCCCCACCCCAGGCGAGCCAAACCGCTCGGCATAGGCGCGCGGTGTGACCTCGAAGCAGCCCAAATGCGGCGTCAAAAACAACACACCGCGCCGCTGCGCCAGTGCCGCCTCGATGTGCGCCGCCCCCTCCCAGCCGACCCGCACCGGCGGGCCAAACCACAGGCGCGGCAACTCGAACACCTGCTGCCCAGCAGCCCCGACCGACGCCCAGCGCGCCCAGCCATGCACCCCGCCCAAGCGGGTGTGCTCGCGCCAACGGCGCCGATAAATCGGCGAGGCCAGCCACACCATCCAGCCCGCGCACCAGCCCAGCGCGTGCAGCGCCGGCAACGGCCAGCGCGCCAGCAGCCAAACCACGACCCTCAATCCATCCCCCATCAGGCGCCTCATGGGCGTGTCCCGGGGCCCGGCGCTGCCCCAGGGGACTGCACGTACAATCGGGCCATCGCCGAGTTACCGAACTACTTGCGGGCGATTCACAAATGCCGCTAAAGCGTTCGCCATCACCCTGTGCGGGGCCGGCGCAACGCCGGCGTCTTTCCAGTCAGGAGTGTATAACCATGGCGAACGACTTCCTCTTTACCTCCGAGTCCGTCTCCGAGGGCCATCCCGACAAGGTGGCCGATCAGATTTCGGACGCGATCCTCGATGCGATCCTCGAGCAGGACCCGCGCAGCCGCGTCGCTGCCGAGACGCTGTGCAACACGGGCCTGGTGGTGCTGGCCGGCGAGATCACCACCAACGCGCATGTGGACTACATTCAGGTCGCGCGCGACACCATCCAGCGTATCGGCTACGACAACACCGAATACGGCATCGACTACAAGGGCTGCGCGGTGCTGGTCGCTTACGACAAGCAAAGCAACGACATCGCCCAAGGCGTAGACCATGCCAGCGACGACTATCTCAACACCGGCGCGGGCGACCAGGGGTTGATGTTTGGCTACGCCTGTGACGAAACCCCGGAACTCATGCCCGCTCCCATCTACTATGCGCACCGCATCGTGGAGCGTCAGGCCCAGCTGCGCAAGGACGGCCGGCTGCCCTTCCTGCGCCCAGACGCCAAGAGCCAGATCACCATGCGCTATGTCGATGGCCGCCCGCACAGCATCGACACCGTGGTGTTGTCCAGCCAGCACAGCCCCGAGATGAGCGACGGCAAGCACATGAAGCCCGCCTTCATCGAGGCCTGCATCGAAGAGATCATCAAGCCCGTGCTGCCACCGGAGTGGCTGCGCGAGACGCGCTATCTCATCAACCCCACCGGGCGCTTCGTCATCGGTGGCCCGCAGGGCGACTGCGGCCTGACCGGGCGCAAAATCATCGTCGACACCTACGGCGGGGCCTGCCCGCACGGCGGCGGCGCCTTCAGCGGCAAAGACCCGACCAAGGTCGACCGCTCGGCCGCTTACGCCGCGCGCTATGTCGCCAAAAACATCGTCGCCGCCGGGCTGGCGCGCCAGTGCCAGATCCAGCTCAGCTATGCCATCGGCATGGCCCGCCCGATCAACGTCACCGTCTACACCGAGGGCACCGGCGTGATTGCAGACGAGCAAATCGCCAAAATCGTCGGCGAAGTGTTCGACCTGCGACCCAAAGGCATCATCCAGATGCTCGATTTGCTGCGCCCCATCTACGGCAAAACCGCCGCCTATGGCCACTTCGGCCGCGACGAGCCCGAGTTCAGCTGGGAGCGCACCGACAAGGTGCAGGTGCTCAGGGATTTGGCCGGGGTACGGGGTTAAATCAGAAAGGGCGTTGATAGCGAATCAACCATTCGCCGCCGCCCCCTTGCGCAGACAGAGCAGCCGCGGCCGAGAAAGTCGCCCCTTTGCCCAATGGCACCCACCACAGCGCCTCGAGGCGCAGTGGGGGCTGTGCAGCCCCATTGCGTAACGGCAGGGTCAGCGTCGCAAAGCGCGGCTGCCCGGTCGCCCAATTCACATCGATCGGCAGGTTGAGCACCGCCTGCCCCTGCTGCAAGGATAACGGCCGACTCACTGCCAATGCCAGGCGATCACCCGCTGTGCCTACATCCTTGCCTTGCCATCCCAGGGCCACGCTTTGCAGCACCATCTGCACGTCGCCCTGCCACGCAGGCAGGTCTTGCTTTGCGCGGGTCTCACTCCAGGCTACCATCCAGTCGCCCACCGCCGTTTGCCGGGACAGCGTCATGCCCCACTGGTCGGCACGCCCCCAACCTTCCGACCACCATCGACGGTCCGACACCGTAGCGTGCGCCGCCAGACGCCACTGCTCACCACGGTAACTCAGCGACAACTGTCGATCGGTCTGTGCCCCACCCAGAGGGGCACGGCCGGAAATCTGGGCCAACGACCAGACCCAGCGCCCCGCACGGTACCGCCCTTCCAGCCCGATTGCGCCAGGGTCCTGGATCAGTCCACCATACGCCACCTGAGCCCACCCAGGTAGGTACCGGGCCACGGATGTCGCGTCGCTCGCGGCCGACAGCGGTTGACCCTGCCAAAATGCCCAAGACCATGCCTCCGCCCCATCGCGCCATCCGCCCTGCCAACGCGAACGGCCCAGCGCATCCACCTGCCAAGCCCCGGCAACCTGCAGCCCATGGGCAGGGCTGGCCACAGCAGCGGGCATCGGCCCCAGCGGTAGGCTCAGGCCCACCCGGCTGTGGGTGGACACCACCAAACGCCCCAGGGGGACCGCAAAGTGGCGGCGATAGCGATCGAACACCATCACGGGCACATCCTGGGCCCGCAAGGCCCGCGCCAGTGCTTCGTCGGTCGCCAGCACGGCAGAGTCCCATCCCCCACCTGCCCGAGGCAGCACAGTGTCACCCACCGGCTTGAGGGCGGCTTCCAAGTCCAACAAGCCTCGGCCAAATACCTCATCGGGGCCAGGCGCACCCAAATCGCGTGCCGTATCCAGCAGAATACCCGAGACTTCAGATGCCTTCAGGTAGGGCCACAGCCCCCACACTGTCGCCGCCGCACCTGCGACCACCGGGGTCGCGAAGCTAGTCCCACTGGCATAGACCAACCCGTAGGCCGATGGCGGCACCAACCCTGGTGGCACTGTGGTCAGTAAATCGACACCCGGCGCCACCAAGTAGTGATCGCGCAGCGCGCCAGCGCGGTTGCTCCACGTCGGCATGGTCCCCGTGGCGTCTACCGCTCCAACCGCAATCACGTGTCCACCCGCCTGCGGGGCGAATGCCGCCGGCCAGTCAGGTTCCGGCATGCCGTCGTTGCCCGCTGCGGCGATCAACAGGGCCCCTTGCCGACGAACAGTGTCCACGACATCGGCCAATGCTGCCGAGGGCGCTGCCGCCGCCAGGCTGAGGTTCACGATACGGGGGACCGCCCGCCCGCTGGGACCGTCCACGGGGGGCTCGAACGCAGCGCGCACCGCACGGCTGACCACCCTGGGGTCTGTGCCATCCGTCGTGATCGCCGACAGCACCCGGATCGGCAGGATCGACGATTGCGGCGCCACCCCGATCATGGACGGCCACTGGTCAGATCCTCGCGCCGCTATCAAACCAGCGACCGCCGTGCCGTGGCCATCCAGGTCGATCCGCCCATCCCCCGCATAGGCAGGCACGGTATCAGCGGTCATGTCCAACCCAGGTAGCACGGCCCCCACCAACAGAGGGTGGCTGCCCACACCGCTGTCCACTACCGCCACCACCACGTCCTGCCCTTGTGCGTTCACTGCATGGGCATAACGGTAACCCATCGAATCCAGCGCAGCATTGGCGTCATAGGACGGCCCTGAGGGTAACGCAGCCGGCGCGGGCGGGTATGGAATGGCTGTCCCGACGTTGGTATAGCCCGTGGCGGGTTCGGGTGCCACCACCGGTGGATAAGCATAGCCATCATCCGGTTGCGTGAGGAGATTGCTGCCACTGGCGCCGCATGCGGCAAGCAGCACCAGCAGGGGGCTGCACAAGACTGCCCGCGCCAAGCGTCTTATCGTGAAACGTCTTGTCACGTTTTATTCCCTACGCGCCGACGCAACCAGCTCGGCGTACGAAAGCGCACCAATCGTGCGTACAGCCACACATAGAGCAGCACAAAGCCAACAACACTGCCCAACAAGTAATTTTCGTCCCGCCAGAATAGCACAGCAGGGAGGATGCTCAGCGACGCCATCCCCCACAGGTAGGGTGACGTCGCAGAGTTGCGCGCCGTCATGCCGTTGAGCGCGCTCTTGCCCGCTGCCCAACGTACCAGCCGTCGGTAGACCAGCATGTGCAAATGCAAGGCGTCTGGAACACCGGGCGACATCCCACGCAGAAATCTTTTACGGTAAATGGAAAACAAAGTCTCCGTAATTGGATAGGCGCAAACCAGAAAACAAAACCAGGGTGACAAGTTCGGGTGCCGAACCACCAGCAAAACCGCCACCTCCGCCAGAACAAAGCCTACCAAGTACGCGCCGCCGTCACCCAGAAAGATCAAGCCGCGCGGATAATTCCACACAAAAAAACCGGCCAGCGCCCCAATCATCGCCAAGCACAGTTGGACAAGGAATACATCGCCTAGCGCCCAGGCCACGTAGCCAAAAGCCAAAAACATCAGCATCGCCGTTGCAGCCGCCAATCCATTGAAGCCGTCGATAATATTGACCGCATTGGCCACCCCAGAGACAGCAAGTAACGTAACGCCCCTCGCCAGCATCGGCGACGACGCCAACACAGCATCAATACCGAAAATACCCAGCCTTGGCAATAGCGCCCCCAACAGCCATATCCCCAAAGACGCCGACAACATGGTACCCAGTAGACGCGCCGTCACCCCCACACGCTTAGTCAAATCCTCGGCCAGCCCAGCACCAAAAGCAGGCAAGGCGGCCAATAACAGTGACATCGCTTCAATACCGACGAGACCACGCCAAACACTCCAGCCAAGCGCAAAAGCCAACCCGGCAATGATGCCGATGCCACCAATACGAGGAACGGACCCCTGGTGAAATTTTTGCGCCCCTAGCAACGAATCTTCACTCAAATGTCCATGCCAGTGCTTGTAACGAATCAGCAACATCACTACGACAAGTGATATCACCCATGCGACAACCAATGTCTGCATTACTTCCCCCAAGTAGAGCGGTTTCCCGATAGATTATTAGACCAGCCCAAGCTTGCAACCATAGTTAGCAATACAAAAAAGAAAACCGATAACGATAAATCGCCCCTACATTCGGAGAAGAATAAACATAAAACAAAACACCCAACAATGCAATGACAAGCAGCACGACGATTCCTACCAAGTTAGGGTGGCGAAAAACCACAACAGCCCAATCAAGAGTCCATATGTTAACGTCATCTCCAAACCACTCAGCAGACGTTTAACCCCACCACCAGGAGATGAGGCTCTATCAAACCAGTGCACAGGAAACGGAGACAACACCCCAATCTGCAAAGCCCGGGGCAGATAGACAATGGCTTCTCTGTAGTTGATCAAAAGACGGTCATGATCGATGTTCGCCTCTCCCACTAGATGATGCTTAATGAAATAGTGTCTATAACAGAACAATGAAGCGGCTGCCCTACCAACCCCTGGGAGCGACACCTCTGGCTTCCAGGTCGGCCACACAGGTAGGTGCTGGTGCTGGTGCACTGAGGTTTTCGGCTAGGCTAAGGGCTCCCAACATCCCCACCAGCACCACAGTCGAGCGGACAATCGGCCGCCAGCGCCGGGTCCAGCTGGCCACGACTATAGCACCCGTTGTCAGTAGCCCTGCAGCCATGACCAACAGCTGCGCTTGATAAGGCCTAGGCCACCAGGCTAGCCATATACCGCCAGCCGCAGTCAAGACAGCAGTCCAGTAGGGTGATTCTTTTCCGCCTTGCGGGGCCAATGCGACCACCCACGCCCATGCAA
>NZ_JARJMT020000064.1 GCF_029335975.1 Tepidimonas sp.
GTCTTGGCTGGTGGCGGTGACGTTCACGCCTTATCTGGGTGTCAAGATGCTGCGCGACGTGCCGCCCGAGGCGCGCCACAGCCATGACCAGCTCTACCAAAGCCCGGCGTACCGCCGGCTGCGGGCCCTCGTAGCCTGGTGTGTGACGCAGCGCAAGACCGTGGTGGCCGCCACCGTGGCACTGCTGGTGCTGGCCGGGTTCGCCATGGCCACGGTGGTGCCCAAGCAGTTCTTCCCCAGCAGCGACCGTACGGAGGTGCTGGTCAGCGTCTACCTGCCGCAGGGGACCAGCATCCGCGTCACCGACCAGACGGTACGCCGGCTCGAAGCGATCCTGGCGCCGATGCCGGAGGTGCGGACGCTGTCGGCCTACGTGGGGGCAGGCGCGCCGCGCTTTTTTATCTCTGCCAACCCCGAGCCGCCGAACCCAGCGTTTGGCAAGCTCATCGTCGTCGCGCACGACGAGTCCGGCCGCGACCGCATCATTGCGACCCTCGAAGACCATATCCGCCGCGGCGAGTTCGCCGAGGCGCGCGTGCGTGTGGCGCGGCTGTTGTATGGCCCGCCAGTGGCCTGGCCGGTGCAGTTTCGCATCTTCGGGCCCGATCCGGTGGAGTTGCGCCGCTGGGCGCACCGGGTGCGCGAGGTGATGGCAGCCGATCCGCACGTGGTCGATCCGCATCTGGAGTGGGACGAGCGGGTGCCGGTGCTGGCCCTGCGCGCCGACGCCGACCGGCTGCGGTTGCTGGGTCTCACCCCACAAGACATGGCGCAGCAGCTGCAGACCTTGCTTGACGGCGTGCCGGTGACGCAGCTGCGGCTGGGCAACCGCACGGTGGAGCTGACTGCGCGCGGGGCGGTGTGGGGCGCGCGCCCCAGCGCCGAGACGGTCGGCTCGCTGGAGTTGCTCAACCGCGACGGGCGCAAGGTACCAGTGGCACAGCTCGGCAGTCTGGAAGTGCGCTACGAGGAGCCGGTCATCAAGCGCTACAACCGCGAACCGTTCGTGGCCGTGCAGGCCGAGGTGAGCGGCGCGCAGCCCAACGATGTGACCGCCGCCGTCTGGAAAGCGCTAGAACCGCTGCGCGCCGAGCTGCCGCCCGGCTACCGTGTAGCCATCGGTGGCTCGGTGGAGCAGTCCGAGAAGGCCAATCTCTCGATCCAAAAGCTGCAGCCGCTGATGGTAGCGGCGATGCTGGTCTTCATCATGTTGCAAATGCGCTCGTTCGCCGGTACCTTCATGGTCGTGGCCACCGCGCCGCTGGGGCTGATCGGCGCGGTGCTGGCATTGCTGGTGTTTTGGCAGCCGTTTGGCTTCGTCGCGCTGCTGGGCCTGACGGGCCTGGCGGGTATTCTGATGCGCAACACGCTGATCCTCACACAGCAGGTCGCCGACAACTTCGACGTCGGCCTGAGCGCCTTCAACGCCGTGGTCGAAGCCGCGGTGCAGCGCGCCCGTCCGGTGGTGCTCACAGCCCTGGCCGCGGTGCTGGCCTTCGTGCCGCTGACGCACGACAGCTTCTGGGGGCCGCTGGCCTATGTGCTGATCGGCGGTGTGGCCGTGGGCACGGCCATCACGCTCTTGTTCGTGCCGGCGCTGTATGCGCTGTGGTTTCGCATCCAGCCGACGGTGACCTGACGTCGCAGCTCGCCAGTCAACGGCACCCGCCAGCGGTGGCGCGCGCGCCGGATCAGTCGGCCTCGCGCGGCAGGCCGAGCCGTCGCGCGATCTCGCCGATGAGCTGGCGCGCCAACACGATTTTGGGCGCTGGGGGCAGCTCCAGCGCCTGGCGCTCATCCACCAGAACCAAGGCATTGTCATCGCGGCCGAAGGTGGCCGGGCCGATATTGCCAACCAGCAGTGGCACCCCCTTGCGCACGCGCTTGGCCTGCGCATGGGCCAGCAGGTCGTGGCTTTCGGCCGCAAAGCCAACGCAATAGAGCTCGCGGCGCTGCGCGCGCGGCAGAGCCGCCACCGTCGCCAGGATATCCGGATTCTCAACGAAAGTGAGTGCCGGAGGCGGACTGCCGTCGGCCTTCTTCAGTTTGTGCTCCGCTACTTGGGCAGGGCGCCAATCGGACACCGCAGCAGCGGCGATAAAGAGGTCGGCAGCATCGACTTGCGCCAAGACCGCCGCCAACATCTGCTGCGCGGTCTGCACATCCACGCGGTGCACCCCACGCGGCGTATCCAGATGCACCGGACCGGCCACCAGCGTCACCTCGGCGCCCGCCTCGCGCGCCGCGCGCGCCACCGCAAAACCCATTTTGCCGCTGCTGTGGTTGGTGATGCCACGCACCGGGTCGATCGGCTCGAACGTCGGCCCTGCGGTCACCAGCACGCGCTGGCCGCGCAGCACCTTGGGCTGCAGGTGCGCAACCAGCTCTTCCACGATCTCCTGCGGCTCCAGCATGCGGCCGTCGCCCACCTCGCCGCACGCCTGCTCGCCCTGCCCAACCCCCAACACCGTGGCACCGTCGGCGGCTGCTTGCGCGACGTTGCGCTGGGTGGCCGGGTGCGCCCACATCTCGCGGTTCATCGCCGGAGCCAGCAGCAGCGGCACGCGCTGCGCCGGCCGTGCCAGGCACAGCAGCGCCAGCAGCGCGTCGGCGCGGCCCTGCGCCAGCTGCGCGATGAAGTCGGCGCTCGCCGGCGCCACCACGATCGCGTCGGCCCAGCGGCCCAGGTTGATGTGCGCCATCGCATTGGGCTCGCGCGCATCCCACTGGCTGGTGACGACCGGCTGGCCGCTGAGCGCCTGCATCGTCACCGGCGTGATGAACTGCGCCGCTGCCTCGGTCAGCAGCACCCGAACACGGGCACCCGCCTGCACCAGCAGCCGGCACAGCTCGGCCGACTTGTAGCAGGCGATGCCGCCCGACAACCCCAGGACGATGTGCTTACCGTCGAGTTCTTTCATACGCCCGCACTATACCGTTGCCCCGGCATCGGGCAGCCCGGCTTTTATAATCGGTCTTTCCTCAGTCGGGCCCATGTCGGCCCGCCCATTGACATGACCAAATATGTGTTCGTCACCGGCGGCGTGGTGTCGTCCCTTGGCAAGGGGATCGCTTCTGCGTCGCTGGCCGCGCTGCTGGAGTCGCGCGGCCTCAAGGTCACGCTGATCAAGCTCGACCCCTATCTCAACGTCGATCCGGGCACGATGAGCCCGTTCCAGCACGGCGAGGTGTTCGTCACCGACGACGGCGCCGAGACCGACCTGGATCTGGGCCATTACGAGCGTTTCATCACCACCCGCATGAAGCGCTCCAACAACTTCACCACTGGCCAAATCTACAAGTCGGTGCTGGAAAAGGAGCGCCGCGGCGACTACCTCGGCAAGACGGTGCAGGTCATCCCGCACGTCACCAACGAGATCCAAACCTTCATCCAGCGCGGTGCCGAGGGCGTGGATGTGGCGATTGCCGAGATCGGCGGCACGGTCGGTGACATCGAGTCGCTGCCGTTTCTGGAGGCAGCGCGACAGATGAGCCTGCGCCTGGGGCCCAACCACTCGGCCTTTGTCCATCTGACCTATGTGCCCTGGATCGCCGCCGCCGGCGAGCTCAAGACCAAGCCGACCCAGCATACGGTGCAGAAACTGCGCGAGATTGGCATCCAGCCCGACGCGCTGCTGTGCCGCGCCGACCGTGTCATCCCAGACGAGGAGCGCGAGAAGATCAGCCTGTTTACCAACGTGCCGCTGTGGGGCGTGATCTCGATGCCCGATGTCGACACCATCTACAAGGTGCCACGCGTGCTGCACGAGCAGGGGCTCGACGGCCTGATCTGCGACAAACTGCGCCTGCATACCCCGCCCGCCAACCTCAAGCGCTGGGACGATTTGGTCTACGAGGTCGAGCATCCGCGCGGCGAGGTGCGCATTGCCATGGTCGGCAAATATGTCGATTTGTCGGACAGCTACAAATCGCTCAACGAGGCGCTGCGCCATGCCGGGCTGAAAAACCATGTGCGCGTGGCGATCAGCTACATCGACTCCGAAACACTGGAGGGCGATGACATAACCGAACGCTTGGGCGGCTTTGACGCCATCTTGGTTCCCGGGGGCTTTGGCAAGCGCGGGGTGGAGGGCAAGATCCGCGCCGCGCAGTTCGCGCGCGAACACAAAGTGCCTTACCTCGGCATCTGTCTGGGCATGCAGGTGGCCACGATCGAGTTCGCACGCCATGCCGCGGGGCTGGCGGGCGCCAACTCCACCGAGTTCGACCCGCACACCCCGCATCCGGTGATCGCGCTCATCGACGAATGGATGGATGCCAGCGGCACCCTGCAAAAACGCGATGCGGACAGTGACCTCGGCGGCACGATGCGGCTGGGAGCGCAAAGCGCCGACGTCGTACCGGGCACACTGGCTTACCGCATCTATGGCCCAGTCGTCACCGAACGCCACCGACACCGCTACGAGGCCAACACGCAGTACCTCGATCGGCTGCGCCAGGCCGGGCTCGTCATCTCGGCGCTGACACAGCGCGAACAGCTCACCGAGATCATCGAATTGCCGCAGGAGGTGCACCCTTGGTACATGGGGGTGCAATTCCATCCCGAATTCAAGTCCACCCCGTGGGACGGACACCCGCTGTTCAATGCCTATATCGCCGCAGCGCTGCAGCATCAACGGCAGGAGGCTGGTGCATGAATCTGTGCGGTTTCGAGATCGGCCTGCACCGGCCTTTCTTCCTGATCGCTGGCCCGTGCGTGGTCGAAAGCGAGCAGCTGCAGATGGATGTCGCTGGCCAACTCAAGGCCATCACGGCGGAGCTGGGCATCCCATTCATCTTCAAGAGCAGTTACGACAAGGCCAACCGCTCCAGCGGGGCCTCGTTTCGAGGCCCCGGCATGGAGCGAGGGCTGGAGATCTTGGCCAAGGTGCGCCGCGAGATCGGCGTGCCCGTGCTGACCGATGTGCACACCGAGGCCGAGGTGCCAGCGGTGGCTGCCGTGGTGGATGTGCTGCAGACACCGGCTTTTTTGTGCCGCCAAACGGACTTCATCCGCGCCGTGGCGCAGTCCGGCAAACCGGTCAACATCAAGAAGGGGCAGTTTCTCGCGCCGCACGACATGAAGCATGTCATCGACAAGGCCCGCGCCGCTGCGCGCGAAAAGGGCCTGCCAGAAGACAATTTTCTGGCCTGCGAGCGCGGTTTCAGCTTTGGCTACCACAACCTGGTGTCGGACATGAGGAGCCTGGTGCTCATGCGCGACAGCGGCGCGCCGGTGGTGTTCGATGCCACGCACAGCGTGCAGCTGCCCGGCGGCCAGGGCACGAGCTCTGGCGGCCAGCGCGAATTTGTGCCGCCGCTGGCGCGCGCTGCGGTGGCCGTCGGCGTGGCCGGGCTGTTCATGGAAACCCACCCCAACCCGACGCAAGCGCTGTCGGACGGCCCCAACGCCGTGCCGCTGAAGTTCATGCGGCCGTTGCTGGCGTCGCTGCGTGAGCTCGATGCCATCGTCAAGCGCCAGCCGCTGCTGGAGACGGCATTGTCTGCGGCCTGACCCTTTCGCTGCGCGGGGCCCCGGCTGTCGCGCCTATCCTTCCCCATCCGAATCCCATGAGCGCATACATCATCGCCGACGTGGACGTCACCGATCCGCAGCAGTACGAGGAATACAAGCGCTGGTCCAGCGCCGCCATCCAGGCACACGGCGCCGAGGTGTTGGTGCGCGGCGGCGCCGTCACCGTGCTGGAGGGCGACTGGCAACCCAGCCGCGTCGTCGTGCTGCGCTTTCCGACGGTGGCAGCGGCGCGCGCCTTCCACGACTCACCGGAATACCGCCGTGCGCGCGAGGCGCGCGCTGGCGCGGCCGTGATGCGCATGATCGCTGTCGAGGGCATGACCTGAGGGCCCGCCACCCGTCCCACCCATTGACCTGGTCCCAACACCCATCCCACGCAACGAAGGAACCCACGCATGAGCGCCATTGTCGATATCGTCGGCCGCGAGATTCTGGACAGCCGCGGCAACCCCACCGTCGAGTGTGATGTGCTGCTGGAATCGGGCGTCATGGGCCGCGCGGCCGTGCCATCCGGCGCCTCCACTGGCAGCCGCGAGGCCATCGAGCTGCGCGACGGTGACCCCAACCGCTACCTCGGCAAGGGGGTGCTCAAGGCCGTCGAGCACATCAACACCGAGATCAGCGAAGCCGTGCTGGGGCTGGACGCGAGCGAACAGGCCTTCCTGGACAAGACGCTGATCGAGCTGGACGGCACCGACAACAAGAGCCGCCTGGGCGCCAACGCCATGCTGGCGGTCAGCATGGCGGTGGCGCGCGCCGCGGCCGAAGAAGCGGGTCTGCCGCTATACCGCTACTTTGGCGGCAGCGCGGCAGTGCAAATGCCCGTACCCATGATGAATGTCATCAACGGCGGCGCACATGCCAACAACAACCTCGATCTGCAGGAGTTCATGATCCTGCCTGTCGGTGCCCCCTCCTTCCGCGAGGCGATCCGCTGGGGCGCGGAGGTGTTCCATGCGCTCAAGAAAATCATCCATGACCGCGGCATGAGCACTGCGGTCGGCGACGAAGGCGGCTTTGCGCCCAGCGTGGCCAACCACGAGGCGGCCATCCAGCTCATCCTCGAAGCCATCGACAAAGCGGGCTACACCGCGGGTCAACAGATCGCCCTGGGCTTGGACTGCGCGGCCAGCGAGTTTTGCAAGGATGGCCCGGATGGCTCCAAGGTCTATCACCTCGAAGGAGAGGGCCTGGTACTCAACGCTGCCGAGTGGACCCACATCCTGGCCACCTGGTGCGACAAATATCCCATCATCAGCATCGAGGACGGCATGGCCGAGGGCGACTGGGACGGCTGGGCGCAACTCACCCAGCGACTGGGCCCCAAGGTCCAATTGGTGGGCGACGACCTGTTCGTCACCAACACGAAGATCTTGAAAGAAGGCATCTCCAGAGGCATCGCCAACTCCATCCTCATCAAGATCAACCAGATTGGCACGCTGACCGAGACGTTCGCCGCCATCGAGATGGCCAAACGCGCTGGCTACACGGCCGTCATCAGCCACCGCTCCGGCGAGACCGAGGACAGCACCATCGCCGACATCGCGGTGGGCACCAATGCCGGCCAGATCAAGACGGGATCGATGAGCCGCAGCGACCGCATGGCCAAGTACAACCAGCTGCTGCGCATCGAGGAGGATCTGGGCGACGTGGCGGTCTACCCGGGCCGTGACGCCTTCTACAACCTGCGCTGATCCCCTCCGCCATGCGCGCCCGCTGGGTCACGGCAGTGTTGCTCGGGCTGCTGGCCGTGATCCAGGGGCAAATCTGGTTTGGTCGGGGCAGCGTGGTGCAGGTGGACGCACTGCGCCGCGAGCTGGCCAAACAGGAACAAGCCAACGAAGCCGCCCGGCTGCGCAACGAACGACTGGCGGCCGAGGTCCAGGACCTGTACGAAGGCGTCGAGACGGTCGAGGAGATCGCGCGCCAGGAGTTGGGCATGGTCAAGCCCAATGAAATCTTCGTGCAGATTCAGGGACCGGGGAGCGCCCGGCCGTCGGGTGGCCTGACACCTCCGCAGTGAAAGCCCCGGTCAATACCGCGCTGCGCCGACGCCTGGTCGCCGGCGTCACTGCATGCGATCGGAGCCCGGCGGCTGCTGGTCCTGCGTCAGAAACAGGCGCGCGGCATCGACGGGATCGAAGCGGTAGTGCAAGCCGCAAAAATCGCACCCCACATCGACTTCGCCTTGCTCGGCCAGGATGGCCTCGACCTCCTGCACACCCAGGCCGCGCAACATGGCCCCCACCCGCTCGCGCGAGCAGGTGCAGGCAAAGCGCGGTTGCGCCTGGGCCGGGGAGGACGGTGCCAAACGCAGCAGGTTTTCCTGCCAGAACAGGCGATGCAGGATGGTGTCGGCATCCAGCCCCAACAGCTCCTGGCGCGTGAGGCTGCTGGCCAGCGTCGCGATGCGGTGAAAGTCCTCGTTTGCCCCGAGTGCATCGGACTCGTGCGCCACGGCCGCCGTACCGGACAGATTGCCTTGTCCCATGGCTGGCATGCGTTGAATCAGCAAGCCTGCCGCGATCGACGCATCCGCCGCCAGCACCAACCGGGTGTCCAACTGCTCACTCTGCTGCATATAGTGGCCGATGACGTCACTCAAACGCTCCAAAGGGCGCCCTGCGGCGTCGGTCAGGGGCACGACGCCCTGATAAGGCTGCTGTCCCGGCTGGCGCTCGCGCGGATCCAGCGTGATCGCGCAGCGCCCCTGCCCCAACACATTCACCATGTGGGACAGCGGCACCCCCGGCCCCACCTCTCCTCGCACCGTGGCGGTCGCGCGAAACGACAAATCGGGCTGCACCTCGGCCACGGCCACCTTGACCGGTCCATCACCAAAGATCTGCAACACCAGCGCCCCGGCGAATTTGATGTTGCTGTGCAGCAATACCGCAGTCGCCACCATCTCGCCCAGCAGCTCCATCACCGCCGGGGGATACCCGCCCGCGCTCTGGCGTCGGCGCAACAGTTCCTGCCAACCGTCGGTCAGGCGCACCAAAGCCCCGCGCACGGGCACACCGTCGAACAGAAATTTGTGCAGTTCGGACACGCGCGCCCCTTAGCCCATGCGCTTGAGGCCGGCCCGAAAACGTCGCGCGTTTTCGATGTAATGGCGCGCGCTCCAGCGCAGGCCCTCGATCTGCTGCGGCGTGAGCTGGCGCACCAGCTTCGCTGGGCTGCCCAGGATCATCGACCCATCGGGGAATTCCTTGCCCTCGGTCACCAGCGCGCCGGCGCCAACCAGGCAGTGCCGACCGATGCGCGCGCCATTGAGCACCACCGCGCCGATGCCAATTAGCGACTCATCTCCGATGGTGCAGCCATGCAGCATGACCTGATGCCCCACGGTGACATGCTCACCAATGGTCAGCGGATAGCCCACGTCCGCGTGCAGCACGCTGCCGTCCTGGATGTTGCTGCCGCGACCAACGGTGATGGGATCGGTGTCACCACGCAAAACCGCGCCGAACCAGACGCTGGCGTCCTCGGCCAGGGTAACGCGGCCCATCACACGGGCCGTGTCGGCCACGAACACCGACGGGTGCACATCGGGGACGATGTCGTCGAGTTGGTAAATACCCATTTATAGAATTGTACGGATGCATCCCTCCCTGTCCACCATGACCGCCGCTGCCCAGGCATCGGTGTCAGACGCACGCGCCCAGGCGCTGCACTGGCTGACGCAAGCCGACCCCGACACGAAGGTCCAGGGTGTACGGGCGCTCTGGCAAGCTGTGCAGGCCGAATCGGATCGTTCGTGTGTCGATCCCGCCGCGACCTGGGCCCCAGCGGCCGATCGGCCCCTGCCGGGGCGGCCGGTGCGTCCACGGTTGATCGAACCAGGCGCGGTGCCCCCACGATCCCCTTTCACCACGGAGGGACACGCCGCCCTGATCCACGCCATCTGCCACATCGAATTCAACGCGATCAACCTGGCACTGGATGCTGTGTGGCGCTTTCCCGGCATGCCCGAGGCGTTTTACCGCGACTGGTTGCGTGTCGCTGCCGAGGAAGCGGAGCACTTCACCCTGTTGCGCGACCACCTGCGCAGCCTGCGTGGCCCCGACGGGCGCCGCTGGGACTACGGTGACTTCGATGCGCACGACGGCTTGTGGACCATGTGCGACAAAACCGCACGCGATATCGTTGCCCGCATGGCGCTCGTGCCCCGCACCTTGGAGGCCCGAGGGTTGGACGCCACCCCGCTGATCCAAGCCAAGCTGCGCCGCGCCGGTACGGCCACAGCCTTGCAGGCGTGCGCAATCCTCGACATCATTCTGCGCGACGAGGTGGGCCATGTGGCCATCGGCAACCGGTGGTACCGCTGGCTGTGCGACCAACAGGGGCTCGAGCCCATGGCGCACTTTCGTCATTTGATGCGCTTGCACCGCGCACCGCTGCCCAAACCGCCCCTGAATACCGATGCACGGCTGCGTGCGGGCTTTACGGCAACAGAACTCGCCTTTCTTGAACAAATCGTCTGAGACATGCCGCTCAGCCCCTTGCGCGCGGATGGTGCTGCGCATGCAGGGCCTTGAGCCGCTCGCGGGCCACATGGGTGTAAATGGTGGTGGTGGAAATGTCCGCATGCCCCAGCAACAACTGCACCGCGCGCAGATCGGCGCCGTGATTGAGCAAATGGGTGGCGAATGCGTGGCGCAGGGTGTGCGGTGACAGCGGTGCGGTGATGCCTGCCTGCTGGGCGTAGCGTTTGACCAACATCCAAAACATCACCCGGGTCATGGCCTGGCCGTGGCGTTCGGTGACGAACAGGTCATCGCTGGTGCGGCCTGCCATCAGCACTGGGCGTGCCTGCGTCAAATAGCGCCGCAACCAGTCCGCCGCCACATCGCCAAACGGCACCAAGCGCTGTTTGTCCCCCTTGCCCGTGACGCGCACCACCTGGTCAGGCAGGCTGACCTCGAACAAGCGCAGCGCCACCAACTCGCTGACGCGCAATCCGCTGGCGTACATCAGCTCCAGCATCGCGCGGTCGCGCAGACCCAGCGGCTGGGCCGTATCCGGCGCCGCCAGCAAGGCCTCGACTTGTGCCTCGGTCAGCGTCTTGGGCACGCGCAACATGCGCTTGGCGGACAGCAAGGCGAGCGTGGGGTCGGCCTGCAGCAACCCCTCGCGCAGGGCCCAGCGGTAAAAACGCCGAAAAACCGCCAACCGCCGGTTGCTGGAGCTGGCCCGACTGCCAGGCAGCCGCTGCGCCATATAGGCCTGCAGCTCGGCCGCCCCCGCCTGCAACAGCCCTTTGTCCCGCGCGGCGAGCCAGCCGCGAAAGCCTTGCAAGTCACTGCGGTAGGCAGCCAGGGTGCGCGCCGCCAGCCCATCCTCCAGCCACAGGGCATCGATGAATCGATCGACCACGGCATCATCGCCGGCTATCATCACCATATGACGATAGTACCGTCTGCCGCGACCAAGCGGCGATCCGCGTTGATCGTGGAGCCGCTGCCCGCCTTGAGCGACAACTACATCTGGCTGCTGCACCGGGATGGCGAGGCCTGGGTGGTGGACCCAGGCGACGCTTCCCCCGTGCAGCATGCGCTGCAAAAGCGGGGCCTGTGCCTGCAGGGCATTTTCCTTACCCACCACCACGCCGACCACGTGGGCGGCGTGCATGCCCTGCGCTCGGCCACGGCTTGCCGTGTTGTTGGTCCCGCTGGCGAGCCCCTGCCCGAACCGGTGGAACCCGTTGCCGAAGGTGACACCATCGAGGCGCTGGGGCAACACTGGCGGGTATTGGAGGTGCCCGGTCATACCGCTGGGCACATCGCTTATGTCAACAACGCGCCGCTGGACGGTCCCCGCTGGTTGTTTTGTGGCGACACCCTATTTTCGGGTGGATGCGGCCGCTTGTTCGAAGGGACACCGGCGCAGATGCTGGCGTCGCTGGACCGGCTGGCAGCCCTGCCAGGCGAGACCCAGGTCTGCTGTGCGCACGAATACACGCTGTCCAATCTGCGGTTTGCCCGGGCGGTCGAGCCGGACAACCCCGAGTTGGCCGCCTACGCCCAAGCCTGCCAGGCCCGACGCGAGGTGGGTGAGCCCACTCTGCCCAGCACCATCGCCACCGAACTCGGCATCAACCCTTTTTTGCGCAGCCGGGAACCGACAGTGCGGCGCGCGGTCCAGCAACGAGACCCAGCGGCCCGCAGCGACGTGGAGGTTTTCGCTGCCCTGCGCCGCTGGAAAGACGGCTTTTGCTGACCCGAAGCCACCGGCACCCAGGCCCGATTCGAACCTATCCGCCCCAATGACGCTTTTTCAACGACTGGTGCTGCTGCTGTGCCCTCTGGCACTGGCCGCCTGTTCTGCCCTGCCGGCCCCTCGATCGGCCGACGACAGTCTAGCCCCGCCCACACATCCTGCTGCGGCGGCTGCTGGTGAATCGCCCCCGTCCACGCCAAGCGCTGCCCCGCCCGCTGCGGCGTCTGCTCCCATTGTCGCCGCCCCCCCGCTGCCCAGCCTGCATCCCGTCGCGCCCGTCGTCGCGCCAGCAGACTTGTGGGAGCGGATGGAACGCGGCTTTGCCATGCCGGACCTGGACGATCCACTCGTACAGCAATGGGAACGCTGGTACGCCAGCCGACCAGACTATCTGCAGCGCATGGCGGACCGGGCCAGCAAATACCTCTTTCACATCGTGGAAGAGATCGAACGCCGCAACCTGCCCCTGGAGCTGGCCCTGCTGCCCTTCATCGAGAGCGCTTTCAACCCGCAGGCGGTCTCGCACGCCAAGGCGGCCGGTATGTGGCAGTTCATGCCCGCCACGGGCAAGCATTACGACCTCAAACAAAACGCCTTCCGCGACGACCGGCGAGACGTGCTCGCCTCGACCCGCGCAGCCCTGGATTATCTGGAGCGCCTGCACCGCATGTTTGGCGATTGGCATCTGGCGCTGGCCGCTTACAACTGGGGCGAGGGCAATGTGCAACGCGCCATCAAGCGCAACCAAGCCGCAGGACTGCCGACCAGCTACCCCGATCTGCGCATGCCGGACGAGACGCGCAACTATGTGCCCAAGCTGCAGGCCGTCAAAAATCTGGTCACCGACCCGCAAACCCGGGGCGTGAAGCTGCCGGTGATCGGCAACCATCCGTTTTTCGATACCGTGCGCATCGATCGAGACATCGACGTGGCCGTGATCGCTCAGCTGGCTGGCGTCAGCGAGGTGGACTTTCGGACCCTGAATCCGTCTCACAACAAACCGGTCATCATGGCCTCTGGCACGCCAGAAATCCTGCTGCCCTGGGACAACGCCTTGCTGTTTGCCCAGCGACTGCGCGAGCACAGCGGCCCCATCGCCAGCTGGACGGCTTGGCGTGTGCCTCAGGACATGACGACCGCGCAAGCCGCTCGCCAGTTGAGGTGGGACGAACGCGCCCTGCGCGAGCTCAACCGTATCCCGCCGCGCATGCGGCTCAAGGCCGGTTCGACCATCCTGGTGCCGCGGAGGGGCAAGTTGGACCGCGATGTACCGGAACACATGGCAGACCATGCGCAACTGCTGCTCGCGCCCGATGTGCCGCCGACCCGCACGGTGCGGGTCAAAGCGCGCGCTGGCGACACCCTGGCCACCATCGCGCGGCGCCACCGCGTCGGCGTCGCCGACCTGGCCGCCTGGAACAAACTGAGTGTGGGCGCCCGACTCCACGCTGGCCAGACGCTGCAGATTCACATGCCGGTCACGCGCACCGCCCGCACCGGCACCAAACCGACCAAGGCAGCCGCAACGCGCAAGACGACGGCCAAGGCCGCGAGCACCCCCAAGTCGGCTGCGGTACGCACTGGCCAGGCCGGCAAGCCCTAAATGCGAAACGGGCAAGCCTTGCGACTTGCCCGTGTGCTGTTTGGAGCGGGAAACGAGTCTCGAACTCGCGACCTCAACCTTGGCAAGGTTGCGCTCTACCAACTGAGCTATTCCCGCCTGTGTCCCCGCCCTTGGCAGGAAACATTTGCCTTGGAGGCGCGGGCCGGAGTCGAACCGACCTACTCGGATTTGCAATCCGGTGCATAACCGCTTTGCTACCGCGCCTTGTCTGGTTCAACCCGACAGACCGCCGGATTGGGCGGCTGGGTTGCCAGCCACCCGCAATTTGGAGCGGGAAACGAGTCTCGAACTCGCGACCTCAACCTTGGCAAGGTTGCGCTCTACCAACTGAGCTATTCCCGCGTCACTTCAGACGCCCGCTTCGTACCCGTTGCATCGTCTGAAGCCATCATTTTATACCAAAATCGGCTGCATTTCCACGCAGACTGGCGCCGATGCCAGCCGGCAGTCAGTGCTTGACGGCGGGTGCCTCCGTGCTCGCGCTCGCCGCCGCTTCCAGCACGGGCTCCACATCGGGCAGGGGCGCCGGCAGACGCTCCAGCGCCAGTTCCAGCACGCGATCGATCCACTTGACTGGCACGATCTCCAGCCCCTGCTTGACGTTGTCCGGAATCTCGGCCAGATCCTTGACGTTTTCCTCTGGAATCAGCACGGTGCGGATGCCTCCGCGCAGCGCCGCCAGCAGCTTTTCCTTCAGCCCGCCAATGGCGGTGACCTCGCCGCGCAGCGTGATCTCGCCGGTCATCGCCACATCGGCGCGCACCGGGATACCAGTCAGCGCCGAGACGATCGCCGTGGTCATTGCGATGCCAGCGCTCGGGCCATCCTTGGGCGTGGCCCCATCGGGTACATGGATGTGGATGTCTTTTTTCTCGAACAGCTCGTCGGATATGCCGAGCCGCCGCGCGCGGCTGCGCACCACGGTGCGCGCCGCCTCCACCGACTCCTTCATCACATCGCCCAGCGAGCCAGTGCGAATCACATTGCCCTTGCCAGGCATGATTGCCGCTTCGATCGTCAGCAAGTCGCCGCCGACCTCCGTCCACGCCAGCCCAACCACCTGCCCGACCTGGTTTTGCTGCTCGGCGCGGCCAAATGCATATTTGCGCACGCCGAGAAAATCCGCCAGATTATCCGGTGTGACGACCACGGGCTTGCTCATTTTCTTGAGCAGCAAGCCCTTGACCACCTTGCGGCAAATGCGCGAGATTTCGCGCTCCAGCGCGCGCACGCCCGCTTCGCGGGTGTAGTAGCGCACGATGTCGCGCACGGCAGCCTCGGTCACCTCCAGCTCGTCGTCCTTCACACCGTTGTTTGCGCGCTGCTTGGGCAGCAGATAGCGCAGCGCGATGGCCACCTTCTCATCCTCCGTGTAGCCCGACAGACGGATCACCTCCATGCGGTCCAGCAGCGCCGGCGGGATGTTGAGCGAATTGGACGTGGCCACGAACATCACGTCCGATAGGTCGAAATCCAGCTCCACGTAATGGTCCTGGAAAGTGTGGTTTTGCTCGGGGTCGAGCACCTCCAGTAGCGCCGAGGCGGGGTCACCGCGGAAGTCCATGCCGAGCTTGTCGATTTCATCCAGCAGAAACAGCGGATTGCGTACGCCGACCTTGGTCAGGTTTTGCAACACCTTGCCCGGCAATGCGCCGATGTAGGTGCGCCGGTGACCGCGAATCTCGGCTTCGTCGCGCATGCCTCCGAGCGCCATACGCACATATTTACGACCGGTGGCCTTGGCGATCGACTGGCCCAACGACGTCTTGCCCACACCCGGCGGGCCGACCAAGCACAGGATCGGCGCCTTGACCTTGTCCACGCGCTGCTGCACCGCCAGATATTCCAGGATGCGCTCTTTGACCTTTTCCAGCCCGTGGTGGTCGGCGTTGAGCACTTCCTCGGCATAGGCCAGGTCGTGGCGTACCTTGGTCTTTTTGCTCCACGGCAGGTTGACCAGCACATCGATGTAGTTGCGCACGACGGTGGCTTCGGCCGACATCGGCGACATGAGCTTGAGCTTTTTGAGCTCGCTCTCCGCTTTCTTGCGCGCCTCCTTGGGCATGCGCGCAGCTTTGATCTTCTTTTCCAGCTCCTCGAGGTCGGCACCCTCCTCGCCTTCTCCCAGCTCTTTTTGGATGGCCTTGACCTGCTCGTTGAGATAGAACTCGCGCTGGTTTTTCTCCATCTGGCGCTTGACGCGTCCGCGGATGCGGCGATCGACATTCAGAATCTCGACCTCGGCCTCCAGTTGCGCGAACAGATTTTCTAGGCGCGCGACCAGTCGCTCCAGATCGAGCACACTCTGTTTGGCTTCCAGCTTGAGCGGCAGGTGCGCTGCGATCGTGTCGGCGAGCCGCCCCGGATCGTCGATGCTGGCGATCGAGGTCAGGATCTCGGCCGGAATCTTTTTGTTGAGCTTGACATACTGGTCAAACTGCTGCATCACCGCACGGCGCAGCGCTTCCAACTCCTTGGGGTCGGCATCGCGCTGCTCCGCTTCGGCATCGACCGGCATCACACTGGCCGAAAAATGCGTCTCGCCTTCCTCTACCTGCAGCACCTTGGCGCGCTGTACGCCCTCCACCAGCACTTTGACGGTTCCGTCGGGTAGCTTGAGCATCTGCAAGATGCTGGCGACACACCCCATCTCGAACAGATCGCTGGGCTGGGGCTCATCCTTGGCCGCCGTTTTTTGTGCAACCAGCATGATGCGCCGCTCGTTGGCCATCGCGACCTCGAGGGCCTTGATGCTCTTGGGCCGCCCGACGAACAGCGGGATGACCATGTGGGGGAAGACGACCACGTCGCGCAGCGGCAACAGCGGCAGCTCGACGGGCTGGCTAGGGAGCGTGGGATGTCCGGACATGGAGAATTCCTTTCTCTCAGCTCAGTTGGGGGCGGCAAAGCCGAACTCAAGCACGCCCCAGTGCGCCGCCGGCGTAGGGTCATGCCTGCTTGGCTGCCTCGCGATAGACGAGCAGGGGCGCTTTGCCTTCGGTGATGGTGGCCTCCTCGACGACGACGCGTTCGACGTTGTGCAGGCTGGGCAACTCGAACATGGTATCCATCAGCGCCTGCTCCAAGATAGAACGCAGGCCACGCGCCCCCGTCTTG
>NZ_JARJMT020000069.1 GCF_029335975.1 Tepidimonas sp.
CGGCGTGGCTGGATCCAGCGCGCGCGGCAGGCCGCTTTCGACCATGCCCACCAGCTCGCGGTAGTGATCGGACAGGGTTTCCGTTGCGACCTGAAAGGTATCGAGCGCGCGGCCGTCGCTGGTGGTGTGGATTTTGGCGTCCAGGATGGAAAAGCCAGCCTGGTCGAAATAGCCGCAAATGCGGGCGAACAGATCGGGTCGATCGTCGGTGTAGACCAGCACCTGCAGCCCCTCGCCGGCAGGGGACAGGCGGGCGCGCACCAGGGTAAGTGGCGTGCCCGGCGCGGCGTGCGCCAGCGCGCGCGAGAGCTGGCGAGTGTGCCAAGCAATCTCATCGGCGCTGGGCCGCATGAAATAGCCCACATCCAGCTGCGACCACAGCGCCTGGTGGGCCTGGTGTGGCAGGGCGTGCAGGGCCAGCAGGGCGAGCGCTTCGCGTTTGCGGGCTTCGATTTCGGCGTGGGGGTCTGGCGAGCCGCCACCCAGTGCGCGCAGGGTGGCGCGGTAGAGGTCCTCCAGCAGCTTGGCCTTCCAGCCGTTCCACACCTTGGGGCTGGTGCCGCGAATATCGGCCACGGTCAGCAGATACAGGCCCGTGAGGTGTCGCTCATCGCCCACACGGTGAGCAAAGGCGCGGATGACTTCCGGGTCGCTGATGTCCTCTTTTTGGGCCACACGGCTCATGGTCAGGTGCTCCTCGACCAGGAAGCGAATCAACGCCGCATCCTCGCGATCGATGCCATGCTGGCGCGCAAAGGTCAGCACCTCCCGCGCGCCCAGCACGGAGTGATCGCCGCCGCGGCCCTTGCCGATGTCGTGAAACAAGGCCGCGACGTAGAGCACCCATGGCTTGTCCCACCCCGCAGCGAGCTGGGAGCAAAACGGGTACTCGTGCGCATGCTCCGGGATGAAAAAGCGCCGCATGTTGCGCAGCACCATCAAGATGTGCTGATCCACGGTATAGACATGGAACAGGTCGTGCTGCATTTGGCCGACCGTATTGCGAAACGGCCACAGGTAGCGCCCCAGCACCGAGGTCTGGTTCATCAGCCGAAATGCGTGCGTGATGCCCTGCGGCTGCTGCAGCATCTGCACAAAGGTGCGCCGGTTGACCGGGTCGCGCCGAAACGCCGCATTCATGATCGGGCGGGCGTTGTACAGGGCCCGCAGCGTGCGCGCAGACAAGCCTTTGATGCCCGGGGTTTGTTGGTACAACAAAAAGGTTTCCAGGATCGCGTGCGGCTGCCGCAGATACAGGTCGTCGCTCGCTACCTCCAGCAAGCCGTCCTTGTCCAGAAAGCGCGGGTTCAGCGGGCGCGGGGGCTCCATCCCATGCTCGTCGCGCTCTAGGCGCTCTTGGATGTTGAGCAGCAGGATCTGGTTGAGCTGCGTCACCGCTTTGGCGGCCCAGTAGTAGCGCCGCATGAACCGCTCGCTGGCCTTGCGCGCGCGCCGCGCCGACTGCTCGCGGCTGCCATCGCCCGTTGCCCCCGACTCGATGCCGAAAGCGGCGGCCAGCGCAGTCTGCAGATCGAACACCAGGCGGTCTTCGCGCCGCTGGGCCAGGGTGTGCAAGTGGGCGCGAATGAGGCTCAGCAGCGCCTCGTTGGCCTTGAGTTGGCGCGCCTCGCGCGCCGTGGCCAGCCCGCGGCGCGCGAGTTCGTCCCAGGTGTGGCCGAAACCGGCGGCCTTGGCGACCCAGAGGATCACCTGCAGATCGCGCAGCCCGCCCGGCGATTCTTTGCAATTGGGCTCCAGCGCGTAGGGCGTGTTTTCGTAGCGCTGGTGGCGTTGCTGCATCTCGAACTGCTTGGCGCGGCAAAATGCCAGCGGGTCCATCTGCGCGTCAAGCGCCTGGCCCAGCGCAACGAAGCGGCATCGGTCCCCGGCCAGCCAACGGCTTTCCAGCAGTGCGGTCTGAACCGAGATGTCGGCGGCTGCCTCTTGCAGGCATTCGTCCACCGTGCGCACGCTGGAGCCGATCTCCAGCCCGATGTCCCAGCAGTGTCCGATGAAGCGTTCCAGCGCCGCCTTCAGAGGCGCGTGCGCCTCAACCCGAATGCCGTCGGGCAGCAGCACGAGGACATCCACGTCGGAGTAGGGGAACAGCTCCCCTCGGCCGTACCCGCCCACGGCGACCAGCGCCAGTGTATCGGGCAACCCGGATGTCCCCCACAGCGTACGTAGCGTATCGTCGGTCAGCCGGCTTAGCCGCCGCAGCAGGGCACGTATGCCGCGCGAGCGGCCGCCGAGTGCCTCGATGGCGTGCAGCACACTGCGTTTGGCATCCCGGTAGTGCTGTCGCAGCGCAGCGATGTCCAGATGGTCGGCTGGGGCGGGGCAGGGTGGGGCGGGCATGGCTCGGTCAGAAGCAAGACCTGGGCCAGATGCGGCACCGAGCGGCGGCGTCAAGCCGGCGCGGGGCTGGCCGATGCACCGATGAAGGCCGGCGGTGCCGGCATACCGGCCGAGCAGGTCAAGACCTCATAGCCGTCTTCGGTGCACAGCACGGTATGCTCCCATTGCGCAGACAGCGAGCGGTCCTTGGTGATGATGGTCCAGCCATCGCCCATCTCGCGAATTTCGCGCCGTCCCTGGTTGATCATGGGCTCGATGGTAAACGTCATGCCCGGCCGGATTTCCATCCCCGTACCAGGGCGTCCATAGTGCAGCACCTGGGGATCTTCGTGAAAGCGCTGGCCGATGCCGTGCCCACAGAACTCCCGCACCACGCTGTAGCCGGCGCTCTCGGCATAGGCCTGGATGGCGTGCCCAATGTCGCCCAGGCGCACCCCGGGGCGGACCCGCTCGATCCCCTTCCACATGGCCTCGTAGGTTACCTGGCACAGCCGCCGCGCATGCGGGGGGACCTCGCCGACCAAAAACATGCGGCTCGTGTCGCCGTGCCAGCCATTCTTGATGACGGTGACGTCGATATTGACGATGTCGCCTTTTTTGAGGGGCTTGTCGTTGGGGATGCCGTGGCAGACGACGTGGTTGACCGAGGTGCAGATGCTCTTGGGATAGGGTTGATAGCCGCTGGGCGCGTAGTTGAGCGGCGCGGGGATGGCCTGCTGCACACCGACGATGTAGTCGTGTGCCAAGCGGTCCAACTCGTTGGTGGTCACACCTGGCCGCACATAGGGCGCGAGATAGTCCAGCACCTCTGCCGCCAGGCGTCCGGCGGTGCGCATGCCCTCGATGCCTGCGGCATCCTTGATGGTGACGGTCATGTCGTGAATCGTGCGTGTGCGGGTGGCCCGTCCGGAGGGGCTCGAACCCCCGACCCACGGCTTAGAAGGCCGTTGCTCTATCCAGCTGAGCTACGGACGGCAGGGGTGTGTTCGTGGTCGGAGCGAAAGGATTCGAACCTTCGACCCTCTGCTCCCAAAGCAGATGCGCTACCAGACTGCGCTACGCTCCGACTGCCCACATTGTACCCGCGGACGGACGGTGTGGCTGCGGCGCAGTCGGGCAGTGGCAATCGCACCGTCGAGAGGTGCGAATTCCGACCTGGGGTGCTAGAATAGCCGGATCACGACCGAATGGGCGGGTGCACACCGGCCCATTTTTTTTGGTCGCGCGCAATCAAACGGGGTGATAAACGGGGTGATCCAAGCGGATCGAGGCGCCCTTGGGTGCCAACACGAAAGGCGAAAACGGGACGCATGAGCTGGCAGCAGGCGGTGGAGCAGACGGTGGTCGGGCTCGGATACGACATGGTGGACCTGGAGCGGTCCGCCGGCGGCTTGCTGCGCGTGACCATCGATTGGCCCTGGGATGCGATGCAGCCGTCAGAGCGCTTCATCAGCGTCGAAGATTGTGAGCGTGTGACGCGCCAGCTTCAGTATGTGCTGGAGGTCGATGGGGTGGACGACCGTCGCCTCGAGGTGGGCTCACCCGGCATCGATCGTCCGTTGCGCCACGCCCCAGACTACGAGCGCTTCGTCGGCGAGATGGTCGATGTCACCTTGCGCGCCCCCATCGGGGCCGCGGGCGCAGGGGCGGTGGCGCCGGGGCGCAAGACATTTCGTGGTGTCTTGCGCCGCGGCGAGGCGCCCGGTGCGTGGCAGCTCGAGCTGGTCGAGGA
>NZ_JARJMT020000087.1 GCF_029335975.1 Tepidimonas sp.
CGCGCACAGCTGGAAGCCCTGCTGCAGCGCAACCGCTGGAACCAGTCGCGCACCGCGCGCGAGTTGGGCTGGACCTTGGCCAAACTGCGCTATTGGATGCAGCGCCTGGGGTTGGGGTGATCATCGACTGGCCTGTGCACCAAGAGACCCATGACATCTCCTCTCCAAGGCTGTCTCGTCGTTGCCATTTCTTCCCGCGCGCTGTTCGACTTCGAGGCCGAGAATCGCGTCTTCGAAGAAGGCGACGACGGCGCCTACATGCAGCTGCAGCTGCAGCGGCTGGACCAGCCGGCTGCGCCGGGCGTGGCGTTTTCGCTGGTGCGCAAGCTGCTGGGCTTCAACGACACGCGGGCGCAGCGGGTGGAGGTGGTGATCCTCTCGCGCAACGACCCGGTGTCAGGCATGCGGGTGTTTCGCTCTGCCGCGCATTACGGGCTGTCTATCCAGCGCGGCGTATTTACGCGCGGTGCGCCGCCGTGGCGCTACCTGCGCCCACTGCGGGCCAACCTGTTTTTGTCGGCCAACCTGGACGATGTGCGCGCCGCCCTGGATGCGGGGGTGCCCGCCGCGCAGGTGTATCCGCATGCGCAGCGGGCGTCGCAGGCGCATCCGCACGAGGTGCGCATCGCCTTCGACGGCGACGCGGTGTTGTTTTCGGACGAGGCAGAGCGCGTGTTTCAGGCCCAGGGGCTGGACGCCTTTCAGGCACACGAGAGCGCCAAGGCCGCGCAGCCCCTGCCGGGCGGGCCGTTCAAGCCGCTGCTGCAGGCGCTGCACCGCCTGCAGCAGGAGGGTACCGACCGCATGCGCATCCGCACGGCACTGGTCACCGCGCGCAGCGCCCCTGCGCACGAGCGCGCCATCCGCACCTTGATGGATTGGCACATCGAAGTGGATGAAGCGCTGTTTCTGGGCGGTCTGCCCAAGGGTGAATTCCTGCGCGAGTTCGAGCCGGACTTCTTTTTCGACGACCAGACGCGCCATGTGCACAGCGCCGCCGAACATGTGCCCGCCGGTCATGTGGTCGCGGGCGTGGCGGGCAGCGGCGCGGTGGGATAATGACCGCATGATCACCTCGGTTCTGGCCATCGCCGCCGGTGCCAGCGTGGGGGCCCTCGTGCGCTGGTGGTTGGGGCTCGCACTCAACGCCGTGCTGCCGCACCTGCCGCTGGGCACGCTGGCCGCCAACTGGATCGGCGGATATGCCATCGGCGTGGTGGCCGCGTTCTTTTTGCACCACCCGGACATTGCGCCAGCCTGGCGGCTGTTTGCCGTGACCGGTTTGCTGGGCGGTTTGACGACGTTTTCCAGCTTTTCCATCGAAATGACCTCGCTGCTGCAGGACGGCAAACTGCTGTGGGGACTGGCTGGCATCGGCCTGCACGTGGGAGGGTCGCTGGTGCTGACGGCGTTGGGCATGGCCACCTACACCTGGTGGCGCGCCGTGTGACCAGCCCCCCCGCTACTGGCACGATGTTCGCAATGACGACGTCCTTCTCCTCCTCTCCCGATCCGCTGGCCCAGCGCTTCGTGCAGTTTGCACTGGAAGCTGGCGTGCTGCGCTTTGGCGAGTTCAAGACCAAAGCCGGGCGCCTGAGCCCCTATTTCTTCAACGCCGGCCTGTTTGATGATGGCGCCAAGCTGGGGCAGTTGGCAGAGTTTTACACCGAGCGCATCCTGGCTAGCGGCGTGGCGTTCGACATGATCTTTGGTCCAGCATACAAGGGTATTCCGCTGGCCGCGGCAGTGGCGGTGGAACTGGCGCGGCGCGGGCGCAACCTGCCCTTTGCCTTCAACCGCAAAGAGGCCAAGGACCACGGCGAAGGCGGCACGCTGGTCGGCGCCCCGCTGCGCGGGCGGGTGCTCATCATCGACGATGTGATGAGCGCAGGCACCGCAGCGCGCGAGTCGATTGCGCTTATCCGTGGCGCTGGCGCCACACCGCACGCCATGGCGATTGCGCTGGATCGGCAAGAGATCGCCACCGAGGTGGGCCCCGACGGCACGCTACGCGAAGTGCCCTATAGCGCCGTGCAATATGTGCAGCGCGAACTGGGCCTGACGGTGTGCGCCATTGCCAGGTTGGACGATTTGCTCCAATATCTGCTGCAACAGGACGACTCTGCCATGCGGACCCACCGCGAACGGGTGCAGGCCTACCGCGCGCGGTACGGGGTGGCGTGACCGGACGGATGCATCATCGGCGAGATGGGTGAGGCGTCGCCGAGGACGGCTGACGCTGGCGCGCGACCCGCACGAGGTCGCACAGCTCACCCCAGCGCACGCTTGAGCAGTTCGTTGACCTGCTGCGGATTGGCCTTGCCTTGGGTGGCTTTCATCACCTGCCCGACCAACGCATTGAAGGCCTTGTCCTTGCCAGCGCGGTATTCGGCGACATTCTTTTCGTTGGCAGCGATCACCTGGGCAATGATGGCCTCCAGTGTGCCAGTGTCGTTCATCTGCCGCAGGCCCTTGGCCGCAATGACCGCGTCCACCCGGGCCAAGGCCGCCGGTCCATCCTGAACGTCGCCCGGCTCGACCCAGAGCGCATCGAACACCTGCTTGGCCGCATTGTTGGACACCGTGCCATCGCTGACGCGCTGCAGCAGCGCCCCCAGCAGCGCGGGTATCACCGGACAGGCGTCGATGCCGATCTCGGCAGCGTTGAGCCGGCGCGAGACCTCGCCCATGATCCAGTTGCTCGCGGCCTTGGGTGCGGCGCCCGCGCGCACCGTGGCTTCGAAGTAGCCTGCCATCGCGGGACTCTGGGTCAGGGTGGCGGCGTCGTAGTCCGGCAGTCCATACTCACGCACCAAGCGCTCGGCCATGGCCCGCGGAAGCTCCGGCATCTCGGACTGCACGCGCGCCACCCAGTCTGCGGCAATCACCAGGGGCGGCAGGTCCGGGTCAGGGAAGTAGCGGTAATCGGCCGCATCCTCTTTGGTGCGCATGGCGCGCGTCTCGCCCGTGTCGGGGTCGAACAGCACCGTGGCCTGTTCAATGGCACGGCCGTCTTCCAACTGCTCGATTTGCCAGCGAACTTCGTAGTCGATGGCCTGCTGCATGAATTTGAAGCTATTGAGGTTCTTGATCTCGCGCCGTGTGCCCAACGGCTGGCCGGGCTTGCGCACCGACACATTGGCATCGCAGCGAAAACTCCCCTCTTGCATATTGCCGTCGCAAATGCCGATCCAGGTGACGATTTTGTGCAGCTCTTTCGCGTAGGCCACAGCCTCGGCGCTGGAGCGGATGTCCGGCTCGGTGACGATTTCCAGCAGCGGCGTGCCGGCGCGGTTGAGGTCGATGCCGCTCATGCCGTGGAAGTCCTCGTGCAACGACTTGCCGGCGTCCTCCTCCAAGTGGGCGCGCACCAGACGCACGATGCGCCGCTCGTCGCCCAAGTAAAACTGGATGGCTCCACCCTGCACCACCGGAATCTCGTACTGACTGATCTGGTAGCCCTTGGGCAGGTCGGGATAAAAATAGTTTTTGCGCGCAAAGATGCTGCGCGATGCGACATGGGCCCCGACCGCCAGAGCGAAGCGGATCGCGCACTCGACCGCCGCACGGTTCATCACCGGCAGCGTGCCGGGCAGCGCCAAATCGACGGCGCAAGCTTGGGTGTTGGGTGCAGCACCAAAGGCTGTGGCCGCGCGGCTGAAGATTTTGCTGCGCGTGGCGAGTTGGGCATGGGTCTCGAAGCCGATGACGACCTCGTAGCCCTGGACGAGAAACGATGCACGGGTCATGGGGTCAGGCCTGATGCGAGAGGATCACGCTGGCCGGGGCACGGGTGTGCCAGTCGGTCGCGCGCTGGAACTGATGGGCCGCATGCAACAGACGCGACTCGGCCAGATGCGGGCCGATGAGCTGCAGCCCCACCGGCAGACCGCCCGCGCCAAAGCCAGCCGGCACGCTCATGCCCGGCAATCCGGCCAGCGACGCCGGCAAGGTGTAAATATCGGCCAGATAGGCCGACAGCGGATCATCCGCCTTGTCGCCGATGGCCCAGGCCACGGTAGGTGCGACGGGTCCGGCAATCAGGTCACACTGCTGGAAGGCCCGCAGAAAGTCTTCGGCGATCAGGCGGCGGATCTGTTGTGCCTTGAGATAGTAGGCGTCGTAGTAGCCGTGAGAGAGCACATAGGTGCCGATGAGAATGCGGCGCTGCACCTCGGCCCCAAATCCCTCGCTGCGCGAGCGGCAGTACATGTCGAGCAGGTCGGTGTACTCGGCCGTGCGGTGGCCGTAGCGCACACCGTCATAGCGGCTGAGGTTGGAGCTGGCCTCGGCGGGGGCGATGATGTAGTAGGCCGGGATGGCCAGTTCGGTGCGCGGCAGGCTGACGTCCACCAGCGTCGCACCCAAGCGCTCGAACTCCGCCAGCGCGGCGCGCACGGCGGCCTGCACATCGGCGCTGCAGCCCGCGCCAAAAAATTCGATCGGCAATCCGATGCGCAGCCCCTGCAGCGGGCGGCCCGCGCTGGCCCCGGGCAGCGGCTCGTCCAGCCCGCGGGTGTAGTCCTCGGCTGGGTGATCCAAGCAGGTGGAATCGCGGTCCGGATCGGGCCCAGCCATGGCCGACAGCAGCAGCGCGCAGTCCTGGGCCGAGCGCGCGATCGGCCCGGCCTGGTCCAGACTGGAGGCATAGGCCACCAGGCCGTAGCGCGAGCAGCGGCCGTAGGTTGGCTTGATGCCGGTGACGCCACAGAATGCGGCCGGCTGGCGGATCGAGCCACCCGTGTCGGTGCCCGTCGCCCCCGGCACCAGCCGCGCCGCGACCGCAGCGGCCGATCCGCCGGACGAGCCGCCGGGCACACGCGTCGGGTCCCAGGGGTTGCGCGCCGGGCCATAAGCCGAGTTGTCGTTGCCCGAGCCCATGGCAAACTCATCGCAGTTTAGCTTGCCCAAGGTCACCGCCCCCGCCCCAGGGTGCCCGTCGGCGCCACCGCCCAGCCGGGCCACCACGGTGGCATCGAACGGGCTGCGGTAGCCAGCCAGCATACGGCTGCCCGCGGTGGTGGGAAAGTCGCGCGTGACCAAGACATCCTTGTGCGCGATGGGCACGCCCAGCAGCGGGGTATGCTCGCCGCGCGCGCGCCGCTCGTCGGCCTGACGCGCCTGGGCCAGGCTGGCGGACTCGTCCACGGCCAGGAAGGCGCCCAAGCCCTCGTGCGCACGCACGCGCTGCAGCAGCACCTGGGTGACTTCGACGCTGGAGGTGCGGCCCGCGTCCAGCTCGGCGGCCAGCTCGGCCACGCCCATTTGATGCAGTTCGCTGCTCATTCGATCACCCGCGGCACGAGGTACAGGCCGTCCTCGACGGCGGGGGCGCTGGCCTGGTTGGCCGCGCGGCAGTCGGGTTCGCTCGCGACATCGTCGCGCAGCCGCAGCGCCACATCGGTGAACACCTCGGCCGGATGCGCGAGCGGCACGACACCGGTGGTGTCCACCGCCTTCATCCGCTCGACGATGTCGAAAAACGCATTGAGCTGGCCGAGCATGCGCTCGGCCGTCGGGCCGTCGAGCGCCAACCGCGCCAGGTGCGCAAGGCGGTCGACATCCTGTAGGGTCAGTGACATGATGTATCAGGTCGCAGGTGTCTGTCGGGTGAGGTAAGGCTTGCGGTATTATCCCGGGTTTCACGATACGGCCTGCTCGCTTCCTGGCGCCACCCCCCGCAGGCAGGCTGCACAGGACTTCACACACCATGTTCGAATCCCTGCGTCGGCATTTTTCGACCGACCTCGCCATCGATCTGGGCACGGCCAACACGCTCATTTATGTGCGCGGCAAGGGCATCGTGCTGGATGAGCCCTCCGTAGTCGCGATCCGCCATGAGGGCGGCCCCAACGGCAAAAAGACCATCCAGGCCGTCGGTAAAGCCGCCAAGGCCATGCTCGGCAAGGTACCCGGCAACATCGAGGCCATCCGCCCGATGAAGGACGGCGTCATCGCCGACTTCACCGTCACCGAGCAAATGCTCAAGCAGTTCATCAAGATGGTGCACCCGCGCTCGATGCTCAAGCCGAGCCCGCGCATCATCATCTGTGTGCCATGCGGCTCGACCCAAGTGGAGCGGCGCGCCATCCGCGAGTCGGCGCTGGGGGCCGGCGCCTCCGAGGTCTATCTGATCGAAGAGCCGATGGCCGCCGCCATCGGCGCTGGCCTGCCGGTGGCCGATGCGGCCGGCTCCATGGTGGTGGACATCGGCGGCGGCACCACCGAGGTCGGTGTCATCAGCTTGGGCGGCATGGTCTACAAAGGCAGCGTGCGCGTGGGTGGCGACAAGTTCGACGAGGCCATCATCAACTACATCCGCCGCAACTACGGCATGCTCATCGGGGAGCCCACCGCCGAGTCGATCAAAAAAAACATCGGCAGCGCCTTCCCCGGCTCGGAAGTCAGAGAGATGGAGGTCAAAGGCCGCAATCTCTCCGAGGGTGTGCCGCGCAGTTTCACGATCAGCTCCAACGAGGTGCTCGAGGCGCTGACCGACCCCATCAACAACATCGTCAGCGCCGTCAAGACTGCACTGGAGCAGACCCCGCCGGAGCTCGGCGCCGACATCGCCGACCGCGGCATGATGCTGACCGGCGGCGGTGCGCTGCTGCGCGATCTGGACCGCCTGCTCAACGAGGAAACCGGCTTGCCGGTGTTCGTCGCCGAAGACCCGCTGACCTGTGTGGTGCGCGGCTGCGGCATGGCACTGGAACAGATGGACCGGCTGGGCCACAGCATCTTCACCAGCGAGTGACAGACCGCTCGCGGCCCCCGTCGCCGACCGCCGCCTAGCCATTCGCCATGTCGCTCGGCACCGTCGACCGCACGCCGCCGCCCTTCTTCAAGCAGGGCACACCGGCCCTGACCAAGCTGCTCGTCCTGAGCGCCCTGGCGGTGCTGCTGATGGTGGTGGATGCGCGCCTGCGCTGGGCAGCTCCACTGCGCGCAGCGGTGGCGACGGCGCTGTATCCGGTGCAGTGGCTGGCGCTGCAGCCGGTACGCGCCACGCAATGGCTGGGGCAGCATTTCGCGTCGCTGCAGGCGGCCCAGCGCGATGCTCGCCAGGCGCGCGAACAGCTCGCCCGGCAAGCGCAGCGGGCCGGCCTGGTCGAACACCTGGCCCAGGAAAACCGCGAGCTGCGGCGGCTGCTGGGTCTGCGCGAGCGCGTTTCGCCGTCGGCCCAGGGCGCCGAAATCTTGTATGCGCTGCCGGACCCCTATATGCCCGCCGTGGTGATCGACCGCGGAGCGCTGCAGGATGTGCGCGAGGGCGCGCCGGTGATGGACGGCTTCGGCGTGCTGGGCCAGGTCACACGCGTCTACCCCGCCACGAGTGAGGTCACGCTCCTGGCCCACCGCCTGCTCGCCATCCCTGTGCTCAACACCCGCACCGGCGAGCGCTATCTGGCCTATGGCAACGGCAGTCGCGACGAGCCGGGGCTGAGTTTGCGCTTCGTGCCGGTACAAACGGCGACCCGCCCGGGCGACACCTTGGTGACCAGCGGGATCGACGGCCTGTATCCGCCGGGGCTGCCGGTGGCGACCGTCCGTGCCGTCAGCGCCGAAGGCCGCGAGGGCTTTGCCCAGGTGCTGGCCCAGCCTGTGGCCCGCATCCGCGACGCGCTGCATGTGCTGGTGCTGCAACCCGCCCAAGGCGATGCGCTGGCCCCCGCGACGGAGCGTCACCCATGATGCTGCCGCGCGGACAAGCCCTGTTGCTGCCAGCCAACCCGGTTTTCATCTGGGGATCGCTGGCGGCGGCTTTTTTTCTGCTGGTGCTGCAGGGACAGCTCGCGGGCGCGGCTTGGTTGCCGGATTGGATGGCGCTGGTGCTGGTGTTTTGGACCATCCACCAGCCGCTGCGCATCGGTGTGAGCGTGGCCTTCGTCGCCGGGCTGTGTGTGGATGTGCACCAAGGGGTCTTGCTGGGGCAACATGCGCTGGCCTATGCCGTCATGGGTTATCTGGCCGTGACCCTGCACCGGCGGGTGCTGTGGTTCGACCTGCGCGGCCAGACGCTGCATGTGCTGCCGCTGTTTGCGGTGGCATTTGGCCTGCAGGCGCTGGTGCGGCTGCTCGCCGGCCACGGCAATCCTCCCGCCCTGGCGTGGATCGCCCCACTGTTGACGGCCGCGTTGTGGACGCCTGCGACCTGGATCTTGCTCGCCCCGCAGCGCCGCGCGCATGACCCGGACGAAACCCGTCCCCTCTGACTCTTGCATACCCCGGCCACTGGCGATGACCACGTATCCCGACGCCGACATCCGCATTGCGCGCTTTCGCCGGCGCGCGTGGGTGGCGCTGGCGGCGGTGGTCGCAGCATTTGGCCTGCTGGCACTGCGCGCCTGGCATCTGCAGATCCGCGAACACGAGCGCTACGCCGCCCAGGCCGAGGTCAACCGCACGGCAGTGCTGCCCATCCCTCCCCCGCGCGGACGCATCGTCGATCGCCACGGCGTTGTGTTGGCCGAAAACCTGCCGGTCTATGCGCTGGAGATCGTGCCCGCCCGCACCCCAGACCTAGAAGGCACGATCGAGCGCCTGAGCCAATGGGTGTCGATCACGCCGCGCGACGTGCAGCGGTTTCGCCGGCTGCTTGCGGATTCCAAGCGCTTCGACTCCATTCCCCTGAAAACCCGCCTGAGTGAAGAGGAAATGGCGCGGGTCGCCGCCCGCCTGTGGTCGCTGCCAGGGGTGGAAATCCAAGCGCGTCACTTGCGACGCTACCCGCTGGGCCCCACGGCGGCGCATGTGCTGGGCTATATCGGCCGCATCAGCCAGCGCGACCGCGAAGCCATGGAAGACTGGCCGGAAGACAAGGTCGCCAACTACCGCGGCAGCACGCACATCGGCAAGCTGGGCGTGGAACTGGCGCAGGAAGAGCGTTTGCACGGCCGCACCGGGTTCGAGCGGGTGGAGACCTCTGCCTCGGGGCGCGCGGTGCGCCGCCTCGATTCGACCCCACCCCAGGCGGGCGACACGGTGCGGCTGTCCATCGACGTGCGCCTGCAACACCTGATCGAGCGGCTCTACGGCGAGCGCCGCGGCGCGCTGGTGGCGCTGGATATACAGAGCGGCGAGGTATTGGCTTTGGTCAGCATGCCCAGCTTCGATCCCAACCTGTTCGTCGATGGCATCGACGCGGACAGCTGGCGCGCACTCAACGAGTCGCCTGATCGACCGTTGCTCAACCGTGCGCTACGCGGCACCTATCCGCCTGGCTCGACCTACAAACCTTTCATGGCGCTGGCGGCGTTGGAGCTGGGCCTGCGCACACCCCAGACAACCATCCATGACCCCGGCTACTGGGTGCTGGGCAATCACCGCTTCCGCAGCCATGGCGAGCTCGCGCTGGGTATGGTGGACCTGCGGCGCAGCATCGTGCTGTCCAGCAATGTCTACTACTACACGCTGGCGCACGAAATGGGCGTGCAGGCCATCCACGACTTCATGGCCCCACTGGGCTTTGGGCAGCTCACCGGCATCGACTTGCCCGGCGAAGTGCGCGGCGTCCTGCCCAGCCCGGCGTGGAAGCGCGCCACCTACCGCACACCCGAGCAGCAGCGCTGGCACCCGGGCGAGACGATCTCACTGGGCATCGGCCAGGGCTACAACAGCTTTACCATGCTGCAGCTGGCCACCGCCATGGCTGCACTGGCCGGCGGGGGGATACGGCAGACACCGCATGTCGTGCTGGAGACGCTGACTCCCGGACCCGACGCAGGGGTGACCTCGTCGCGGCAAGCGCTGCCAGGCCGCCCGCTGGGCTACCAACCTGGGCATGTGCAGACGGTGCTGGACGCGATGGCCGCCGTGACCACCGAAGGCACGTCGGCGCGGGTATTCGCCGGCGCGCCGTACCGCAGCGGCGGCAAGACGGGCACAGCGCAGGC
>NZ_JARJMT020000105.1 GCF_029335975.1 Tepidimonas sp.
GTTGCTCGCGGCCGATGGGCTCTGGAGCCAGACCCGTGAGCGGCTGCTCGGAGATGGTCGGCCCGTCTTCAGCGGTCATCTGGCGTACCGCGGGCTGGCCCGCATCGCCGATCTGCCCATCCATCTGCGCGCGCCCGAAGTCGTCGCCTGGCTGGGGCCGCGGCTGCACGGCGTGCATTACCCGGTGCGTGCGGGGCAATGGCTCAATGTGGTGATGGTGGTCGAGGGGCCACTGCCCCCCACGGATGCCGAGGGCTGGGACCACGAGGCCCACGCCGAGCATTTGCGGGCCGCGCTGGGGCCGGTGCACGCCGATCTCGAGGCGGTGCTGCACGCCGTCTTTGGCTGGCGTCTGTGGCCGTTGTACGCGCGCGAGCCGATGCGTGGCCCTCATGAACATGTGCGCGGCCGCGTGGCGCTGCTTGGCGATGCGGCGCATCCGATGCGTCCCTATCTGGCGCAGGGGGCGGCGATGGCGCTGGAGGATGCCTGGGCGCTGGGCAGGCTGTTGCGTGCGCAGCCTCCAGGACGGGAAGATTGGTCGGGATGGCTGTCGCAATGGGCCCAGGGACGCTGGGCCCGCAACGCCCGGGTGCAGGCGCGTTCACGTCGCAACGGTATCGTCTTCCACGCTCGGGGGCTGGTTCGCTGGGGGCGCGACCGGGCCATGGCCCTGCTGGGCGAGCGGTTGCTGGATCAACCCTGGCTCTATGGCGGTCCACCCGATCCGCTCACGTCCCGGGAGATCTCCTGAGGTCCCCTGTTCGATGGGCCACCGTCGACCCCACTCGCTCGGCATGAACTCCGCAACCCGCTCCCCCCGCATGGCGCTGGACCCGGCGCCCGCCAGGCCATCGCTGCAGCGCCGCCGTTTGCTCCAGGGCTCGGCCTTGGCGGCGGCGGGGGTGCTGCAGCCCAGTTGGGCCATACCATCAGCGTCTTTGCCCCGCTGGCCGGTACGTCCGGTGCGTCTGCTGGTCGGCTTTCCCCAGGGCTCGTCGCCCGACGAGATCGCGCGCAGCATCGTCGGGCCGCTGTCGCTCGCGCTCGGCCAGCCGGTCGAGGTGGAAAACCGCCCAGGATCTGGCGGGCACGTCGCGGCCGCCGCGGTGGCCAAAGCCGAGGACGACCACACCGTGGGCCTGCTGCCCAGCGGACACCTGACCGTGGCGCGGCTGATGCAGCCAGCGCTGGCTTATGACCCCTTGACCGATCTGCAGCCGGTGTCGCTGGTCGCGACCGCACCGCTGGTGTTGTGCATTTCGCCCCAGCTGGAGGTGCGGGGTAATGCGGCGCTGCGTGCCGTCCGCACGGCGGGCATGGCCTGGCACTACGGCAGTCCAGGCGCGGGCACACCCTTTCATCTGGGCATGGAAATCCTCAAGGCGGTGGCCGGTTGGCAGGCGTTGCATGTTCCCTATCCCGGCAATCCGCAGGTGATCAACGCACTGCTGCAGGGCGATGTCCAGCTGGCGCTCCTGCCCCCGTCACTGACCATCCCCCACTGGCGCGCCGCCAAGCTGCCGGCCGTGGCCTTGACCTGTGCATCGCGCAGCCCACTGTTGCCTGGGGTGCCCACACTGAGCGAGCAGGGTGTGCGCGGCTTCGATTTCGAGCACTGGCATGCCATCGCCGCGCCGCGGGGGCTGGCCGGCGCATCTGTCGATCGACTGGCCCAGGCCGTCAGCCGCGTGCTGCGCGACCAGCGCATTCGGCAGCGTTTGCTGGCGCAAGGCTGGCAGGCGACAGGCTCGACACCGGCAGCCCTGGCGCGTCGTATTCTGCGCGATGTCGACCGTATGCGCCCGGTGATCGAACGCCAACAAATCCGCAGCGCCTAATCTATGGATGCCGTCAATCCCGCCCTCGCCGCCGCAAGCCCTGTCGGTCTGAAGCGGTCGCCCTGTCCGCCGGTGCGGCCCGACGCCGACGGCCGCGCGCCGCTTCGACCCTGAGCGTCCGCTGCTGGCGCGCCAACGCTTCGAGGTAACTGCACCGCGCGACGGCGTCGTCACCGGCATCGACGATCTGCAGATCGCGCGCATCGCGCGGCTGGCTGACGCGCCCAATGTGGCTGGTGCTGGGGTCGATCTGGCTGTCAAGCTCGGCGAGTCGGTGCGCGCCGGCGACGTGCTCTACCAGGTCTACGCCGCATATCCAGCCGACGTCGAATTTGCGCGTGCGGCCAGTATGCGTGCCAGCGGTTACACCATTGGTGCCCCGCACGAGGCGGTGCAGATCGAGGCGGAGTTCTGATCGTCATGGCGATGCTGCTGGCTTTTGACGACGAAGCGGCCCCGGCGCAGCGGCTGTGGGCAGCGCTGAATGAATCCGGCGAGCGCCGCCGCAGTGGATGTGGCCGTGACGCACGCGCTGTTTGTCGGCGATGCGCTGGCGGTGATGCAGCCCGCAGGTGTCGGCACGGTCTGGAGCACCGACAGCGTGCCGCACGCCAACAACGCCGTGGCGCTGGCACCGCTGTTGGCCGGGGCGCTTCACAGCCGGGATCGCAGCGCCCCGTTGGGAGCGGCCACCCCCTAGCGGCACACAGCCGCAACCCAAAGCCCAGCCGCGGCAGGGCCACAAAAACCCGTGACGTGGGCATGGTATCTCGGACCGTTGCAGGATGGTGGCCATGACAACGCAGACCTTGGTTCTGGCGGGCGGGTGTTTCTGGTGCACCGAGGCCGTGTTCCAACAGGTGCGCGGCGTGCTGGATGTGCAATCCGGCTACAGCAACGGTCAGGCCGAGCGACCGACTTACGAGGAGGTCTGCACCGGATCCACCGGCTGTGCGGAGGTCGTCAAGCTGGTCTACGACCCGGCTGTGATCGGTGTGCGCGATTTGTTGACCATCTTTTTTGCCACCCACGACCCCACCACCCTCAATCGCCAGGGCGCCGACGTCGGCACACAATACCGCAGCGGTATCTACTGGACCACGCCCGAGCAAGCCGCGGCAGCCCGTGCGCTGATTGACGAATTGCAGGCGCAGCGCGCTTTCGATGCCCCCATCGTGACCGAGGTGGAGCCGCTGCGCCACTACTGGCCGGCGGAAGACGAGCATCAAGACTTTTACGCACGCCACCCATACCACGGCTACTGCCTGGCGGTGGCTGCACCGAAAGTCGCCAAACTGCGCCGTGCGTTTGCGCCATACCTCAAGTCAGCCCGCTCGTGACCCATACGGTCGCGCAGGCGCCAGCCGCCGCTGCGCGCACTCACTACACTGATGCGGTGAGTGTTGCCAACCATCCTGTCTTTCAATCGCTGACTCCGGTCTTCCTGCTGATCGGCGCGGGTGTGGTCGCGGGCCGACGCGGCTGGATCGGTGCTGCAGCCGTCAAGGATTTGTCCAATTTGGTGTTCTTGCTGCTCATCCCGGCGCTGCTGTTTCGCACCATGGCCCAGGTGCGGCTCGAGACGCTGGACTGGCGCCCCGTGGTGGCCTATTTCGGCGCCACACTGCCTTGGTTTGCCCTGCAAATGGCGTGGCATGGCTTGCAGCCACGTGGCATCGTGCTGGCGCTGGGCGGCACGTTTTCCAACCTGGTCATGATCGGCATCCCCCTGATCGGTCTGGCCTATGGGCAGGCCGGTGTGGTCACGCTGCTGACGCTGATCGCCGTGCATTCGCTCATCCTTTTGACGCTCAGCTCGGTGGCTCTGGAATTGGTCGACGCGCGCAGCCGCGTCCAGGGTGGGACGACACCTGCGGCGCAGTTGTGGCACACGGCCTTGTCGGCGGTGCGCGGATCGGTCATCCACCCCATACCCCTGCCGATTGCCTGTGGCTTGCTGTGGGGCCTGTCGGGAGCGACTTTGCCCCCTGTGGTGGACCAGCCTTTGCAGCTGCTGGGCCAGGCCTTCGGACCGTTGGCGCTGGTGCTGGTGGGCGTAAGCCTGGCCAGCACCCCCTGGCGCGAGCATTGGCGCGAGGCTCTGTCCCTGGCTCTGGCCAAAAACCTGGTCATGCCGGTACTGGTCGGCATCTCGGCGTGGCTCTGGGGTTTGCGCGGCCTGCCGTTGACGGTGCTGGTGGTTGCCGCTGGCGTGCCCATCGGGGCCAATGTGTTTCTGTTCGCACAGCGTTACCGTGTGGCGCAAACCGAAGTGACTGCCGCCATGGGGCTGTCCACGGTGTCGGCCATGCTGACCCTGAGCGTCTGGATGCTGCTGATGGCGCGGCTCACTGGCTGATGCGCAGCCCTTCTTCGATTTGGTACTCGAAGTAACGCTGGAAGCTGAACGCCAGGCCCGCCATCAGCGCCGTGGCACCCACCATCAGCGACAGCACCACGGCGATGATGGTCAGCCAGTTCGTCTCGCCAGCGCGGGCGTCGGCCGGTCCGGCCGGGTTATGGCGTGCATTCCAGCGCTCGGGCGGCTGCAGCGCATACACAATGGCCGACAGACACGCGGCCACCAGGCCCACGCCCAGCAAGGGCAGCAGCACCCACGACAGCTTATCGTCCTGCCCATAGGTCAGTACCCGATCGACCCCCCACAGCCCCAGCGCGGTCGGGATGGCGTGGGCCCAGCCCCACACATCGCCGAATCCGTGCAGATAAAACCGATGCCAGCCAAAGCCGCCACCCAACAAGGCGAGCCAAGCGGCGACAGTTTTGTTGCGGGGCCAGTGAGCGGGGGCAGGACGGGCGTTGGTCACCATGGACGATGGCGTGGGTGCGGGGGAGGGCGTGCGCATTGGGAGCCGCATCGGTCGGCGCGGGTTCCCCAAGGGCGGCGGGGTCAGTTTTCGCTGGGTGGGGTGCGGTCGCCCCAACCCAGGGCCTTTTCCATCAACACGATGTCGAGCCAGCGGCCGAACTTCCAGCCGCAGGAGCGCACCACACCCACCCGCTCGAAGCCCAAGGTGGTGTGCAGCCCGATTGAGCCGGCGTTGGCAGAGTCGCCAATCACCGCCATCACCTTGCGGATGCCCCGCAGCTCGAGTTGGAGCAGCAATTCGGCCAGCAGCGCGCGGCCCAATCCCCGGCCCACGGCGTCGTGCGCGATGTAGATGGAATCCTCCACCGAGAAGCGGAACGCGGGCCGCGGCTTGAACCAATTGCCATAGGCAAAGCCCGCCACCTCGCCTTGCCACTCGACCACCAGCCAGGGCAGGCCTTTGGCCAATACATCGGCGCGGCGAGCGCCCATGTCGGCGGCGCTGGGGGGATCGGTTTCAAACGTGCCCGTGCCGTGCAGCACATGGTGGCCGTAGATGCGGGCGATGGCGGGCAGGTCATTTTCCTGGCTCGGGCGGATCAGGGGGGTATTCACGGGGCGCTGGTTATAATGGTGGGTTTGCAACGTTTCGCTGGCCGGGTGGCCAGTCGCCGTGTCTCAGGCGTTGCCTCCACCGTCTCGTCGTACAGTCTGCAAGGATAAACCATGGTCGTGATCCGACTCGCCCGTGGCGGCTCGAAGGCCCGCCCGTTTTACCACATCGTCGTCGCCGACAAGCGCTGCCGCCGCGACGGCCGCTTCATCGAGCGCATCGGTTTTTACAACCCCATTGCGCGCGGCAACGATGTGCCGCTCAATATCGCCCAAGACCGACTGGCCTACTGGCTCGGTGTTGGCGCCCAGCCGTCCGAGACCGTCGCCCGCTTGATCAAGCAGGCTGCCAAGGTCGTGCCCGCCGAGGCCGCTGCAGCCTGATCCTGCACAAGGCATGGCCGAGTCTTTGCCCTGGCAGGCGGCCGAGCTGCCCGCCGACGCGGTCGAGATCGGCCATGTGCAAGAGGCCTGGGGGGTGCGCGGCTGGGTTCGTGTGCATGGCTTGAGCCCGAGCGGTGATGCCTTGCTGCACGCGCGTCGCTGGTATCTGCAGCCCCCTTCGGTCCACCATTTGCCCCGTGCCCGGGCTTTCGATGCCTTCCAGGGCACGGTCGCCGTGCAAGTGGCCGAAGCGCGCTGGCACGGCGATGCCGTGGTGGCCCACTTCGAAGGGGTCGGCGACCGCAGCATGGCTGAGCGCCTGCGTGGGGCCCGTATCCACATTGCCCGCGCCGACTTCCCCCCGACGGACGGCCCCGACGAGTACTATTGGGTCGATTTGATCGGCCTGACGGTTGTCAACCGTGAGGGGTTGGTTCTGGGTGTCGTCGAGGATTTACTGCCCACAGGGCCGCACACCGTATTGTGTCTGCGCGATGGCTCCGGCGAGCAGGCGGTCGAGCGCCTCATCCCTTTCGTGAGCGCGTATGTGGATGCGGTGGATCTGGCGGCGCGCCGCATCACCGTGGATTGGCAGCCCGATTATTGACTTGACCGCGGCCGCGCGGGTGTCATGCGCTTTGACGTCATCACCCTCTTCCCCGAGCTGATCGAGCCCTACCTGTCGGTCGGCGTGGTGCGCCGTGCCTTTGCCGCTGCCGTGCAGGTGCGGCTGTGGCCCTTGCGCGACTTTGCCGACGGCCGCTACCGCCGGGTGGACGACCGCCCGTTTGGCGGTGGCCCGGGCATGGTCATGCTGGTCGAGCCGCTGTACCGCTGCTGGCAGGCGATTCGCCTCGACCGCGGTCTGCCCCCGCATCGCCCGGCAGGTGCAGGCGTGGATGTGCCGACCGTGCTGTTTTCACCCGCGGGCGAACGTTTGTCGCATGACGTGGTGGCCCGCTATGCACAGCCGAGCGCACCTGGTGCCATCCTGCTGTGCGGCCGCTACGAGGGGGTGGACCAACGCTTCGTCGATGCCTGTGTGGATGCGCAGATCAGTCTGGGCGATTTTGTCCTCTCGGGCGGCGAGATTGCGGCCGTGGCGCTGCTGGACGCGGTGGCGCGGCTGCAGCCCGGGGTGCTGGGCGATCTGGCCAGCGCCGAGCAGGACAGCTTCAATCCCAGCGTCGATGGCCTGCTCGACTGTCCGCATTACACCCGGCCGGAGGTCTGGCAGGGTCCGTCCGGGCCGATGACCGTCCCGCCCGTGTTGCTCTCTGGCCACCATGCGCAGATCGAGGCGTGGCGACGCGCCCAGCGGGTGAAGGCGACGGCACGCTGGCGGCCGGATGTGCTGGCGCGTGCACGGGCCGCAGGACGGCTGGGCCCGGCTGACGAACATGCGCTGCGCGAAGCAGGTTACAATAGAGAGCTTTGATCCTCTGTCCGGCTTCAGGAACTGACCCTGAGCGGGGCGGCGCAAGGGCGCGGCTCCGTGCAATATCGCAGCGCGGTCATGATCGTGGATGTGACCATGAACCTCATTCAGATCCTCGAGCAGGAAGAAATCGCTCGCCTGAACAAAAACATCCCCGCTTTCGCGCCCGGCGATACGGTGATCGTCAATGTCAATGTGATCGAAGGCAACAAAAAGCGCGTCCAGGCTTACGAGGGCGTCGTGATCGCCAAGCGCAACCGGGGGCTGAACTCCAGTTTCATCGTGCGCAAGATCTCCAACGGCGAAGGCGTCGAGCGGACTTTCCCGCTCTACAGCCCGCTGATCGCGAGCATCGAGGTCAAGCGCCGCGGCGATGTGCGCCGCGCCAAACTCTACTACCTGCGTGGCCGCACCGGCAAGGCCGCCCGCATCAAGGAGAAGTTGGGCGCGTAAGCGACCGGCTTTCTCAAGCCTGAGACGGTGTCCACCCCGCCCGGTCAACGCGGCCCGGCGGGGTTTTCGTGGTATCAGCCCCTTGGGCTGCACGTCCTGGTTGGGGGCTTTGGGCGGCCAGTGTTTCGATGGCCTGATGGTGGCTCAGGAACACCTGGCCGCTCAGTCGGGCCGGCAGTCCAGCGCGCTGGCGTCGATCTCATTGATCGCCGAGCCTTGCAGCACCGCGTCGCGCACCGCCGGGCGCGCGGCGACCTGGGCCGCCACATAATCCTCCAGAAAGCGCGCATTGGCGAAAGTCAGGCTTTCATCCACTCGCAGTCCCAGCACATGTGGCACGGTTTGCACCGCGTGCCGCTCGACGTTGCGGAAATGCTCCGTCCCCGGAATGCGTCCGACCACCGCGATGTGCGGTCGGCTGTTGCGGTAGAGCAGCAAGGCGATCGACACAAGCACCCCGGTGCCAAGGCCGATTTCCACACCGACGGTGAGGGTCAGCGCAGCGGTCAGGGCCATGGCCGCAAAGTCACTGCGCGAGTAGCGCCAGGTGCGCACGAAGGCCGACGGATCCACCAGCGTCAGCACGGCGACCACGATCGTGGCGGCCAGCGCCGCCTGGGGCAAGTGGTATAACGCGGGTGTCAAAAAAGCGGTCACTCCCGCCAGCCCAAACGCGGTGTATACCCCGGCGGCCGGCGTGCGCGCCCCGGCCTCGAAGTTGACGACCGAACGTGCGAACCCGCCCGTGACTGCAAACCCGCCACTGAAGGCAGCCGCCAGATTTTCCGCGCCCAGCGCCCGCAATTTGGCGTTGGGGTCGATGCGTTCGCGGCGTCGCGCGGCCAGTGATTGGCCGACCGATACCGATTCCACGAATCCCACAAGAGCCAGTAGGAAGGCAGGCAGCAGCAGCGGCTGCAGTCCTGCCCAGCCGTCGTCTCCGAGGCCAGGCCAGGTGAAAGCGGGCAGCCCGGCGGGGACAGCGCCGACCACCCGCACGCCTTGGGAGGCGGCGTCGGTGGCGGCGCAGGCCGGGCCGCAATCCCCGCCGCGCAGCGAGCAAGGCCGCCAGCGTCCCCGCACCGACCAGTAGGGTGGGGCCATGCGTCTCGCCCACGGTGTGCCAACTCTGAGTCAGCAGAGCCGGCGGTGTCGTTCCATTCAGGGGCAGGCCCAGCAGGTGCCTGAGTTGGCTGGCAGCGATCAGGATGCCGGAGGCCGAGACAAAACCGTGCAGCACCGGATGGCTGAGAAAGTGCGCCAGAAAACCCAGCCGCAGTGCTCCGAGCAGCAGCGAGATGATTCCGCTGAGCGCCGCCAACCACCAGACAGCCCAGCCATAGGTCGCCGTGCCTTCGGGCGCCAGCGCCGCAGCGGCGGCGGCCATCATCAAGGAGGTCACTGCAGCGGGTCCCACGGCCAGGGTGGAGCTGGTGCCGAGCAGCGCATAGACGAGCAGCGGCAGGATGCTGGCGTACAGACCCGCCTCTGGCGGCATGCCCGCTAGCTGCGCATAGGCCAGGCTCTGCGGCACCAGCATCAGCGTGACCACCGCAGCCGCCACCCCATCCGCCGTCGCATGCTCGCGCCGGTAGTGGCGCATCCACTGCAGTATCGGAAGCCACGCCTGCACGGCGGTGGGCGGTATTGGCGTGCTCATGCGCTGATCGTAGCGCGGATGGGTCATGTCGCCGTGGTACACAGTCGGTCGAGCAGGCGATGCAGCGCTGCCAACAGGGCACCATGCGTTTGCCGGATGGCGGGGTCCTCCCTGGGGTCGGTGTCGGCGGCACGTTCCCACCACTGGCGGGTGGCCGCGTGAAAGGCTTCATGTGCCTCTTGAAGCGCGGCATACTCGGGCCATTGGCGTGCGGCCTGCGGCAGCGTATCGATCATCAAAGTATGAAACGGGCAGTCGTGGGCAAGCGCGGGCCGGGTCCGGTGCAGCGCCAGTCCCGTGAGCGCTGCTCGGTGCTCGACCTCCATCCGTGCCAGAATCCGCGACCATGGCGAATGCGCGAGCGTGCGCCAGCGTATCCACGAAGCCGGAGGCTCCCAGCCCGCGGCCCAAGCAGCCCACTGATCGGCGGGCATAGGACGGGCGATGCCGTAGCCCTGGGCCGATTGTGCCCCCAGCCGCAGCAGCAGCTCCGCGTGGTGCAGCGTCTCGGCGCCTTCGGCGACCACATGCAGGCCGAATGCCTGTCCCAGCGCCACCACGCCCTCGATGATGCGCAGATCGCTGGGATCGTCGAACATATCGCGCACGAAAGACTGGTCGATCTTGACCACACTGGCGGGCAGGCGCTTGAGATAGGCGAGCGACGAGTAGCCGATGCCAAAGTCATCGATCGCCACGGCGACGCCCAATGCACGGCAACGCTCGAGCAGGTCCTCCAGCGCGGCAACGCCCTCCAGCGAGCTGGATTCGACGATTTCGAGCTCCAGTCGGCTCGGGTCCACCTGCGGGTGGCGCGCCAGGTGCTGTGCCAGTCGGTCCACAAAAGCCGGATCGTTTAGCTGGCGCGCAGCGATGTTGACGGACAGCGACCAGCTCGGCTGTCCCGCCTCGCGCCAGCGCTGAAGCTGGCGCATGGCCTCGGCCAGTACCCAGTCGCCCAGCGCGATCATGGTGTCGTCCTGCTCGATCGCGGGCAAGAAGGCTGCTGGCGCCAACAGTCCCCGCTGTGGATGCTGCCAGCGCAGCAGCGCCTCAGCGCCCTCGATGGCGCCATCGGCCAGGCTGACGCGCGGTTGCAAAAACAGGCGGAATTCGTCCCCGCTGGCCAGAGCCCGCCGCACGTCTGCGAGATGCTCCGCATGGGCCGCCGCGGCGCGATCCTCCTGGGGATCGAACAGGCACCAGCGGTTCTTGCCTTCGCGCTTGGCGCGGTACAGCGCCTGATCCGCGTGGCGCAGCAGTACCTCGGCGTCGGCTCCATCGTCGGGGTACAGCGTCACGCCAATGCTGGTGCTCAGTCGCACCGGTGTTCCGTCACAATCGATGACCTCGGTGCTCGCGACCAGCAGCCGGTCGATGACGGCACTCCAGCGCTCGCTCTCGTCGAGGTCGCATAGGATGGCGACGAATTCGTCGCCCCCGACCCGCGCCAGCGTATCGCCCTCGCGCAGCGCCCCCTGTAATCGCTGAGCCAGTGTGAGCAGGACACAATCGCCCTGCCGGTGGCCGTGCGAGTCGTTGACATATTTGAAGCCGTCCAGATCCAGATAGGCGACCGCCACCCGCCGCTGGTGACGCCGGGCGCTGGCGATGGCCAGGTCCAAACGGTCGGCCAACAGCGCGCGGTTGGGCAGCCCCGTCAACACATCGTAATAAGCCAGTCGCTCCAGGGCCTTCTGTTGCGCTTTGAGCTCGGTGATGTCTTGCGCGACGACGACGAAGCGGATGATCTGTCCGCGGTCGTCGCGTACGGTCGAAATGGTTTCCACCACCGGGAATTCGGTCCCGTCGCGGCGCCGCCACCAAGCTTCGCCCCGCCAGCGGCCATCCCGCAGCAGCCGGCGGCGCAGCTGATACCAATTCGGCATGCCGCTTCGGTCTGTCGGTCGCCAGGGTAGGTTGGTCTGTCCGACCAGCTCATCCCGGCCGTAGCCGCTCATCCGCAGCATGGCGGCGTTGACCTCCAGGACGGTGCCGCGCTCGTCGGTGACGATGAACGCTTCGCCAGCATCGTTGAAGACGCTCGCCGCGATGGCCCGCGACTCCTCCAACGCGACCTCGTTGCCGACGTCGCGCAAAATTCCGGCCATCACCGTGGCGCGGCCGCTCCTGGGGTCGCGCGCCACGACCTGGCCCCATGCCTGCAGCCAGATCCAGTGTCCGTCCCGGTGTTGCAGACGAAAGCGCACGTCGGCCGCCTCGCTTTGGCCTCTGAGGTGGGCCTGCAAAGCGGTTTTGGCTTGCGCGGCATCCTTGGGGTGAATCCACTGCATCCAAGTCGTGGCGGGAATGGGGCGCGGGTCGCGGTCGTCGAGCCCGATCAGCCGGCGCAGCCGCGGACAGGGGAAGAGGTTGCCTTGCACCAAATCCCAGCGCAGCCTGCCCAGCCGGGCGCCGCGCAACACATCGTCGAGTTCCTGTGCGAGCTCCCGTGCGCGGCGCGCGCTGCGGCGCAACAGCCCCAAGGCTGCCACCAAGGCCATGATCGCGGTGACCGCGCCGGCCAGTGCCCAGCTCAGCACACGGGCCCGGTCGATTCGGGCCTGCAGCGCTTCGGTGGTGCGTACGGTGAAGAGCGATTCCAGCCGATTCTGATAGCGCTGCAGCTCCTGACGCAGCATCGCGCTGCGGCTCTCCGGCAGCAGCACCGACAACAGCAAGTTGCGGCCGTCGACCGCCACAGGAGTGCTGTGAACCTCGACGGTGACGATTTCGCCCGAGGCGAGCCGATGCGGAAACAGGTAGTAGCCCCGCCCCTCGCGGCGCGCGCGCTCCATCTCGGCACGGATGTCTGTCTCGCTTAGTTGGTTGATCTGGGCGATGTTCATGCGACCCGGCGAGCGCAGCGCCGGGTAGCCGTAAAAATCCGCCGCGGCCGCATTGGCATCGACGATGGTGCCATCTGCCGGATCGATCAGCCACATCGGCACGCTGTGCTGCTGCAGCAGGCTCGGCAATGTTTGCCCGAACGCTGGCCACGCCAACCCCAGCCATGCGCACACCAACGCCCGGGCGGCGGCTCGCCAGCCGAGTGCGACCGATCGCTTGGGCGTCGGCGTGTGACCCTTGCTCGGGGCGACGACAATTCGGCCGCGCTGCGTCAAGGCCGTCAACCGTAAGCGCATATTTTTGGCAACCAACCGGCGCGGGGCAATTCTCGGAAATATCTGCGAGTATCGTCCAAACCCTCTTTGCGCAGCCATACGGTTTTGCCCTGGCTGTGCGCCACTTTGCATTCAGCCCCACTCCACCCAGATCGCGTTGGGTGCAGCGCTGTGCTATGTTCACGCTTATGAAGGTCGCAGATGCCAACGGGGGGCTCCCCGCCACATTGCCTGCCGAAGATCCGCGCCGCCGCGTGCTGCATGACGAGGTGCACGCCAGGCCGCCGGCGCGCATCCGCTTGCCTGCGCTCGTGGTTTATGTGGCTGTCTTGCACGATGGGGTCGATCGGGCGCAAGAGCTGGCCCATCTGCAGCGCTTGCCTGGCCAGGGCGGTCTGACCGAGGACGACTTGCAAGGCCATTTTCTGCGCCTGCGTTGTCCCCCGGGATTCACCGTCAAATGGGAGCGGCACACGGAATTTACCCGTTATTCCCTGGTGCAACCGCTGCCGCCGACGGTGGGGCCAGATGCCAGAGAGCCGGAATTGCTGCCCCACCTGCTGGTGTCGCCACAGTGGCTGGCAGGCATCCCCGGTCGCACCATTTGCGCGATCAAGCTCGCCATGGTCACGGGCGACTTGTCGGACCCGGCTGCGCTGTTGACGCGTGCGCGCCATTGGTTGGGCGACCAGCCTGTGGTGGCGGCGCTGCTGGGCCAGCCGTCGCATTCGATGGTGGTGACGGATTTCCGCTTGCGCCCCTCGGGCTTCGAGCGGATGCTGGTCGTGGCCTCGCCCGAAGTCAGCGAAACACGTGCGGGCCGCGTCGCGGCGCGTTTGCTGGAATTCGAGACCTACCGCATGATGGCGCTGCTGGGCTTGCCGGTGGCCAAGGCGCTGGCTGGGCCACTGGCCGATGCCGAGCGCCGCCTGGCGCGCCTGACCGCGGACATGGAATCCCAAGCGCGGGGGGATCAGGCGCTGCTGGAAGACCTGGTTGGGCTGGCAGCAGGCATCGAGCGCACCATCGCTGAAAACGGTTACCGCTTTGCCGCCACCCGGGCCTATGACCGCATCGTGCTGCAGCGCATCGCGCAGCTGCGTGAGCAGGCGATTCCAGGCACCCAGACCATCAGCGAATTCATGCAACGCCGTCTGGGGCCAGCCATCGCCACCGTGGCCTCCATCGAGCAGCGCTTGGATGCGTTGTCCGAGCGCATCGCCCGCACCAGCGCCTTGCTGCGCACACAAGTCGATATCGCCCGGGAAGAGCAAAACCGGCAACTGCTGGAGAAGCTCACCCGCGGACAAGAACTGCAACTCAAACTCCAAACCACGGTGGAGGGCCTGTCGATTGCAGCGATCACCTACTATGTGATCAGCCTGGTGCTGTATGGGGCCAAGGCCCTCAAATCAGCGGGCGTGCCCCTGCATCCAGAACTGACCGCTGGCGCGCTGATGCCGGCGGTATTGTGGGGGGTGTGGCGCATGACGCGTCGCATCCACGCCCGGTTGCACGGCGCGAACTGAAGGCACAGCACCCAATTCCCGCACGCGTGGGGGGCGGTGGTGGCCGGGTTGGCCTCACTTGGTACTGAGGTACTCCGCCACCGCGGCCATCTCCAGCTCGGTCATCTTCTCGGCGACCGTGTGCATCACCACGTTGTCGTTGGTGCGCTCGCGTTTGTTGAACTGCTTGAGCTGGGTAAACAGATAGCCGGAAAGTTGGCCTGCCAAACGTGGCAGATTCGACGCCCCGTGGCCATCTGGACCGTGACAACTCACGCAGGCTGGCACCCCGCTGAATTTGTTGCCATGTTGGTACACATATGCGCCGACGGCTGCCAGCCCTGTGTCCTTGACGTTTTCGCGCTGTGCGGGCATTTTTTCGTAGTAGCGACCGAGGGCGATCATCTCATCCTCGGTCAGTTTGGCTACCATCTCCGCCATCGCAGTGCTCTTGCGCTCGCCGCTCTTAAAGGCTTTGAGCTGTTTGACGATGTAGTCGGTATGCTGCCCAGCCAGGCGCGGGAAGATTTCGCTCGTGGATTCGCCTTGATCGCCGTGGCACATGGCGCACACGCCGTTGGCGATCTTGCGCGCTCGGGCCTCGTCGGCCTGCGCCCAAGCGGACCCGGGCAAGGTCCACGCGGCTGCAGCACACAGCACGGCCAGCACATGGCGCAGATTCATCGTCTTGAAAGTGTTCATCGAGCAGCGAGTCATGGGGTGTGACCAGAAATCAAGTCAATGCTGATGAAAGGATAGACTGCGTCGAAAAAACCCCGTCTCGGCCATGGAAACAGGCGCACATGCACCCGCCCATGGCTCGAGCCGGGGTATGCGACCTCACGCCAGCGTGTCAGCCCAGATGTTGCGCGCCCACGCCAGAGCGTAGCGACCCTCCAACTCACTGGCGCGTGCCGAGACACCGCCCGAGCCGGGCACGGTGAGCATGGTTTTTTTCTCCGCATCGTAGCGGTGGACGCTGGCCACGTGCACCACATCTTCGTCGGTGACGAAACTGTAGCAGGTGTTGGCATACAGCGGCATCTTCGGCGGTTCTTTGCCCATGAGCAGGTTGACCACGGCGGCAGCACAGGTCTTGCCGTGCTGGTTGGCCATGTGACCAGACTTGGGCATTGCCGGTGCAATCTGGATCGCGTCGCCGAGCACATGCACATTCTTGACCGCCTTAGACTCGAAGGTCAGAAAGTCGACCTCGCACCAGCGCTTGTTGGCGGTGGCCAGACCTGTCTGCACGGCGATGTCGCCCGCGCGCATGTCGGGCACGACGTTGAGCACGCTGGCCTTGAAGTCGTCGTTGAACTCGAACTTCAGGGCGTTGGTGGCCGCATCGACATCCACCACCCGGTGCTTGGGCCGGTATTCGATGATGCCCTGGTAGTGCTCGGCCCACGCCTTCATGAACAAGGCCTTTTTGGACTGGATGTCATCGTTGGCGTCAAGGATGACCACCTTGCTCTTGGGTTTGGCCGTCTTGAAGTAGTGCGCGACCATGCAAGCGCGCTCGTACGGGCCGGGGGGGCAGCGGTAGGGCGCCAGCGGAATGGACAGGGCATAGACCCCGCCGTCCGGCATGGCCTCGAGCTGTTTGCGCAGCGCCACCGTCTGCGCTCCGGCTTTCCAAGCATGCAACACTTTGTCTTGGGCCCCAGGTTTGGCCATGCCGGGAAGGGTCTCCCACATGAAATCGATGCCGGGCGAGACGATCAAGCGGTCATAGCTCAGTTCGCTGCCCCCGGCCAATTTGACGACACGCTTGTCCGGGTCGATGGCCGTGGCACGATCGTGCACGATCTGCACGCCGTGGCGCTTGGCCAGGTTGTCATACGGGATGGTGATGTCTAATATCTGCTTGATGCCGCCGATCACCAAATTGGAGATCGGACACGAGACGAAGCTGGTGCTGGGCTCGACCAGCGTGACCCGCACCTTGCCTTCGGAAAACAAGCGCAGATACTTGGCTGCGGTGGCCCCGCCATAGCCGCCGCCGATGACGACGACGTGCGGTCCGCTGGCACTGCCCGTGGGCGTGGCGCAGCCCGACAGCAGCCCGAGAGATCCAAGGGCCGAGCCGGCCGCGACGGTGGAGACGAATTGGCGACGTTGCATCATGGCAGGGTTTTCCCGAGGATTCATTTCTTCTGCGCGGCAAAGTAGGCGGCGAGGGCGCGCAGCTCGTCATCGCTGTAGCCCTTGCTGATCTGGTGCATCAGCGTGGCGGGCTTGCGGCCAGATTTGTAGTCCAACAGCTTTTGCAGCAATTCGTCCTTGTCTTTGCCAGCCAGCGCTTCCATACCAGGCTGGGCGTGCCCGTTGGTGCCGTGGCAGTTGGCACAGGCCGCAGCCCAGACCTCGATTTGATCCACCTGCGCCTGCGCCAGCGTGGCAGCGCCCAGCAGGCCCGCTGCCAGGATGTATCGGTACGCTTTCATGGTTGTGCTTCTCCTCTGGGATGATGCGGCAATCGTGCCGAACATGAACGCGGTTTGTATCGCAACTAGCTGATATATGAAATCGGTACAAACGCTAGGTCCGTGGCCAGGTTTGTGGCGTAGGGCATCTGGGGGTGGGGCAACCTCGTGTAGAGGTGACCGCGTTGCTTCGTTTCGTCGACGGGGTCAAGCGCTATGCCATGGGGCCGGGTCATGCCAGCAGCGCGGTGGCGAATTCGCGCGCGTCAAAGGGTTGCAGATCTTCCAGCTTTTCTCCGATGCCGATGAAATAGACCGGCAACTCGCGCCCCTGCTCGCGGGTCCACATGGCGATGGCAGCCAGCACGCCGCCCTTGGCGGTGCCGTCGAGCTTGGTGACGATCAGGCCGGTGAGATGCAGCGCGGCGTCGAAGGCCTTGACCTGTGCCAGAGCGTTTTGGCCGGTGTTGCCGTCGATGACCAGCAGCACCTCGTGTGGGGCAGTGGCCTCGGCCTTTTGCACGACGCGTTTGATTTTGCGCAGCTCTTCCATCAGGTGCAGCTGCGTGGGCAGCCGGCCCGCGGTGTCCACGATCACCACATCCTTGCCGCGTGCACGGCCTGCGGTCACGGCATCGAAGGCCACCGCGGCTGGGTCGCCACCGTCCTGGCTGACGATATCCACCCCATTGCGCTGGGCCCACACGCCCAGCTGCTCGCGCGCTGCGGCGCGAAAGGTGTCGGCCGCCGCCAGCAGTACGGTCGCACCATGGTGGGCCAGGTGCCAGGTCAGCTTGCCAATGGTCGTGGTCTTGCCCGCGCCGTTGACGCCGGCCACCATCCACACGGTCGGGCCGTCGGGTTGGGCGCCGACCGCCAGCGGCTTTTGCAGCGGGCGCAACCAGTCGGTGAGGGCATCGGCCAGCAGCGCGCGCACCTGTTGCGGGTCGGTGGCCCGCTCGGCCCTGACACGGCGGCGCAAGTCATTGAGCAGGTGGGCAGTGGCCTGGGTGCCAGCGTCGGCCATCAGCAGGGCGGTTTCCAGTTCTTCGTAGAGCGCGTCGTCGATGCGCGTGTTCGCAAAGACGGCGGTCAGGCTGCTACCCGTCTTGCGCAGGCCAGCGGTCAGCCGGCCCAGCCAACCTTGCCGCGTGGGGCTAGCGGCCGCAGCGTCGGGGGGGGTCTGCGCTGGTGCGGGTGTTGGCGGCACGGCAGCCGCCCCGGCGGCGGCATCGGCCGGCGCCGCCGGGGCGGGCAGTGGCTCAGCGCTGGGCGCGGGCTGCTCACGGTTGCCGAAGAACTTTTTCTTGAAAAAACTGAACATAGGGTCGTTGCCTAAAATCGACCGCATTCTATGAAACCCAATTTTTCGATCGATCGTGCCGGCCAGGCTGGTGCGGTATACGGCGGCTGGCGGCGGCTGGGGGCGGTGTGGGCTG
>NZ_JARJMT020000107.1 GCF_029335975.1 Tepidimonas sp.
CGATCCGTTGATGGGCGATGGGGCGGGCATCCTGCTGCAGATCCCCGATCCGCTCTACCGCGAAGAGATGGCCAAGCAGGGTGTGACCCTGCCGCCGCCGGGCGAATACGGCGTGGGCATGATCTTCCTGCCCAAGGAGCACGCGTCGCGGCTGGCGTGTGAGCAGGAACTGGAGCGCGCCATCAAGGCCGAGGGCCAGGTGCTGCTGGGCTGGCGCGACGTGCCTGTGAACCGGGATATGCCCATGTCCCCCACGGTGCGCAAGACCGAGCCGATCATTCGCCAAGTCTTCATCGGCCGCGGCAGCGATGTCATCGTGCAGGACGCGCTGGAGCGCAAGCTGTATGTGATCCGCAAGACGGCCAGCGCCGCCATCCAGCGCCTGCAGCTGACGCACAGCAAGGAGTACTACGTGCCCAGCATGAGCAGCCGCACCGTGGTCTACAAGGGGCTGTTGCTGGCCAACCAGGTGGGCGAGTACTACCTGGACTTGCAAGACCCGCGCTGCGTCTCCGCGCTGGGGCTGGTGCACCAGCGCTTCTCGACCAACACCTTCCCCGAGTGGCCGCTGGCGCACCCCTACCGCTACGTGGCCCACAACGGCGAGATCAACACCGTCAAGGGCAACTACAACTGGATGCGCGCCCGCGAAGGGGTCATGAGCTCGCCCGTGCTCGGTGCGGATCTGAAAAAACTCTACCCGATCAGCTTTGCCGGGCAGTCCGACACCGCCACCTTCGACAACTGCCTGGAGCTGCTGACCATGGCGGGCTATCCGCTGGCGCAGGCGGTCATGATGATGATCCCCGAGCCGTGGGAGCAGCACACGCTGATGGATGAGCGCCGCCGCGCTTTTTACGAATACCACGCGGCCATGCTGGAGCCGTGGGATGGTCCGGCGTCCATCGTGTTTACCGACGGACGCCAAATCGGCGCCACCCTGGATCGCAACGGCCTGCGGCCATCGCGCTATTGCGTCACGGACGACGATCTCGTCATCATGGCCTCCGAGTCCGGGGTGTTGCCGGTGCCCGAGAGCAAGATCGTACGCAAATGGCGGCTGCAGCCGGGCAAGATGTTCCTGATCGATCTGGAGCAGGGTCGCCTGATCGACGACGAGGAGGTCAAAGCGACACTGGCCAATGCCAAGCCCTACAAACAGTGGATCGAAAACCTGCGCATCCGCCTCGATGACGTCGAGCGCCCGGTGGCGGGCGACGACGAAGCCAGCGTGCGCACGGTGGCCGATGAATCGGCCCATGCGGCGATGGAGCATGTGGACGCGCAGTTGCTCGACCTGCAGCAGGCCTTCGGTTACACCCAGGAGGACATCAAGTTCCTCATGGCGCCGATGGCGCAAAACGGCGAAGAGGGTGTGGGCTCCATGGGCAACGACAGCCCGCTGCCGGTGTTGTCGGACCGCCCCAAGCCGCTGTACAACTATTTCAATCAGCTGTTCGCGCAGGTCACCACTCCGCCGATCGACCCGATCCGCGAAGCGATCGTGATGTCGCTGGTGTCCTTCATCGGCCCGCGCCCCAACCTGCTCGATATCAACCAGGTCAATCCGCCGATGCGGCTGGAGGTCAGCCAGCCGGTGCTCAACCATGCCGACATGGCCAAGCTGCGCGACATCGCGCGGCGCACCGGCGGCAAGTTCAAGAGCAGCACGCTGGACATCACCTATCCCGTCGCCTGGGGCAAGGAGGGGGTGGAGGCCAAGCTCGCTTCGCTGTGCGCCGAGGCGGTGGATGCGATCCGCAGCGGCAGCAACATCCTGATCGTGAGCGATCGCGGGGTCAACCGCGAGCGGGTGGCCGTGCCGGCGCTGCTGGCGCTGTCGGCCATCCATCAGCATCTGGTGCGCGAGGGGCTGCGCACCGCCACTGGTTTGGTGGTGGAGACCGGCAGCGCGCGTGAGGTGCACCATTTCGCGGTGCTGGCCGGCTACGGCGCCGAGGCCGTCCACCCCTATCTGGCGCTGGACACGCTCGAGGCCATCCACCGGGACTTGCCGGGCGATCTGTCGGCCGACAAGGCCATCGCCAACTACATCAAGGCCGTCGGCAAGGGCCTGTCCAAGATCATGTCCAAGATGGGCGTGTCCACCTATATGAGCTACTGCGGCGCGCAGCTGTTCGAGGCGGTGGGCATCGACAGCGCGACCATCGACAAATATTTCACCGGCACCGCCAGCCGCGTCGAGGGTATCGGCGTGTTCGAGATCGCCGAGGAGGCGATTCGCCTGCACCGGCGCGCCTTCGGTGATGACCCGCTGCTGTCGGACATGCTGGACGTCGGCGGCGAGTATGCCTGGCGCGCGCGCGGCGAAGAGCATATGTGGACGCCGGATGCCATCGCCAAGCTGCAGCATGCCACGCGTGCTGGTAACTACGCGACCTACAAGGAGTATGCGCAGATCATCAACGACCAGTCGCGCCGCCACATGACGCTGCGCGGGCTGTTCGAGTTCAAGGTCGATCCGGCCAAAGCGATCCCGATCGAGGAGGTCGAGCCCGCCAGCGAGATCGTCAAGCGCTTTGCCACAGGCGCGATGTCGCTGGGTGCGATCAGCACCGAGGCGCACACCACGCTGGCGATCGCGATGAACCGCATCGGCGGCAAGAGCAACACCGGCGAGGGCGGCGAAGATCCGGCGCGCTATCGCAACGAGCTGCGCGGCATTCCGATCCGCCAGGGGCAGACGGTCGGCTCGATCATCGGCCCGGACAAGGTCGAGGTCGACTACGAGTTGCAGGACGGCGACAGCTTGCGCTCGCGCATAAAGCAGGTGGCCTCGGGTCGCTTTGGCGTGACCGCCGAGTATCTGGTCAGCGCCGACCAGATTCAGATCAAGATGGCGCAAGGCGCCAAGCCCGGCGAGGGGGGGCAGTTGCCTGGCACCAAGGTGTCGGAGTACATCGGCTACTTGCGCTTTTCGGTGCCGGGTGTGGGCCTGATCAGCCCCCCGCCGCACCACGACATCTATTCGATCGAGGATTTGGCGCAGCTCATCCACGACCTCAAGAATGTCAACCCGCGCGCCGACATCTCGGTCAAGCTGGTCTCCGAGGTGGGCGTGGGCACGATCGCGGCCGGCGTGGCCAAAGCCAAGGCCGACCATGTGGTCATCGCTGGCCACGATGGCGGCACGGGCGCCTCGCCTTGGTCGTCGATCAAGCACGCCGGCAGCCCGTGGGAGATTGGGCTGGCCGAGACCCAGCAGACGCTGGTGCTCAACCGCCTGCGCGGCCGCATCCGGGTGCAGGTCGACGGCCAGATCAAAACCGGCCGCGATGTCGTGATCGGTGCGCTGCTGGGGGCGGACGAATTCGGCTTTGCCACCGCGCCGCTGGTGGTGGAGGGCTGCATCATGATGCGCAAATGCCATCTCAACACCTGTCCGGTGGGGGTGGCGACCCAGGATCCGGTGTTGCGGCGCAAGTTTGCCGGCAAGCCCGAGCACGTGGTCAACTATTTCTTCTTCGTGGCCGAAGAGGTGCGCGCCATCATGGCGCAGCTGGGCATTCGTCGCTTCGACGACCTGATCGGGCGCACCGAACTGCTCGACATGAAAAAGGGCATCGATCACTGGAAGGCCAAAGGACTGGACTACAGCCGTCTGCTGTATCAGCCGCCCACGTCGGCCGAGGCGGCCCATCGTCATGTGGAGATGCAGGACCATGGGTTGAGCCGTGCGCTGGACGTCAAGCTCATCGACAAGGCCCGTGCCGCCATCGAGCGCGGCGAGAAGGTGCACTTCATCGAGAGCGTGCGCAATGTCAACCGCACGGTGGGCGCGATGCTCTCGGGCGAGGTGACGCGCCACCACCCCGAAGGATTGCCGGATGACACCATCCGCATCCAGATGGAGGGCACCGGCGGGCAGTCGTTCGGCGCCTTCCTGTGCCAGGGCATCACGCTGTACCTGATCGGCGACGCCAACGATTACACCGGCAAGGGTCTGTCGGGCGGACGCATCGTCGTGCGGCCGAGCATCGACTTCCGCGGCGATGCGGGGAACAACATCATCGTTGGCAACACGGTGCTCTATGGCGCCACCCGCGGGGAGGCGTTCTTCCGGGGCGTGGCGGGCGAGCGCTTCGCGGTGCGCCTGTCGGGGGCCACCGCGGTGGTGGAAGGCACCGGAGACCACGGCTGCGAATATATGACCGGCGGCACGGTGGTGGTGCTCGGCAAGACGGGACGCAACTTTGCCGCCGGCATGAGCGGCGGCATCGCCTATGTGTACGACGAGGATGGGCTGTTTGCCAAGCGCTGCAACACCGCGATGGTGGCCCTCGAGCGCCTGGTCACCAGCGCCGAGCAGGAGGCCACGGTGGATCGCGCGATCTGGCACCGCGGCTTGACCGACGAGGCCCAGCTGCGCCAGCTGCTGGAGGATCATCACCGCTGGACGGGCTCGACCAAGGCGCGCGCGCTGCTGGATGACTGGGCGACGGCGCGCACGCGCTTCGTCAAGGTCTTCCCGCATGAGTACAAACGGGCGCTGGCCCAAAATGCGGCCCAACCCGCCGCAGCCCGCGCCGAGCCTGCCGCGGCCAAGTCGGTCAAGGCCCGCAAAACCGCCGCGGCCTGAGCGTCATCGACCATTGCATCACGAGGCAACCGATCATGGGAAAGATCACCGGCTTCATGGAATTCGAGCGCGTCGAGGAGGCGTATCAGCCTCCCGCCGAACGGCTCAAGCACTACCGCGAGTTCGTCATCGGTCTGGATGACGCCCAGGCCAAGGTACAGGGTGCGCGGTGTATGGACTGTGGCACCCCGTTTTGCAACAACGGCTGTCCAGTCAACAACATCATTCCGGACTTCAACGATCTGGTCTACCGCGGCGACTGGAAGAACGCCATCGCCGTGCTGCACAGCACCAACAATTTTCCGGAGTTCACCGGGCGCATCTGTCCGGCGCCGTGCGAGGCAGCGTGCACGCTCAACATCAACGACGATCCGGTGGGCATCAAGTCCATCGAGCACGCCATCATCGATCGCGCCTGGGCCGAGGGTTGGGTGGTGCCGCAGCCGCCCAAGGCCAAGACCGGCAAGAAGGTGGCGATCGTGGGCTCGGGTCCGTCCGGCCTGGCGGCGGCGCAGCAGCTGGCGCGCGCTGGCCATGACGTCACGGTGTTCGAAAAGAGCGACCGCGTCGGGGGCCTGCTGCGCTACGGTATCCCCGACTTCAAGATGGAGAAGTGGCTGATCGACCGCCGCATCGAGCAGATGCAGGCCGAAGGGGTCGTCTTCCGCACCCGCGTGCTGGTCGGCGCTTTGCCCGAGGGCAGCAAGGTCAACAACGATGCACGCGAGGTGGTCAGCCCGCAACAGCTGTGTACCGAGTTCGACGCCGTGCTGCTGTGCGGCGGCGCTGAGCAGCCGCGCGATTTGCCGGTGCCGGGGCGCGAGCTCGACGGCATCCACTTTGCGATGGAGTTTTTGCCCCAGCAAAACAAGCGCAATGCCGGCGACAAGCTTAAGAAGCAGATCCGTGCCGACGGCAAGCATGTCATCGTCATCGGCGGGGGCGACACCGGCAGCGACTGCGTCGGCACCAGCAATCGCCATGGCGCGGCGAGCGTGACTCAGTTCGAGCTGATGCCGCAGCCGCCCGAGCAGGAGAACAAGGCGCTGACTTGGCCGTACTGGCCGCTGAAGCTGCGCACCAGCTCCAGCCACGAGGAAGGTTGCCAGCGCGAGTTCGCCATCGCCACCAAAGCCTTCGTCGGCAAAAATGGCAAGGTCACGGCCGTGCGCACCGTCCATGTCGAGATGAAGGACGGCAAGCTGGTCGAGGTCCCGGGCACCGAGAAGGAGTACAAGGCCGACCTGGTGCTGCTGGCGATGGGCTTCGTGTCGCCTATCGCCTCGGTGCTGGAAGCCTTTGGTGTCGAGAAAGATGCGCGCGGCAACGCCAAAGCCAGCACCGAGCGGGTCGGCGGCTACGCCACCAATGTGCCGAAGGTGTTTGCCGCCGGCGACATGCGCCGGGGCCAATCGCTGGTGGTGTGGGCCATCCGCGAGGGCCGGCAGGCCGCGCGCGCGGTGGATGAGTTCTTGATGGGGCACTCCGTCCTGCCCCGTTGAGCGAGGCGGCCCGGTACACTTCCGGGTAATCCCTTATGATTGAGCAGCCGGCCTGTCCGGCTGTTCTTGTTTCGCTTCATGAATACTCCAGCCCTCGTCGAATTGCGCGACGTCGTCTTTGGTTACGACGAGCGGCCCGTGCTCGACCGTGTCAGTCTGCACGTGCCGCGCGGCAAGGTGACGGTGCTCATCGGTACCTCTGGCGGCGGCAAGACGACACTGCTGCGTCTGATCGGCGGGCAGCTGCGCGCACGCAGCGGGCAGGTGCTCTTTGACGGGCAGGACGTCGGTGCCTTGGATCGCGACGGGCTGTATGCCGCGCGTCGGCGCATGGGCCTGCTGTTCCAGTTTGGTGCGCTGTTTACCGACATGTCGGTGTTCGACAATGTGGCTTTCCCGCTGCGCGAACACACCCGCTTGCCCGAGCCGCTCATCCGGGACATCGTGCTCATGAAACTGCACGCGGTGGGCCTGCGCGGTGCGCGCGACCTGATGCCAGGCGAGCTCTCTGGCGGCATGGCGCGACGCGTCGCACTCGCCCGCGCCATCGCGCTCGACCCGGAGCTCATCATGTACGACGAGCCCTTTTCTGGGCTGGATCCGATCTCGCTCGGTACCGCCGCGCGGCTGATCCGTCAGCTCAACGACACGCTGGGCCTGACCAGCGTGATGGTCTCCCACGAGCTGGAGTCCACCTTCGCCGTGGCCGACCATATCGTCGTGCTGGCCAACGGCCGCGTGGCCATGCAGGGCACGCCCGACGAGGTGCGCCACAGTGACGATCCGCTGATTCGCCAGTATGTCACCGCCTCGCCGGACGGACCGGTGCGCTTTCATTACCCCGCGCGGCCGGTGCAAGACGAGTACGGGCCGACCGCAGCGGCTGGGGGAGGGTGGTGATGCGCTACTGGCATCCGGCCGATGTGGGCCTGGCGGTGCGTGCCAAGTTGGCCGACCTGGGGTTGGGCGCGCGGCTGTTCGTGCGGCTGCTGCTTGGCACCTGGGCGGGTTTTCGGCGCTTCGGGCTGATCCGCGATCAGATTCATTTCCTGGGCAACTACTCGCTGTCGATCATCGCCGTCTCGGGGCTGTTCGTCGGCTTCGTGTTCGGGCTGCAGGGCTACTACACGCTGCAGCGCTATGGCTCGTCCGAGGCGCTGGGCCTGCTGGTGACGCTCAGCCTGGTGCGCGAGCTCGGGCCCGTGGTGACGGCGCTGCTGTTTGCGGGCCGTGCCGGCACGTCGCTGACCGCCGAGATCGGCCTGATGAAGGCGGGCGAGCAGCTCAGCGCGATGGAGATGATGGCGGTGGATCCGATCGATCGGGTGCTGGCGCCGCGCTTCTGGGGCGGCGTGATCGCGATGCCGTTGCTGGCGGCGGTGTTCAGCGCCATGGGCATCATCGGCGGCTGGGTGGTTGGCGTGCTGATGATCGGCGTGGACGGCGGCGCGTTCTGGAGCCAGATCCAGGGGGGCGTGGACGTCTGGTCCGATGTCGGCAATGGCATCATCAAGAGCGTGGTGTTTGGCATTGCAGTGACCTTCATCGCGCTGCTGCAGGGTTTCGAGTCCCATCCGACACCCGAGGGCGTCTCGCGCGCGACGACGCGCACCGTGGTCATGGCGTCGCTGACGGTGTTGGGGCTGGACTTCATCCTGACCGCGCTCATGTTCACGATCTGATCAGGGAAGGATTCGACGGATGCAACGATCCAAGATCGATGTGTGGGTGGGCCTGTTCGTGCTGGTGGGCGCGGCAGCCATCCTGTTTTTGGCACTGCAAGCGGCCAACCTGCTCAGCCTGAGCTTTGCGCCGACCTACCGCGTCACGGCGACCTTCGACAATGTCGGATCACTCAAGCCCAAGGCGGCGGTGCGCAGCGCCGGTGTGTTGGTCGGGCGCGTGGAGTCGATCACCTTCGACGACAAGACCTTTCAAGCCCGCGTGGTGCTGGCGCTGGAGTCGCGCTATGCTTTCCCGAAGGACAGCTCGTTCAAAATCCTGACCAGCGGGTTGTTGGGTGAGCAGTACATCGGCATCGAGCCGGGCGGCGCGGACGAGAATCTGGCTGCAGGGGATGTGGTGGCACAGACCCAGTCCGCCGTGGTGCTGGAAAACCTGATCGGCCAATTCTTATTCAACAAGGCGGCAGAGGCCGGGAGCGGCAAATGAACGGCAAGCGTTTGAACCATCGGGCCGCGCATTGGGCGCGCTTGGGGTTGGTCCTTGGGGCTTTGGCCGGTTGCGCCACCGGGCCCGATGCGCATCCGCGCGACCCCCTGGAGCCGTTCAACCGCGGCGTCTATCAGTTCAACGAGGCGGTGGACCGCACGGTGCTCAAGCCCGTCGCCGAAGGCTATGTGGCGGCCGTGCCCTCCCCGGTACGCACCGCGGTGGCCAACTTTTTTGGTAATCTGCGCGACCTGTGGTCGGCGGTGAATGCGGCCTTGCAGGCCCGCCCGCAGCCCGCGGTGGAAAACGCGATGCGCTTTGGCGTGAACACCCTCCTTGGCTTTGGGGGAGTGATCGACCTGGCGACGGAGATGGGCATCCCCCGCACCACGCTGGACTTTGGTCACACCCTGGGCCGCTGGGGTGTGCCGTCGGGGCCCTATCTGGTGCTGCCGCTGTTGGGGCCGTCCAGTGTGCGCGAGGCCGTGGCGCTGCCCATCGACCGCCGGGCGGACCCCGTGTCGCAGGGCATCGACGATGTGGCGACCCGCAACACCGCCCAGACACTGCGGCTGGTGGATACGCGCGCCAATCTGTTGCGCGCGGGCGATCTGCTGGAACAAGCAGCGTTGGACAAATACGGTTTTACACGCGACGCCTATCTGGCGCGGCGCCAAAGCCAGGTCGAGGCGGCCCGTGGCGAGGAGGACTGACCTGTGACCACCGTAACCATGGGTAACCGACCGGAACCCGCGCCCGTTCCTCTGAGCCCTATGCACATGAGCCCACCGATCCACCCCTACAGCGCCCGTCACCCCAGTGTGTCGACAGGCCGCCGCCAGTGGCTTGCCATGATGACCGTGGTCCTTGCCACCGCGCTGCCAGCCTGGCCGGCGCGCGCCCAGGCCATGGAAGCCCCCGATGCGCTAATCCAGCGCGTGGCCAATGAGGTGTTCGAGACCGTCAAGCGCGATCCGGCGATCCGCAACGGCGACATGGCCCGCATCATCGAGCTGGTGGACACCAAGCTGATGCCGCATGTCAATTTCGAGCGTATGACCTCGTCTGCCGTCGGCCGCTTTTGGCGCCAGGCCACGCCCGAGCAGCGCCAGCGCCTGCAAGCCGAGTTCAAGACCCTGCTCGTGCGCACCTACTCCGGGGCGCTGACCCAGATTCGCGATCAAACGTTGGTGATTCGCCCACTGCGCGCGGCCGCCGGCGCTACCGAGGTGATCGTGCGTTCCGAAATCCGCGGCAAGGGCGACCCGATCCAGCTCGACTACCGGCTGGAGCAAACCCCGGCAGGTTGGAAAGTCTATGACCTGAATGTGTTGGGTGTCTGGCTGGTGGAGACCTACCGCACCCAGTTTGCGCAGGAAATCGGCGCCAAAGGGATCGACGGGCTGATCGATGCGCTGGCCGAGCGCAACCGGGCCAATGCCCAGCGGGGCTGAGCTGCCATGGGGGCTGCGCCTGTGCTGACCTTGCCGGCTCTGCCTGCCACCCTGACCCATGTGCAGGCGACGGCTTATTTGGCCCAGTGCAGCGCGGCGCTGGCCAGCGCGGGCCGGGGCACGATGGTGCAGGTGGATGCCTCGGCTTTGCGCGAGTTCGACTCCTCTGCGCTGGCGGTGCTGCTTGCCGTGCGGCGCGAGGTATTGGCGCGTGGGGCGCAGTGGCGGCTCAGCGGCCTCAACGAGCGGGCGCGGGTGCTGGCCGGTCTCTACGGCGTGGCCGAACTGCTGCCAGCGTAGAATGACGGGTTTATGTCCGCCGCCGTCTCTTTCCAGCAGGTCAACAAGCGTTTCGACACCTCGCGCGGGCCGCTGCAGGCGCTGCAGGATGTGACCGTCGATATCCAGCCGGGCGAATTCTTTGGCCTGCTCGGCCCCAACGGCGCTGGCAAGACCACCCTGATCAGCATCCTGGCGGGCCTGAGCCGGCCCAGCAGCGGGCGCGTAAGCGTATACGGCACCGATGTGCACACCCAGCCGGCGGAGGTCCGACGGCAGTTGGGCGTCGTGCCGCAGGAGCTGGCGTTCGATCCGTTCTTCACGGTGCGCGAGGCGCTGCGCTTTCAGTCGGGTTATTTCGGTATCCGCAACAACCGCGCATGGATCGACGAGTTGCTCGATGGGCTGGGGCTGGTCGACAAGGCCGACACCAATATGCGCCAGCTCTCCGGCGGCATGAAACGCCGCGTCATGGTGGCGCAGGCGCTGGTGCACCGCCCCCGGGTCATCGTATTGGATGAGCCCACCGCCGGCGTCGATGTCGAGCTGCGGCAGACGCTGTGGGCCTTCATCTCGCGCCTCAACCGCGAGGGCTGCACCGTGCTGCTGACCACCCACTATCTGGAGGAAGCGGAGGCGCTGTGCGGCCGCATCGCGATGCTGCGCGCCGGCCGCGTGATCGCGCTGGAGCGCACGGCCGAGCTGCTGCGCCGCGCCTCGTCCAATGTGCTGCACTTCAAGACCGACCAGGCCCTGCCGGCTGCGCTGGCCGCGCGCGCCCGCGAGACGGGCCGCATCAAGCAGATCAAGGTGCATGATGCCTACGACGTCGAGCAGACACTGGCGGCGCTGCGTCATGCCGGCGTCGTCATGGAGGACATCGAGGTGCGCAAGGCGGATCTGGAGGATGTCTTCCTGGAGCTGATGGCCGATCGACCGGATGGGCCGGCGGGCGAGGAGGAGCGCGCGTGAGCGGCTGGCAAACCCTGTTGCTGAAAGAGGTGCTGCGGTTTTGGAAGGTGGCGTTCCAAACGGTCGCCGCGCCCATCCTCACGGCGATCTTGTATCTGCTGATCTTCGGCCATGTGCTGCAGGAGCATGTGCAGGTCTACGACGGCGTGGGCTACATCGCCTTTTTGCTGCCGGGGCTGGCGATGATGAGTCTGCTGCAAAATGCGTTCGCCAATAGCTCATCCAGCCTGATCCAAAGCAAGATCGTGGGCAATCTGGTCTTCCTCCTGCTCACGCCGCTGTCGCACCGCGCCTGGTTTGCCGCCTATGTCGGCTCGTCCATCCTGCGCGGACTGGTGGTGGGCGCTGGTGTGCTGCTGGTGACGGTCTGGGCGGCGGATCTGCGCTTTGCGCATCCGCTGTGGATCGCAGTCTTTGCCGTGCTGGGCGCCGGCTTGATGGGCGCGCTCGGTGTCATCGCGGGGCTGTGGGCCGAAAAATTCGACCAGATGGCCGCCTTTCAGAACTTCATCATCATGCCGATGACGTTTCTCTCTGGCGTGTTCTACTCCATCCATTCGCTGCCCCCCTTTTGGCAGGTCGTCAGCCATCTCAATCCCTTTTTTTACATGATCGACGGGGCGCGCTATGGCTTTTTTGGGGTCAGCGACGTCTCGCCGTGGTTGAGTCTGGCGGTGGTGGCCGGTGCCTTCTTGGCCGTGGCCGCCCTCACCTTGCACTTGCTGCGCATTGGCTACAAGATTCGCCACTGACCCCAAGAAATGGACCCCAAGCCCATCGATTGCGCGCGGCGCGACGAGCGCACCGCATTGACTTGACACTTTGTTCGCCATGATGACTGCCGACCAACTCCGCTCCCTCATCGCTGCTGGCTTGCCCTGTGACCATTTGGACGTGTCGGGTGACGGCCGGCATTGGACGGCCGTGGTGGTGTCGTCCGCATTCGAGGGGCGACGAGCCATACAACGCCACCAGATGGTTTATGCCACCCTGGGGCAGCGCATCCATACCGACGAGGTGCATGCGCTGTCGATGAAAACCTACACCCCAGCCGAGTGGCGCGCTGCTGGCCAGGCGTGAGTGGGCAAACGATGGACCGGCTCCTGATCCGTGGCGGCCAGCGTTTGCACGGCGAGGTGGTCGTCTCCGGCGCCAAAAACGCGGCGTTGCCCGAGCTGTGCGCGGCGCTGCTGACGGATCAGCCCGTGGTGCTGCGCAACGTCCCCCGCTTGCGTGACGTGGCCACCATGCGCACGCTGCTGGAGCGCATGGGTGTGCAAGTACAAACGCACGGCGAGCGCGGCGGCATGACGCTGCACGCCGCGGCGGCGCTGGATCCGGTCGCCCCGTACGAGCTGGTCAAGACCATGCGCGCCTCGGTGCTGGTGCTGGGGCCCCTGGTGGCGCGCTGCGGCCAGGCGCGGGTGTCGCTGCCGGGCGGGTGTGCCATCGGCTCGCGGCCGGTGGACCAACACATCAAGGGCCTGCAGGCCATGGGGGCGGACATCGCGGTCGAGCACGGCTACATCCAAGCCCGGCTGCCCGCCGGCCGCTCGCGCCTGCGCGGCGCGCGCATCACCACCGATATGGTCACCGTCACCGGAACCGAAAACCTGATGATGGCCGCCACCTTGGCCGAGGGCGAGACGCTGCTGGAAAACGCCGCCCAGGAGCCCGAGGTGGTCGATTTGGCCGAGATGCTCATCGGCATGGGCGCGCGCATCGAGGGGCATGGGACGAGCCGCATCCGCATCGAAGGCGTGCCGACGCTGGGCGGCACCGAACACACCGTGGTGGCCGACCGCATCGAGGCCGGCACCTTCCTGTGCGCGGTGGCTGCCACCGGCGGGGAGGCATGGCTGCGTGGCGGACGGGGAGATCACCTCGATGCCGTCATCGACAAGCTGCGCGAGGCCGGCGTCACGGTCGACGCCGACGCCGCCGGCATCCGCGTGTGCTCGCCGGGCGGCGCGGCCCTGTGTGCGCAGAGCTTTCGCACGACCGAATACCCGGGCTTTCCCACCGACATGCAGGCGCAGTTCATGGCGCTCAACTGTGTGGCGCAGGGATCGAGTGCCGTCACTGAGACGATTTTCGAGAACCGCTTCATGCATGTGCAGGAGCTGGCCCGCTTGGGCGCGCGCATCCATATCGATGGGCGTACCGCGGTCGTCCAGGGCGGCCAGCGCCTGACCGGCGCCGCCGTCATGGCAACCGACTTGCGCGCCTCGGCCAGCCTGGTCATCGCCGGCCTGGTGGCCGATGGCGAGACGGTCGTCGACCGCATCTACCACCTCGACCGTGGCTACGACCAGATGGAGTGCAAACTGCGGGCCCTGGGGGCCGACATCGAAAGGATGGCATGAGTGCCGAAACCGTCACCCTGGCCCTGTCCAAGGGTCGCATTTTCGAGGAGACCTTGCCTTTGCTGCGCGCCGCTGGCATCGAGGTGCTGGAGGACCCCGAGACCTCGCGCAAGCTGATCCTGCCCACCAACCGGCCCGAGGTGCGCGTGGTGCTGGTGCGCGCCACCGATGTGCCGACCTATGTAGAGCATGGCGGGGCGGACCTGGGCGTGTGTGGCAAGGACACATTGATCGAGCACGAGGCCGCCTGGGGCGAAGCGGCCCAGGCGGGGCTGTACCGGCCGCTGGATTTGGGCATTGCGCGCTGCCGCATGAGTGTCGCCGTCCCGGCAGATTTCGACTACGCAGGCGCGGTGCGCCAGGGTTCGCGCCTGCGCGTGGCGACCAAGTATGTCGCCATCGCGCGCGAGTTTTTCGCCAACAAGGGCGTGCATGTGGATTTGATCAAACTCTACGGCAGCATGGAGCTGGCGCCGCTGACCGGCTTGGCCGACGCCATCGTGGATCTGGTCTCCACCGGCAACACCCTCAAAGCCAACCGGCTGGTGGAGGTCGAGCGCATCATGGACATTTCCTCTCAGCTCGTGGTGCGTCCGACCTCGCTCAAACTCAAGCGCACGCTCATCCGCCCCATACTGGACGCCTTTGCACGGGCGGTGGCAGCGCCTGCCGCCTGAGCCGTAGACCGGGCGCGCGGCAAGCCCCGCCGCACTCAGCGGCTTCGCCGGGGAGGGTTTCACCCTCCTCCGTACCGGCTCCCCCTCCCTTTGGTCAGCAAAAGGGAGCGCGGCAGCGGTGGGCGATCAAGCGTGATCCAGACCAGACGAGCGGAGTGGTAACGCATGCGTGAGTCGCATTCATTGATCTCTGAGCCCCGCATGTCTCTTCAAAGCGTGTATCTTTGCGCCATATAGGCGCAAGACGCTTAGATGTTTCTCCAGCCACTGCGTGTCGGGAGAAACAGCGCGGCATGGGGGCTCCGCCCCCCCTGCACCCCCCTTTCCGGAGCAAACCCCCCGCTGGGGGGGCACGGTTTCTGATGCACTAGGTACCTTAATACGTATTCGGTTTTCAGTGGGTGATGTATTCACAGGACG
>NZ_JARJMT020000116.1 GCF_029335975.1 Tepidimonas sp.
CCCCCGCCCCCCCCGCCCCCCCCCCCCCCCCCCCCCCCCCCGCCCCCCCCCCCCCCCCGCCCGCGCCGCCGCCCACCCCCCCCCCCACACCCCCCAACCATCAGGCCAGGCCCCCGCCGGCTTGCCCGCCCCTCGCGAAGCGAACCACGGCGCCGCCGCGCACCCCCGCCGTGCTGCCCCGCCGGGTCCCACATGCCGCCACCCCCATGACACACAACCCGACCACCGCCTTGAGGCTGCCCCCACCCATGCGCACCAGGGTCTTGCTGCCGCAACCCGAGGCCAGCACCATGCCAAAGCCAAACAATGCCCCACCCGTAAGCGCAGACAGCCAGATCACCCGCCCGTTGTAGTAAATCGTGCGGGTCGGGTCGATCCATCCCAAAGCCGCCATGGTATGGAAGCCCGCCATGGCCACCCCGATGGCCATGATCCACATGCGCATCCGAGTCCAATCCCCCATGTTCACGATGTCACTGATCGCCCCCATGGTGCAGAATTGGGTGCGGTGCGCGATGGCGCCGAACAAGGCCGAAACAGCGAACGCCGCCCACAGAACGGTGGTGTACAAGGATTGAGTTGCGGCAAGATCCATGATTCGAGAACGGAGACGAACTCGATTCTACGGGGGCCGAACCCGCTTGCGGCTGACAGGGGCTGCTGCCGGCGCGTCGCCGCAAGTCAGCGCAGCCGAGCCAAACGCTCACGCGCGGCCGCCGCCGCTTCGGTGTGGGGATAGCGCGTGACCAGCGCTTGCCAAGTGGCGCGCGCAGCCTTGGCATCCTTGAGTTCGAGCTGACAGCTTGCGATGGCCAACATCGCCTCGGCCGCGCGGGGGTGCTGCGGCCACTGGTCGATCAACCGCTGGTAGCTGTCGATGGCAGCGCGGTACTGGCGATCGGCATACAGGGCGTTGCCCTGCCAGTACCAGGCCAGCGGCGCATAGCCACTGCCCGGATAGCGGGCCAAAAACGCCCCGTACAACCGAGCCGCACGCGAAAAATCGGATGCGCGCAGGACCGCCATGGCCTCCTCGAAAGCCGCTTTTTCGTCTGGGCGCACGGTAAATTCGTCGCCATCGACGACAACCTTGGTGGGCTCCAGCGCACGCAGGCGTTCGTCGAATGCGGCCAAGGCATCGCGCTGCTGGCGCTGCAGGTCGGCCAGATCACGGGCCAAGTGCTCCTGCTGCCCACGCAGCGTCGCCAGCTCGCGGCGCACCGCTTCGATTTGGTTGACAACATCGAGCACTCCGCGGCGCGCGCTGTCGCTGCCAGCCTGCAGCTCCTGCAACTGGCGTTCGGTGGCCTGCAAGTGGCGCTCTGTGGCTTCGACGGCCTGGCGCTGGGTCTCTAGGCGGCTGCGCAAATCCAAGATGGCGCGGCGCGCCTCGTCGTCGCTGAACAGCGCATGCGCAGGCAGGGCTGCCGCGGCAAGCACGCCGCCACTCACCCAGGCAGCCAGCGCAATTTGCCAGCGGCGCTGTGGTGAACGGCCTGCGGCAGCAGACTGGGCTATACGGACGTGGCTCATGGCGCGGGATCAGCGGTAGGCCAGTTCGACCCGGCGGTTTTGGCCCCAGGCCTCTTCGCCACTGCCCTGTACGGCCGGCTTTTCTTTACCAAAACTGACCGCCTCCATCTGCGCGTCTTGCACCCCCATCAACGCCAGAGCGCGGCGCACGGCATCGGCGCGCTTCTGCCCCAGCGCCAGGTTGTATTCGCGTCCGCCGCGCTCATCGGTGTGGCCTTCCAGAACCACGCGGCGCTGGCGGTCGGCATTGAGGTAACGTGCGTGGGCCTCCAGCGTCGCTACGAATTCGGGCTTGACGGCGTAGGAGTCGAAGTCGAAATAGATGGTGCGCGCGACATTGGCCGGCGGCTGCCCAGCCCCGGGCGGCTGGGTTTGCACGGGCACCACGGTGCGGCCGTCCACCGCGCCGCTGCCCGCGCCACCCGCACCGCCGCCTGCCCCCGCCGCGTCCGCTGCACCCACCGGGGTGGCCGACCGATCGCTGACCGGGGCACTCTCGTCGAGCTTGACGCTGGAGCAGCCAGCCAGTACGGCCGCCAACAGCAGCGCCGCACCCGCGCGCAGCGCGTGACATTCCCAAAAATGACCGACAGGGCTTTTCATGATGGATAGCAGAAGAGAAAGTGGTGAAGGGGAAGGGATGTCAGCCCGCTGTGCCATCAGGTCAGCAGCGGCCCCCAGTCGGGCTCGCGCACGCTGCCCGTCGCCGCCAGGCGTGTCTTGATGCGTCCGTCGAGGGTGGTGGTCATCAGCGACTCGCGGCCTTGCACCCGGGTGGCATACATGATCAGACGACCGTTGGGTGCAAAGCTCGGGCTTTCATCGGCGTGGGTGTCGGTCAACGAGGTGACGGCTCCGCTGGCCAGGTCCATCAGGCGCAGGCGATAGGCATCACCCAGACGAGAGACGAAGGCCAAATGGCGGCCATCGGGGCTGACCGCAGGAGAGACGTTGTAGTTGCCCTCGAATGTGACGCGCGTGACCTCGCGCCCATCCGGGGTCATGCGGTAGATCTGCGGCGATCCGCCCCGGTCACTGACGAAGAAAACCGCCTTGCCGTCAGGGGCGAAAGCAGGCTCTGTATCGATGCCCCCGGTTTGGGTGATGCGCTGCGGCGGGCCGCCCTCCAGGTCGAGGGCATAAATTTGCGAGCTGCCCGCCAGGGTCAAGGTGGCATATAACCGCCGGCCATCCGGTGACCACGCCGGCGCGCTGTTGGAGCCGCGGAAGCTGGCCAACAGCCGACGCCGACCGGTGGCGATATCGTGAGCGTAAATGACGGGTTTGAGCGACTCAAACGACACATACGCGAGCTGTGCGCCACTGGGCGACCATGCAGGAGAGATGATGGGCTCGCGGCTGGTCAGGGCGGGTTGGGCATTCTCGCCGTCGGCATCGGCCACCCAGAGCTGGTGGCGATCCCCATTTTTGGAGACATAGGCGATGCGTGTGGAAAAGACACCCCGCTCGCCGGTGAGCTTTTCGTAGACATAGTCCGCGATGCGGTGTGCTGCCAATCGCAGGTCGGCCGAGCCAACGGGGTAGCTGAGTCCCCCCAGATCGGTGCCGCGCACCACATCCCACAGGCGAAACCGGACATCGAACCGGCCATCCGCCAGTGTCCGCACGCTGCCCGTGATGAGCGCGTCCGCTCCCTGGCTGCGCCAGGGCCCGAGGTCTGGGCGCGAAACCTCGTCCAGCCCCAGGGGGCCACCTGCAAGCTGGCGCAGCTGACCACTGCGCACCAGATCGGCCGCGACGATGGCTGCCACATCCTGCGGCATGCCAGCGGGCACCCGAAACGGCGCCACCGCAAATGGAATTTGCTGCACCCCAACGCCTGTCACCTCGACGCGGAACTGGGCTGCCGCCGGCGCTGACCAAGCCGCCAGGGCTGCGGCCGCAGCCGATGCGAGCCAGCCACGCCGAGACAGCGGAACGCCAATCGGCGGCGGCGCTGCACCACAAGCCAGACCGGATGTATGGGGGCCGAAGCGATCGGGGAGCGTCATCGATGGTGGTTGGCGATACAAGAAAAACCTGGCACCGCGTGGTGAGCAGCGCGCACGCAAACCAGACGGCACAGCGGATAATACCGGAAGCATCACCGCAGCCTCAAAGGTCTGCTGCGGTCAGAAAAGTTCCCGCCGCTGCGCTGCCGCTCCACCACCCGCCTTGTCGACCAAAGCGCCCAATCCCCCTCCGCCCACGGCTGGCCCCAACAGAGCTGCCGGTTCTGCACCGGTGCACGAGCGGCTGCAGCGCTTGTGGCCGTATTTCCGTCCCGCGCGGGCGGGGGTGGGCATCGCTGCTCTGGGAGCCCTGCTGGCGGCACTGACCGAGCCTGCCATTCCCGCGCTTCTGAAGCTGCTGCTCGACGAAGGGTTCATCGCGGGCGGTCTGGCACTGTGGACGATCCCCGTGGCCCTGATCGGCCTGTTCGCGCTGCGCGGGATCGCCACTTTCGTTGCCCAATACGGCCTGGCCTACACCACCAACGGGGGGATGGCAGCGCTGCGGCGGGCCATGTTCGAACGACTGGGCGAGGCAGACTTGCACCTGTTTGCTGAACAAAACGCCAGCCGCCTGTCGAACACGCTGGTGTACGAAGTGCAAAATGGCGCTGGGCAGCTGGTCGGCGCACTGCTGACTTTGGTGCGCACGGTACTCACGATCGCTGCGCTGCTGACCTATCTCCTGTGGCTGAACTGGCAGCTCACGCTGATCGTGCTGGCCATGTTCCCGCCGCTGTCGTGGGGCATGAAGGCTTTGTCGCGCCGGCTGTACGGCGTGACCCGGCGCAGCCAAACCGCGACGGACGAGCTGGCCTATGTGGTCGAAGAAAACGTGCTGGCGCACCGACTGGTACGGCTGCATGGCGCCCAGGAACAGCAACAGCGCCGGTTTGCGGCACTCAATGCTGCGTTGCGTGGCCTGGCGCTCAAGAGCACCGTCGCGGCTGCGGCCATGACGCCGCTGTCACAGATCCTGGCGGCCACGGCACTGTCGGCCGTGATCATGGTGGCGCTGCATCAAGCCTCCGGCGGGGTGTCGGTCGGCAGCTTCGTCGGCTTCGTGACGGCGATGTTGATGCTCGTGAGTCCGATTCGCCAGCTCGCGGACATCGCCACCCCGATCACACGCGGGCTGGCCGCGCTGGAGCGCGGCGTGGCGCTGATCGAGGACACGCCGGTGCAAAACGGCGGCCGGTACGATGGCGGGCGAGCGCAGGGTCGCATCCGGCTGCAAGACGTCTGGGTGCAATACGCGGGCCAGCCGGGCGCGGCAGTGCGCGGCGTGTCGCTGGAAATCGCATCCGGCGAAGTCGTGGCCTTTGTCGGCCCCTCCGGATCCGGCAAAACGACGCTGATCAACCTGCTGCCGCGCTTCGTGGCTCCCAGTCACGGCGCCATCCTGCTCGACGGCGTGGAGGTGCGCGAGTGGGAGCTGCGCGCCCTGCGGCGGCAGTTTGCGATCGTCAGCCAGGATGTGGTGATGCTCAACGACACGGTATTGACCAACGTGGCGCTGGGCGACGACCAGCCCGATGAGGCCCGCGTGCGCGCAGCGCTACAAGCGGCCAACCTGGGCGATTGGTGGCCGACGCTGCCGCAGGGCCTACAGACGATCGTGGGTCACAACGCCGCCCAGTTGTCTGGCGGTCAGCGCCAGCGGCTCGCCATCGCACGCGCGATTTACAAGGATGCGCCCGTGCTCATCCTCGACGAAGCCACCTCCGCCCTGGACAATGAATCCGAACGCTTGGTGCAGGAAGCCCTGGCTCGACTGATGGCTGGACGCACCACCCTGGTGATCGCACACCGGCTCTCGACCATTGCACATGCCGACCGCATCGTCGTGCTGCAAGCCGGGCGCATCATCGAGCAGGGCCGCCACGGGGAATTGCTGGCCGCCGGCGGGTTGTATGCCCGGCTTTACGCCCAAGGCAGCGGCGGCTGGCTGGACGATGGCGAAAGCCCCGTTGCTGCCGCCGAGGGCGCGGCCTGACGCGCCCCTGGCCCGCTCACATCAGCACGATGTCGTACTGCTCTTGCGTCATGGTGCTGTCGCTTTGCAGCGAAATGGGCTTGCCGATGAAGTCCGACAGCCCTGCGAGGTGTTGGCTTTCCTCATCCAAAAAACGCTCGACCACCTGCGGCGCGGCGATGATGCGAAATTCACGCGGGTTGAAGGCGCGTGCCTCGCGCAGGATTTCGCGCAGAATGTCGTAGCAGACGGTGCGTGCGGTGCGCACACGCCCGCGACCACCACAGGCCGGGCAGGTTTCGGTGAGCATCTGCGCCAGCGATTCGCGCGTGCGCTTGCGCGTCATCTCCACCAGCCCCAGTTGCGAGAAGCCGCCGATCATCGTTTTGACGCGGTCGCGCGCGAGCTGCTTGCGCAGCTCGGCCAGCACCGCGTCGCGGTGGTCGTCGCGCACCATGTCGATGAAATCGATGATGACGATGCCGCCCAGATTGCGCAGCCGCAATTGGCGTGCGATGGCTTGCGCCGCCTCCAGATTGGTGCGAAAGACCGTGTCGTCGAAGTTGCGCGCGCCGACGAAGCCGCCGGTATTGACATCGATCGTCGTCAGCGCCTCGGTCTGGTCGAACACCAGATAGCCCCCCGACTTGAGATCGACGCGGCGTCCCAGCGCGCGCTCGATCTCCTCATCCACATGGTACTGGTCGAAGATGGGCCGCTCGCCGCGATATAGGGTCAGCCGATCCGCCACCTGCGGCGTGTACTCCTGAGCAAAGGCCTGCAGGGCCGCGAATTGCTCGCGCGAATCCACCTGAATGGAGCGCGTCTGGGGCCCGGCCAGATCGCGCAGCACCCGCTGCACCAGGGTTAGATCCTCGTGCAGCAGTGCGGGGGGCGCCACCTGCGCCGCCCGCTCGCGGATGCGGGCCCAGGTCTTGCGCAGGTAGGCGATGTCCTCGGCCAGCTCCTCGTCGCTGGCGTCTTCGGCGTTGGTGCGCAGGATGAAGCCCCCCCCGCCCTCGCCCACCAGGGCGAGGAGGCGCTGGCGCAGCGCCTCGCGCTGGGCGGACGGAATCTTTTGCGACACGCCGACATGCTCATCCTGGGGCAGAAAGACCAACAACCGCCCCGCGATGCTGATCTGTGCGGTCAGCCGCGCGCCCTTGGTGCCGATCGGGTCCTTGAGTACCTGCACCAAAATCGCCTGCCCCTCGAACACCTGGCGCTCGATGGGGGGTACGCTGGGGGCCTCGGGCTCGTCCGCGCGCACTGGGGCATGGCGGGCGTTGATCTGCGGCAGCAAATCGGCCACATGCAAAAACGCCGTGCGCTCCAGTCCGATGTCGATGAACGCAGACTGCATGCCGGGCAGCACCCGCTGCACCCGCCCGAGATAGATGTTGCCCACCAAACCGCGCTCCAGCGCGCGCTCCAGCAGCACCTCCTGCACCGCGCCCTGTTCGATCAAGGCGACGCGGGACTCCTGCGGGGACCAGTTGATGAGAATGTCTTGCTGGGGCATGGTGGCCAACAGCTTACTGCAAAGCCAGACCTGCGCGGCGCAACAGTTCGGCGGTCTCGTATGCAGGCAGGCCCATGATACCGGTGTAGCTGCCTGTGATACGCCGTGCCCACAGGCCGGCACGGCCCTGGATGCCATAGGCGCCGGCCTTGCCAAAAGGCTCGCCTGTGGCGATGTAGGCCGCGATGTCCTGCGCCGTCAGGGGCTTGAAGGTAACGGTGGAGCGATTCACCGCCAGCCACTCGCGCCGACCCTGCGCGAGTGCTACCGCGGTCAGCACCTGGTGGCGCCGACCCGACAGGCGCTGCAGCATGCGAGCGGCGTCCGCAGCGTCCGCCGGCTTGCCCAGGATGTCGTCCCCATCCGCGACCGTGGTGTCGGCACACAGGACCAGACCCTCCGGCCAGCCTCGACGCTGGCGCCGGGCCTGCGCCGCCCGCAGCTTGAGGCGGGTGACGCGCCGTACATAGGCCAGCGGTCGCTCCCCGGGCTGCACGCACTCCAGCGCCTCGGGGTCCTCATCGGCATCTGGCGGCAGCAGCACCACAGTCACCCCCCATTGCTCCAACAGTTGGCGGCGGCGCGGGCTTTGCGATGCCAGGTACACCCATGGGCGATCGTCGGTGGGGAGGTCGGGACGGGGCTCGGTCATTCTCGGTGGTAGGGGTGGCCGGTATTGATGGACCACGCCCGGTAGAGTTGTTCGATGAGCAGCACGCGCGCCAGGGCATGCGGCAAGGTCAGGTCGGACAGGCGCAGCCGGTGCTGAGCGGCCTGGCGCAGCGCAGGATCCAGCCCGTCCGGCCCGCCAATCACGAAAGCGACATCGGCGCCGTCGAGCTGCCACTGCCGCAGGCGCTGTGCCAGCTCTTGCGTGGTGCAGCGCTCGCCGCGCTCGTCCAGCACGACCAGGCGGGCGCCTTTGGGGCAAGCGGCCTGCAGGCGCTGGCGCTCGGCGGCCATCAGGGCCTCGACAGGTTTACCGCTGGTGCGCGGCTCGGCCTTGACGGTGCGCAGCAGCACCCGTGCCTCGGGCGGAAAACGCTTGGCGTAATCCTCGTAAGCCGCCTCGGCCCAGTCGGGCATGCGCTGGCCGACGGCCAGCAAATGCCACCTCATGCGGCGTCGTCGGCCACCGGACGGCGACGCCGCGATGCGGATGCCCGCGGGGCGGCAGCCGCAGCAGCAGACGGACCCGCAGCACGCGGGCCCGTCCGGCGCAGACGCACCGGCTTGCCACCCCAAATCTCCTCCAGCCGGTAGTACTGGCGGATGGCAGGCTGCATCACATGCACGACCGCTGAGCCACAATCGACGATGATCCACTCGCCGTTGTCCTCCCCCTCCACGCGGGGTTTGGCAAATCCGGCTTCGATGACCTTGTCGCGCACGCTGGCGGCCAGCGCCTTGGTCTGGCGGTTGGAGGTACCGCTGGCGATGACTACCCGCTCGAACAGCGGCGTGATCGCCTCGGTGTTGAAGACTTGGATATCCTGTGCCTTGACGTCTTCGAGGCCGTCGACGATGGCGCGCTGGAGTTTTTGGATCTGGCGTTGGGCGGCGGTGTCGGTCATGGAGTCGGTGTGTCAAGCAGCCGGCCCATGCGCAGCAGCATAGAGCCGATGGTCGGAAATATACCGCGCGACGGCGGGCGGCACCAGTGCCGCCACATCCGGGGCGAGGGGCGCATCGCTGGAGCGGATCGTCCGGTATGCCTGGCGCCACAGGTCGCGCGCGGCCGTGGCGCTCAGACCCGTCGGGGGCAGATCGAGCGCGACGAAGGGCAGCCCCACCTGGGCCAGATCGGGCAGCGGCGCACCGTCCTCAGCCCGCGGCCGGTTGGCCACGGCGACCGTCGCCCAGCGCAGAATATCCTGCCAGCGCCGCCAGGTGCGAAAAGCCAACCACTGATCAGCCCCCATGATCACGAACAGCGCTGCACCCGGATGCTCGGCACGCAATTCAGCCAGGGTATCCACGGTGTACGTGGGGCCGTCGCGGACCGTTTCGCGCCCGTCCACCACCGCGCCGGGCAAGTCGGCAAAGGCCAGGCGGCACATGGCCAGCCGGTGCTGCGCATCGGTCAGGGGGCGTGCCTTGTGCCAGGCTTGCCCCGTGGGCAGGATCAGCAGCTCATCGAGCGTGAGTTGCCGCAGCGCCACCTCGGCCACGGCCCGGTGGGCCCAATGGGGCGGGTCGAACGCGCCGCCGAACACACCGATGCGGCGCGGGGCGAGAGGACGATCGGAAGCGGCGCGGGTCACAGCCAGTCGCGGCGCACCAAAAATTCGGTCAACAGCCGGTGCTCGGGCGTGCCGGGCTGGGGCCGCTCGTCGTAGGACCAGCGCACCAGCGGCGGCATGGACAACAGGATAGACTCGGCGCGCCCGCCCGACTGCAGCCCAAAGTGGGTCCCTCGGTCCCAGACCAGGTTGAACTCGACATAGCGGCCGCGGCGGTAGAGCTGGAACTGGCGCTCGCGTTCGCCGTAGGGCGTGCCGATACGGCGCTGCACGATGGGCAGATAGGCGTGCAAAAAGGCGTCGCCTACGGCGCGCGTCATCGCAAAACCGCCTTCGAAGCCCAGCTCCGAGAAATCGTCGTAAAAGATGCCGCCGACGCCGCGCTGCTCACCGCGGTGGCGCAGGCAGAAGTAGTCGTCGCACCACGCCTTGAAGCGCGGGTATTTGTCCGCACCGAAGGGCGCGAGCGCCTGTGCGCAGGTGCGATGGAAATGCACCGCATCTTCTTCGAAGCCGTAATAGGGGGTCAAGTCCATGCCGCCGCCAAACCAGCTCACGGCCTCGCCACCCAAAGCAGGGCGCGCCGTGATCATGCGCACATTCATGTGCACCGTGGGCACATAGGGGTTGCGCGGGTGGAACACCAGCGACACCCCCAAGGCCTCGAACGGCGCACCGGCCAACTCAGGCCGATGCTGTGTGGCCGACGGGGGCAGCTTAGGGCCGCTGACATGCGAAAAACCGCAGCCGGCGCGCTCGAACACCTCGCCGTCTTCCAGGATCTGCGTCACCCCGCTGCCCTGCAGCGCCTCCCCCGCCGCCTTTTCCCAGGCATCGGAGAGAAAGGATCGGCCGTCGATCTCGGAGATAGCGCTGGTGATGCGCTGCTGCAAACCCAGCAGGTATTCACGCATCAGGGTCACGGGCTCATGGGCCATGGTTGTCTCCTCAGGGCAGCGGGCGGCCGGTCTGTCCGGCCGCGGGGGCGTTCAGCCGGCCTGGCGCGCCAGCGCGCGGTGGCCGATGTCGTGTCGGTACTGCATGCCGTCGAAGGCAATTCCACCCACCAGTTCGTAGGCTCTTTGGCGGGCTGCAGCGACGTCATCCCCCAGCGCCGTGGCACACAGTACGCGCCCGCCACTGGTGATGAGCTGCCCCTGCTGCAGTGCGGTACCTGCATGAAAAACGACGGCATCCGGCGTCTGTGCCGGCAGCGCGGCGATGGCATCCCCCTTGCGGGGAGTCAGCGGGTAGCCGGCTGCTGCCACCACCACACCCAGGGCAACACGTGGGTCCCAGTCCAGGGACACAGTGTCCAGCCGCCCGTCGGTCGCCGCCAACAACACCTCCACCCAGTCGCTGCGCAGACGCATCAGGATGGGCTGCGTCTCGGGGTCGCCCATGCGGCAGTTGAACTCCAGGGTCTGGACGCTGCCGTCGGGCGCCACCATCAACCCGGCGTACAAAAAGCCCGTGTACGGCATACCCTCGGCCGCCATGGCACGCACGGTCGGCTCGATCACCTCGCGCAAGGCGCGCGCATGCACCACAGGCGTGACGACGGGGGCGGGCGAATACGCCCCCATGCCGCCGGTGTTGGGCCCGGCGTCGCCGTCCAGCAGCCGCTTGTGGTCCTGGCTGGTGGCCAGTGGCAAGACATGGGTGCCGTCCACCAGCACGATGAAGCTGGCCTCCTCGCCGTGCAAGTAAGACTCAATGACCACGCGCGCACCCTCGGCGTTGTGCTGCACGCCCAGGCGGTTGTCCAGCAGCATGAGGTCGATCGCCTCGTGCGCCTCGGCGGTGGTCATGGCCACCACCACGCCCTTGCCCGCTGCCAGGCCGTCAGCCTTGACCACGATGGGGGCCCCCATCCGATCCACATAGGCGTGCGCCGCCACGGGATCGGAGAAGGTCTCGTGCGCCGCCGTGGGGATGCCGTGGCGCTGCATGAAAGCTTTGGCAAAGGCCTTGGAGCTCTCCAACTGCGCGGCGGCCTGGGTCGGGCCAAAGATGCGCAGGCCCGCAGCCCGAAATGTATCCACGATGCCAGCGGCCAACGGAGCCTCTGGCCCCACCACCGTCAGGCCGATGCGGTTGGCCAGCGCCCAGTCGCGCAAGGCTGCGATGTCGGTGATCGGGACATTGATGAGGTCAGGATCGAGCGCAGTACCGCCATTGCCGGGGGCCACGAACACCTGCGCGGCGCGCGGCGATTGTTTGAGCTTCCAGGCCAGCGCGTGCTCGCGGCCACCACCACCGACGACCAACACCCGAATGCGTTCGCTCATTGCGGCAGTTCCGCGTTGTGGAAGACGTCCTGTACGTCGTCCAGGTCCTCGATGGCATCGAGCAGCTTTTGCATACGCTGGGCGTCCTCACCCTCCAGCGCCACGGTGTTGGAAGGCCGCCAGGTCACCTCGGCCATCGCGGGGGTCAGCCCCGCAGCCTGCAGCGCATCGCGCACCGCCTCGAACTGCGCCGGCGCGGTCAGCACCTCGATGGAGCCGTCTGCCTGTGTCAGCACATCGTCGGCGCCGGCCTCCAGGGCGACTTCCACCACCCTGTCTTCGCTGGTGCCGGGCTCGAAGACGATTTGCCCACAGTGCTGAAACTGGAACGCCACCGAGCCCTCGGTACCCAAGTTGCCGCCGTGCTTGCTAAACGCATGGCGCACCTCCGCCACGGTGCGCACGCGGTTGTCCGTCATGCAGTCGACGATGATGGCCGCGCCGCCGATACCGTAGCCCTCGTAGCGCACCTCTTCGTAGTTGACGCCCTCGAGGTTGCCGGTGGCCTTGTCGATATTGCGCTTGATGGTGTCGGCCGGCATGTTGGCAGCCTTGGCCTTGTCGATGGCCAGTCGCAGGCGCGGGTTGGCGGCCGGGTCACCGCCGCCCTGGCGCGCCGCGATCATGATCTCGCGCACCACCCGCGTCCAGATGCGCTGGCGCTTCTCGTCTTGGCGCGCCTTGCGGTGCTGAATATTGGCCCACTTAGAGTGTCCTGCCATGCAAACCTCGTCGATTCCGTCGCGATAATCGGGTCAGGCTGACCGTCGGAGTAGCTTGATATTTTACCTGTGCCCCTCTGACAGCCAGCCGCCAGCGCCCCATGCCCAGGACTACCCATCATGACCGAACCGATCCTGATCGCCCGCCGCGATGCCGTCGAGTGCCTGCTGCTGCCTGACAAAGCCAACCGCCATGGATTGGTGACCGGCGCCACCGGCACTGGCAAAACCGTCACCCTGCAGACCATGGCCGAGGGCTTCTCGCGCCTGGGGGTGCCGGTGTTCATGGCCGATGTCAAGGGCGACCTCACCGGCATCAGCCAGCCCGGGCGCATCGAGGGCAAACTGGCCCAGGTGCTGGCAGACCGTGGAATCGCGCCGCCGCCACCCGCCGCCTGCCCGGTGACGCTCTGGGATGTGTTTGGCGAGCAGGGCCACCCCGTGCGCGCCACGATCAGCGACATGGGGCCGCTGCTGTTGGCGCGTATGCTGGGACTCAACGACACCCAGGCGGGTGTGCTCCACCTGGTGTTCAAGATCGCCGACGACCAGGGTTTGCTGCTGTTGGACCTGAAGGACCTGCGCGCGATGCTGCAGCACGTCGGCGACAACGCCCGACAGTTCACCACCGAATACGGCCTCATCAGTGCTGCCAGCATTGGCGCCATTCAGCGCGGGCTGCTGGCGCTGGAGCAGCAGGGAGCAGACCGATTTTTTGGCGAGCCGATGCTCGACATCGCCGACCTAATGCAGACCGTGGACGGCCAGGGTGTGGTCAACATCCTGGCTGCTGACAAGCTGCTGCATGCGCCGCGGCTGTACAGCACCTTTTTGCTGTGGCTGCTGTCGGAACTGTTCGAGACGCTGCCCGAGGTGGGGGACCTGGACAAGCCCAAGCTCGTGTTCTTTTTCGACGAGGCGCATCTGCTGTTCTCCGACGCGCCCAAGGTGTTGGTCGAACGCATCGAACAGGTCGTGCGGCTGGTGCGCTCCAAGGGGGTGGGCGTGTACTTCGTGACCCAAAATCCGCTCGACATCCCAGACAGCGTGCTGGGCCAGTTGGGCAACCGCATCCAGCATGCGCTGCGCGCCTTTACCCCGCGCGACCAGAAGGCCGTCAAGGCCACTGCACAGACGATGCGGCCCAAGGCTGGCTTGGATATCGAGGCCGCGATCACCGAACTGGCCGTGGGCGAGGCCCTGGTGAGCCTGCTCGACGCCAAAGGCCGCCCAAGCGAGACCGAGCGGGCCTGGGTCATGCCGCCCGGCAGCCGTCTGGGGCCGGTCACGCCCCAAGAGCGCCAGGCGCTGCTGCACGGCTCGCTGGTCGCGGGGGTGTACGACCAGGCAGTAGACCGCGAAAGCGCCTATGAGCGGCTGCGCGCCAGCCACCAGGGCGGTCAGCCGCCGCGCGACGCTGCGGGCGCCACGCCCCAGTCGCCACCGGCCGATGCCTCCGGCCTCGGCGCCCGCGTGGGCGAGGTGCTGTTTGGCCGCACCGGCCCCCGCGGCGGGCAGCACGACGGACTGGTCCAGGCGGTGGTCAAAACCGCGGTGCGCCAGATTGGCACCCACCTGGGCCGGCAGCTCGTGCGCGGGCTGCTGGGCGGCCTGGTCGGCGGCAG
>NZ_JARJMT020000118.1 GCF_029335975.1 Tepidimonas sp.
GGGCGGCGTCGCGCGCAGCGCGGGCGCGATCCCGCGCCAGCTCTAGGTCGGCGGCGTCCAGCCAAGCCAGCGGCTGCCCCGCCCGCACCGGCTGGCCCACGTCGGCACTCCAGCGCAGCAGCACGCCGCCCACCTCGGCGGCGATGCGGGCCTCGTTGCGCGCCACCACCTGGGCGCTGGCTTGTCGCTCGGGGCGCAGTGCCACCTGGCTCAGCGGCTGTACCCGCACTGGCGCCGACGTCGGCGGGATGGCGGCACTCGGCGCAGTCGTGTTGGGTTCGGCAGCGGGGGCTGTCCACGACCACGGCAGCGCCGCCAATATCAGCGCAGCCAGGGCCGCGCGGCCTAGCATCGTCGGATTCAGCATATGGGATTGTCCCCAACGGACGGTGGGCGGTGTCGAACGGCGCGGACCAGGAGCAACAGCCAGTCGCGCCTGCACAGCCGCGGTGGGTGGGTGAGGGTGTGGCCGCCAACGGCTTCGATCCGCTCCAGCACGCGCAGCCCCCCCTGTAAGACCAGACGCAATTCCCACCCGAAGCGTCCGCGCAGACGGGCAGGCAGCCCCCATCCCCGCCGCAGCAACGCGCGTGCTCGGCGACAGCCGTCAAGCACGATGGGGGCCAGTGCAGCCTCTGACAGCGCAGGCAGCTCTCCCGATGTGGGCAGCCCATGCGCACGCAAGGCGGACTCTGTCAGATAGCAGCGTCCGCGGGACAGATCGTGGCCCAGGTCTTGCCAAAAGTTGATGAGTTGCAGTGCGGTGCAGATGGCGTCGCTTTCGCGCTCAGCCTCGGCATCGTCAATGCCCGCCAAGTGTAGCAGCAGGCGGCCAATCGGGTTGGCCGAACGCGCGCAATAGGCCAGCAGTTCCGCATCGTCGCGGTAGCGCCGGCCTTCGGCACGCCAGCGCACGTCCTGCTCGAACGCATCCAACAGGGCCTCCAGAGGGGGCAGAGGCAGATCATGGCGGCGCCGCGCATCGTCCAAGGCTGCCAGCATGGGCAACCAAGTAACAGGAGTCGCCGCAGGTGGCTGTCCACCGTGCCACATGGCCCGCAGGGCCTGGCGCAGCACGGCCAAAGCCGCCAGCCGCTCTGCTGCCGCTGCATCCCCTTCGTCGGCCACATCGTCAGCCATGCGGGCAAAGCGGTAGATGGCCACGACCGCCGAGCGCCAACGCCCCGGACACAAGATGGACGCGACGGGAAAGTTCTCGTAATGATCGACACCGCAGGTCAACGACATGGTGCGATGGTGCCACATCGCCGCGCCCGGGGATTTCACCGTGCACAGCATCCCCATGGGTGATAAGATCAAAAAATTAAACAACAACAATTGCCGCCCTCAACGCCGACCAGGGAGCCATGGGCCAGGTATTGCAGCACCTCGAGCAGCTCGCTCGCCTGACGCGCGGCAGAGACCGCGACAGCATGGACGCGACGCTGGTGGAGGTTCTTCTGCCCTTGCTGCAAGCGCGCAGCGTCGCACTGTGGGAGGCCCTGCCCGATGACGGACACGATCGTCTGCTGACCCGGGCCCGCTTGGAGCGGGGCATGGCCGTGCCCCAATCGTCCGCTCCCTGGGTCTCATTGTCCGATTTGCCGTGGGTGCACGATGACCCAGACCGGGAAGATGTCTGGCGTGTGGGCCAGACCCGCCTCCTGGCAGGTCAGGGCCATGTGCGTCTGTTGGTTCCAGTGCTTACCGAGGCCGAGCGCCGATTGCTCATCGAAGCGGTGATGGACCGAGCCCCGGATGCCCATACGGTCCGTGTGGCGGAAGGGATGGCACGGATTTTCGAGAACTTCATCAACCTGCTCGACGCCAGCGAGCGCGACACCCTGACGGGGCTTCTCAATCGCAAATCGTTTGACGACATGTTTTTCAAGGCCACGCGGCGCGACACCGCCCCGCCAAACATTCCCGGCGAGCAGCGCCGCTGCCACGGACCGTACTGGCTGGCCGTGATCGACGTGGATCATTTCAAGTCTGTCAACGACCGCTATGGCCACTTGATCGGCGACGAAGTGGTGCTGCTGATCGCGAGGATATTGCGCAGCACCTTCCGGCACGACGACCGGCTGTACCGATTTGGAGGGGAGGAGTTCGTGGCGCTTGTGCGTGCCTGCGACGCGCAGGCGGCGCATGCGGCTTTCGAGCGCCTTCGCCGCAACGTTGAGGACTATCCCTTCCCGCAGGTCGGCCGCATCACGGTCAGCATCGGCTACACGCTGGTGCGGGAGCATGACACCCCCTCAGATGCTTTCGAGCGTGCCGATCGCGCCGTCTATTTGGCCAAGGCCGAAGGACGCAATGCCGTGCGGGGGTTCGAGGACTCCCTTCAGTGCGGCGAGTCGGCTGCGCAGCGCGGTGCGGAAGGTGACATCGAGTTGTTCTGAGGCGCACCCTGCAAAGGGCCGATCGGCCCCGGCTACAATCAGCGCTTCTGAGGTGTGCGGGCGCGTGTCAGTGGCCCGCCGGCGCGCGGGTGGCGAAATTGGTAGACGCACCAGGTTTAGGTCCTGACGGTGGCACACCGTGGGGGTTCGAGTCCCCCCCCGCGCACCAGTCCAATCAGCCAGATTTTCCACTGCTGTGCCTTTGACACAGCCGCCAACGCGCCGTGGTCGCCCTGTCCGAAATCGGTGACAAAACGCAGATGGCCTCCTTGGCCATGGCACAGCACTGCACAGTACTGAGCCGCTGACGGTGACCATCGGCACCGCGCTGGGCATGCGGATCGCAGATGTGCCAGCGGTGTTCCAGCGTGACCAGCTGGCCCACCGCATTCCTATCGCATCCCAAGGCGACGGGCGCGTGGGTCGGCAGCAGGCCGCATGTCACCCATTGGACGCTACAGGATCTCGTCACAATGGGGTAATCGTTGTATGCTTATCGAGTAAACGGTTTGGCCGAAGGCCCCTGGCCCGCGCACCGCACCACAGGAGTTGCCATCCATGTCTTTAGCCTCTGTATCCCGCCGACGCTGGCTGCAAATCGCCGCCGGATCGGGTTTGGTTGGGGCTGGCCTTGCCGCCGTGCCCGAGGTGCGGCTGTTCGCCCAGCAGTTGCAGGACTTCATCGAAGGGCCGCCCGTGCCCGACATCAAGCCCGAGCGTATCACCCCCCATGTCTGGTTGATCTACGCCCAAGACGGCTTTCCCACCCCAGAAAACCGCGGGGTGATGGCTAATGTGGTGTTCGTCGTCACCTCGGTGGGGGTGGTGTTGCTCGATGCCGGCTGCTCGCTGCAGCACGGCGAGATGGCCATCCGCATGATCCGCACCGTGACCGACAAGCCCGTGGTGGCGATTTTCAACAGCCACTACCACGGCGACCACTGGCTGGGCAACCACGCCTTCGTCAAGACATTTGGCGAGTCGCTGCCGATTTACGCTCTGCCCCACACCATCGAGCAGATCAAGGGGGCCGAAGGCAACTTGTGGCGCAGCCTGATGGAGCGCTGGACCAACCAAGCCACGATGGGCACGCAGGTGGTGGCGCCCAATCGGCCGGTGCAACACGGGCAGACCTTTACCTTTGGCGATGTCACCCTGCGCATGCACCACTATGGCCAGGCGCATACGCCGTCCGATCTGTGCGTGGAGGTGGTGCAGGATCGCTTCACTTATGTGGGCGACATTGCGATGGAAAACCGCATTGCCAACATCGACGATGGTTCCTACCCCGGGACGTTCAAGTACTACGACGCGCTGCAGCAGGCGGCCGGCGACCAGGTGTGGTGGCCGGGGCATGGGCGCGGCAGCAAGACGCTGCTGCGCGACTATGGCACCTTCCTCAGAGGCATTTGGGAGCCATGCGTGCAGGCCGTCAAAGATGGCATTCCGCTGGAGAAGGCCAAGGATCTCGTGCTGAAGGACCCGCGCGTGGCCGCACGGGCGCGGGCAATGGCGGGCTTTGACTCCAATATCGGCAAATACACCAGCCTGGCGTATCTGGAGGCGGAGCGGGAGCTATTTTGACCCCGCAGCTGGCCGGGGCCGGGCTTTCGGGGGCAGGCGCCACCACATCAGCGTCGCGGTCAGCGACAAGACGGCGCCGCAGTCCAGCGGGGCATAGCCTGGAATGTCGGCCAGTCGTGCCTGCCACCCGGGCGTGCTCAACACCTGGCGCAGGGCGCGCAGCCCGGGTTGCTCTAGCGCGGTCTTGAGGCAGGCGAGGTCATGGCGCTCACGCACCAAGGGCACAAAGCCTAGCCCCAGCCGCTGCGCGGCCGCTTGCGTGCCCAGGCCTGCATCCGCAGCGCCACTGGCCACGGTTTGCGCCATGGCGACGTGCGAGGGCGCGCAGCGGTCGTAGCCCGGCAGTTCCTGCGGCTGCAAGCCCGCTTCGTGCAGCAGCCCATCCAGCAGCAGCCGGGTGCCGGTGCCTTCGGGCCGATTCACGAAGCGCAGCCGCCAGCGCGCCACATCTGCCAGACCCCGCAGCCGGCGCGGATTGCCCGCGGGGACGATCAGGCCCTGCCAGCGCTGCGCAAAGCCCAGCAGCTTGTGCCGCCCGGGGGTGAGCAACAGCCGCAAGGCGTGCGCCGCAGGGCTGTCGATACCGGCTTGCTCGCGGGTGTGAAAGCCGGCGATCACGCAGCGCCCCTCGTTGAGCGCGTGCAGCGCTTGCACGCTGCCACAAAAACGGATGTCCAGATGCAAGCGCGCATGTTCGGCGGCATGTGCCTGCAGCAACGCCAGCGCATCGTCGTGGCTGGCGTATAGCGGCAGCACATGGCTGTCCGGGTCGAAGGCCAGCGCGAAAGTGCGCGCCAGCTCGGCCCGCAGAGCCTCGATCTGCGGTGTGAGGCGGGCCTGCGCCAGACGCTCGGTCCAGATGAGCTTTTCGGCAAACGGGGTCAGAGTGGCGGCCTGGCCCCGCTCCCAGTGCACCAGCGGCTGGCCCAGCCGCTCTTCCCACGATTCTGACATATGCAGGCGCCTGCATTCCGGGCAAGCCTTGGGCGCTCGCCACCCGGTCGGCCGCTACGGTGCGCGGCCATGGAGTCGTTTGCGCAGGGCTTGGTCGTCGCTTGGGGCTTGCTGCTATCGGGGGATGCCACGTTGTGGCAGATCGTCGCGCGTTCGCTGACGGTCGGTGCGGCGGCCTGCGCGTTGGCGTGCGGACTGGGGTTGCCGATCGGGGCATGGCTGGCCGTGGCGCGTTTTCCAGGCCGCGCGGCTGTCGTCACGGTGGTGAACACCTTGCTGGCGGTCCCGTCGGTGGTGATCGGGCTGGTGGTGTACTTGCTGTTGTCCCGTTCGGGGCCGCTGGGCTTCCTGGGTTGGTTGTTCGCCTTTCAGGCCATGGTGCTGGCGCAGACAGTGCTGGTGTTGCCGCTGGTGACTGGGCTCACGCGCCAGGTGGTCGAGGATGTGGAGTCCCAGCATGGCGAACAGTTGCGCGAGTTGGGCGCCGGGACGGTGTGGCGCGGCTGGCTGCTTGCCTGGAATGAGCGGTACGCGCTGCTGACGATTGCGATCACGGCGTTTGCGCGTGCGGTCTCGGAGGTCGGGGCGGTGATGGTCGTGGGCGGCAATATCGAGGGCTTTACCCGCGTCATGACGACGGCGATCACGTTGGATAACAGCAAAGGCGATTTGTCGCTGGCGCTGGTGGGCAGCAACGGCAGTGGCAAGAGCACCCTGTTGCGGGCGCTCATGGCCCTGTTGCCCGTAGAGGGCGAGCTGCGCCGCGCGCCCGGGATGCGTGCGGCCTTGGTGTTCCAGCGGCCGTATCTGATGCGTCTGAGCGCGTTGCACAACGTGGCGATTGCGCTGTGGTTGCAGGGGCAGCGCTGGGTACCGGGCAGGCACTGGACATGGCCCGCCGGGGGGATGCCGATGTGGTGCTCGTGCACGACAAAGAGGCAGAAGAACGGCTGGTGGCCGAGGGCTGGGGCGTGCAGCGGCACGAGGTGATGGTCAGCGACTTCGTGCTGGTGGGCCCCCGGGCGGATCCGGCGGGCGCCAAGGGGCATGACATCGCCGCGGCCCTGCGCCAAATCGCCCGGGTGAATGCCCCTTTCGTCTCGCGCGGTGACAAAAGCGGTACGCACGCAGCCGAGTTGCGCTATTGGGCACTGGCGGGGCAGCCCAATGCGGGTCATGGCTACCGGCCGTGCGGATGCGGCATGGGACCCGCCCTGAACATGGCAGCGGGCATCGGCGCCTATGTGTTGACCGACCGGGGTACCTGGCTGCGCTTCCAAAACCGCGCCTACCTGGCCATTGTGGTCGAGGGGGATGCGCGCTTGCTGAATCCCTATGGCGTCATCCTGGTCAATCCAGCGCGCCATCTCCACGTCAAGGCGGCTGAGGGGCAGGCTTTCATCGACTGGATCACCGGCCCAGCAGGGCAGTCCGCCATTGCCAGCTTCACGGTCGATGGCGTGCGGCCGTTTCACCCCAATGTCTCGCGCTGACGCCGCGGCATCGCGGGTTCAGCGCTGCCGCAGCTTGCGGTAGACGGTGGCCCGGCTGATCCCCAGTTGGCGCGCTGCTTCGGCCACATTGCCGCCCGCTTGCGCCACGGCGTGGCGGATCAGGGCTGCTTCCCGGCTTTTGAGGGGCAGGGTCGCCCCGTGCAGCGCGTCGTCGTGTCCCGACTGCGCCAGCACCAGCAGTCGCAGCCCCAGCCAACTGGGCAATTCGAGCGGCCCGCGCCCCCGACGCGCGGCGCTGAACAAGTCGCCATGCGGCACGGCAAACACCTCGTCCGCGTGGGGCCAGCCGCCCGGGCTCGCTCCTGTGCCCGGGCGCAGGTCCAGCATCTCGGTGGCCGTGCGGTTGGCGCCCACTATGCACCCGTCGGCGTCGAGGATCAGGATGCCATCGTCGTCATCACCCGGCAGGTGCCCCGGCCATGTCAGGCGCAGGCTCACGGCATGGGGGCGCAGCAGTACCAGGGCGTTTTCGATGCGCCGTGCCGTCACGCTGACCAGGTGCTTGAGGGCGCGGCGCTCCGGGGCCATGACGCCGGTCAGATCGAGCATGCCGATACATGCGCCGTCGGGGTCGAACAGCGGCGCCCCGGCGCAGCTGTAGACCGCTGTGTCGTCAAAAAAATGCTCCCCGCGGTGCAGCCAGACCGGCATTTGCTCGACCAGCGCGGCGCCGATGGCGGAGGTGCCGATGGCCCCTTCCGACAGGTTCACGCCGATGCGGGCAATCGCGTGGACATGGCGGTTGCCGGGATCGACTGGGCCATGCACATCGATGACGACGCCTTGCGCATCGGTCAGCAGCGCGAAGTAACCGGTGTCCGACATCGCCCGACCCAGCGTCCGGTCGATGATGGGGCTGGCCGCCTGCCGCAGGGCGTGACTGGCCTCCAGAGTCCGGCGTATGGCGGCGGCGCTGACGCAGTCGAACATCACGCGCTCGCCCGGTCGCTGCCCGCGCGCCAGGCAGCGGCGCCACGAGGACGCGATCCAAGGCTCTAGGCCTGGCACATCCCCGTCGAATTGCGGGTCGACGAGCATCCGGCGCCGGGCCTGGTCGATGGCAAGAGTACGGGCGTGTGCAGGAATCGGATACGTGCCGGCCGACCCGCCGGGGCTGCTGGAGGCAAGGGCCAAGGTTGTCTCCTGATCGTTTTGGGCTGCGCCAAACTATTGGACGACACATGCCGATTCGGCGCAGCGTCAGTCGAGCCGGACCACTGTCGCATTTTGAGAAATTCCGCGCATCCCCCGGACCGGCTAGGGTTATCCCCAAGAATAGCAGGGGATTGTGCTTCGACAATGTTGCACCAAGGCGATGAAATTCACAAGGCGCCCGCGTGGTGCCAATACCCCCAGGAGATCAAGCATGCAAAAGGTGCTGCACATCGATCCGGCCAAGTGCACGGGCTGCCTTCAGTGCGAAATGGCCTGCTCGTTCGAAAACTACGGCATATACGCGACGTCCAAATCGCGCATCAAGGTGTTCCACTTCCACCACACCGGGCGCAAGGTGCCCTACACCTGTACCCAGTGCGACGAGGCGTGGTGCCTGCACGCCTGTCCGGTGGAGGCCATCACCGTCGACAAGTTCACGGGGGCCAAGGTCGTCAACGAGACCACTTGCGTGGGCTGCAAGGTCTGCACCATTGCCTGCCCCTTTGGCACGGTCAATTACGTGCAGGAAACCGGCAAGGTCCAAAAGTGCGATCTGTGCGGTGGCGACCCGGCCTGCGCCGATGCCTGCCCCACGGGCGCCATCACCTTCATCGATGCCAATTGGACCGGCATCGACCGCATGAAGCAGTGGGCCGACAAACTGGGCAACCAGACGGCTGCCGCCTGATCGTCAAAGGAGCACAAAAATGTCTTGGGCTGGAAAAATCCTGCGCGTCAATCTGACGGCTGGCACCTGCACGGCCGAGCCGCTGAACATGACCTGGGCGCGCCAATACTTGGGCTCGCGCGGGCTGGGCAGCAAATACCTGGTCGAGGAGGTGGACCCCAAGGTCGATCCGCTGTCGCCCGACAACAAGATCATCTGGGCCACCGGCCCGTTGACCGGCACGATGGCTTCTACCGGCGGGCGCTACACCGTCATCACCAAGGGGCCGCTGACCGGGGCCATGGCCTGCTCCAACTCGGGCGGGTATTGGGGCGCGGAGCTCAAGATGGCCGGCTGGGACATGATCATTTTCGAGGGCAAATCGCCCAAGCCGGTATACCTGTACGTCAACGACGACGAGGCCGAGCTGCGCGACGCCTCGCACCTGTGGGGCAAATCGGTCTGGCAGACGGAGGAGATCCTCAAGACCTCGCTGCAAGATCCGCTGCTGCGCATCTCCAGCATCGGCCGTGCGGGCGAAAACCAGGTTCTGTATGCGGCGGTGGTCAACGATTTGCACCGCGCCGCCGGCCGCTCCGGTGTCGGTGCGGTGGCGGGCAGCAAAAATCTCAAGGCCATCGCGGTACGCGGCACCAAAGGCGTGGGCAATCTCCGCGATCCCAAGGCCTTCATGCAGGTCACGAAAGAAAAGAAAAAAATCCTGGCCGACAATGCCGTGACGGGGCAGGGGCTGCCCAAGTACGGCACGCAAGTGCTGATGAATGTCATCAACGAGATCGGCGCGTTGCCCACGCGCAACCACCGCGACGTGCAGTTCGAGGGCGCCAAAGACATTTCGGCCGAGGCCATGCTGACGCCGCGTCCCAGCGATGGCAAGACCCAACTGGTCACCAATCAGGCCTGCTTTGGCTGCACCATTGCCTGCGGGCGCATCAGCAAGATCGACGAAACGCACTTCAGCGTACAAAACAAACCCCAGTACTGGGGGGCCAGCGGCGGGCTGGAGTACGAGGCCGCATGGGCGCTGGGGGCAGCCAATGGCGTGAACGATCTAGAGGCGCTGCAGTACGCCAACCTGATCTGCAATGAACAGGGCATGGACCCGATCAGTTTTGGCGCCACCGTTGGCGCTGTCATGGAGCTGTATGAGCTCGGTGTATTGACCCGAGAGCAGATCGGCATCGAGGCGCCCTTCGGCTCCGCTCGCGCCCTGTGCGAGCTGGCGGACATGACGGCCAACGGCGTCGGGTTTGGCAAAGAGATCGGGCTGGGCTCCAAACGCCTGTGCGAAAAATATGGCCACCCCGAGCTGTCCATGAGTGTCAAAGGGCAGGAGTTTCCGGCCTACGACTCGCGCGGCATCCAAGGTATGGGTTTGGCCTATGCGACCAGCAACCGCGGTGCTTGCCACCTGCGCGGCTACACGGTGGCGTCCGAAGTGCTGGGCATTCCGGTGAAAACCGATCCGTTGACAGCCGAGGGCAAGCCCGAGTTGGTCAAAGCCTTCCAGGATGCCACGGCGGCGTTCGACTCGGCAGGCATCTGCATCTTCACCAGTTTTGCCTGGGGGCTGGCCGACGTCGCGCCGCAGGTGGCGGCCGCCTGTGGTGATGAATACACCACCGAGGAGCTGGAGCGCATCGGTGAGCGCATCTGGAACATGGAGCGCGAGTTCAACAACGCGGCCGGTTTCACGGCCAAGGATGACAGCCTGCCACCGCGCCTGTTGACCGAGCCTGCCAAGAGCGGCCCGGCCAAGGGGCTGGTCAACAAGCTGCCCGAGATGCTACCCAAATACTACGCGGTGCGGGGTTGGGACGAGCAAGGCCGTCCCACCGCCGAAACCAAGGCGCGTCTGGGTCTTTGATCTACCGCTCGACATGACTCATCACGTCATTCTGGGGGCTGGACCAGCCGGGGTGATCGCGGCCGAAACCATCCGCAAGCATGCACCTACGGATCACATCACACTCGTGGGCGACGAGCCGGAGCCGCCGTACTCACGCATGGCGATTCCGTACCTGCTGATCGGTCATATCGACGAGGCGGGCACTTATCTGCGCAAAACCGCCGACCACTACGAGCGCCTGCGCATCGAGCGGGTGCAAGGGCAGGCGATCGCGGTGGACGCCTCGGCGCGCACCGTGCGGCTGGATGGCGAGCGTACCCTGACCTACGACCGGCTCCTGATCGCTACTGGCTCGCGTCCTGTGCGCCCGCCGGTCCCAGGCATCGATCTGCCCGGGGTGCATCACTGCTGGACCTTGGCGGATGCCCGTGCCATTATGGAACGGGCTCGGCCAGGGGCCCGCGTGTTGCAACTGGGGGCTGGCTTCATCGGCTGCATCATCATGGAGGCGTTGCAACAACGCGGCGTGACCCTGACCATCGTCGAGATGGGCGACCGCATGGTGCCACGCATGATGGGGCCGGCCGCTGGCGGCATGATCCGCGACTGGTGCCAAGCCAAGGGCGTGTCGGTGCACACCAGCACGCGGCTCGAAGCGATCGAGCCCGGCGCTCCGCTGATCGCGCGTCTGTCCAACGGCCATGCGCTGGAAGCCGATCTGGTCATCATCGCCGCTGGGGTCAAGCCAGCCATCGATTTTCTTGAAGATTCGGGCATCCGCTGTCTGCAAGGGGTGCTGACCGATGAGCATATGCAGACCAATGTGGCCGGGGTCTTCGCGGCGGGCGATTGCGCAGAGGCGTTCGACAAGGTCTCCGGCACCACCATCGTTAGCGCCATCCAGCCCAATGCGGCCGAGCAAGCTCGCGTGGCTGCACACAATATGGTAGGACGCCGGGCCGAATTGCGCGGGGTCACCCAGATCAATGTGCTCGATACGCTCGGACTAATCTCCACCAGTTTTGGCAACTGGCAGGGTGTGCCCGGCGGTGATCGTGTGGAGCAGGTGGATATCGAGCACCGCAAGGTTTTGAGCTTGTGCTTCGATGGCGAGGTGATGATCGGCTGCAATACCGTGGGTTGGACCGATCATGTGGGTGCGTTGCGTGGTTTGGTCGAGGGCAGGATTCGCCTGGGCAAATGGAAGCGTGAGTTGATGCGGGAGCCGACGCAATTCATGGCAGCCTATCTGGATGCCGCGCAAGGCCACGCCCATTGGAGTGCAGCCACCGACCGGTATCGCCGCTGAGGAGCCGTGCCGCCATGCAAGTTCTGCTCAAGCTGTTTGCGACTTTGGAGGATTATCTGCCCCCAGGGTCGCGGTTCAACCAGGTCGAAATCACCGTTGCCGATGGCGCGACGGTTCAAGCCGTGATCGACCAACACCGATTGCCGCCAAAACTGGTCCATCTGGTGCTCGTCAACGGGGTGTTCATCCCGCCATCCGAGCGCAGCGCTCACCGATTGACCCCTGGCGACGTACTGGCGGTCTGGCCGCCGATCGCCGGGGGCTGAGCCGTCCGTGGCGTTAGGCGGCCGAATGGGTCGGCCGGCTCCACACGCCCATCACGGTATAAGCAAGCAGTGTGGTGCCCGCAAAGCCGATACCGTAGACGATCATGATCAGAAACCAATCGGCCGGCCCCGCTGCATCGGTAAATCCGGAGGACGACACGGCTGCCATGATCACCAGCGCGAGTCCACCGCCGAGCAGGCCCAGGAGCTCTGCACGCACCAGCCGGCGCGACACCAAGCGCCCATCGCGCCGCCACACCCACACAAATCCCACGACCGCGCCCAGCGCGATCAAGGGCAAGATCCACAACAGCGGCCCAAGCATTTCTTGAAACACCGCTAAGAACACCCAAAAATCATATTCTTTCATGGCGTTGTCGCTCCTTTTCTATGCGCATTCGTCATTCAAGCGCGGCCGCGCAGCATGCTGATATAGGTCGGCTTAAGTGCCATAGTTTTCATCACCCAACTGACCCAGAGTTCTTCCAGCGGTGCGATAAAGCCAGGGAACGACTGATACAAGTTATCTTGATAGTCGAACTCGATCAGCATCGCGCGACCGAGCCGGGTGATCAGCGGACAGGAGGTGTAGCCGTTGTATTTCTCGCTGGACGGCTTGCCCGCGATCTCGCCGATGAGATGGTCAGTCGCCACCGGAACCTGCCACTTGACGCTGGCCGCCGTTTTGCCCTTGGGCACGCCGGCAATATCACCGACACCAAACACGTTGGCATAGCGCTTGTGGCGCAGCGTCTCGCGATCGACCTCGATCCAGCGCTCGGCGGCAAAGGGCCCCTCTTGCCACGGCAGCGGGCTGTTGCGCACCACTGCGGGGGCGCGCATCGGGGGCACGATGTGGATGAAGTCCCACTGCATCTCGGTGCGACCGGCAGGCGACTCGTAGGTGGCGATGCGCCGTCCGGCGTCGATGGCCACCAAGCGATGCTCCATGTGGGTTTTGATGTCGCGCTGCCGAAACAACATGCGCACTTTCTCGGAGACGATGGGGACCGAAAACAGCGCTTTTTGTGGCGCGAGGTAGTGCAATTCCGCCTTGCCGCGCTGATTGGATCGACGCAGCCGGTCATCCGTGAGGAAGGTGTATTTGAGCGGGGCACCAGCACATTTCATGTCCGTATGCGGCCGCCCCATCAGCGCTACGCCGCCTTTTTGAGCGAAATCGGCCATGGTTTTCCACGTCTCGGCAGCGGCTTGCGGGCCATAGTAGATACTGCCGATGCCTTCGCGGCCGATGAGGCCGGGGTCCATGCCTTCGATGCCGCCGTAGTTGAGCTCAAGCCCGCATGCCACGATCAGATAGTCGTATGGCACCGATTGGCCGCCGGCGGTGACCACCTTGCGAGCTTCGGGATCGATTTCCGCGGCGGCCTCCTGCACCCAATCCACCCCGCGCGGAATATATTCTTGGGTGGTGGAGACAACATATGTGGCCGGTTTGATACCTGTGCCGACCAGCGTGTAGCCGGGCTGGTAAAGATGCTCGCGCCGGGCATCGATCAAGGTGATTCGAGCCCCTTGCAACCGCTGCGACAAGCGCGACGCCGCCGCCAGCCCGGCGGCTCCGGCCCCCACGATGACGATGCGCGCCTGGGTTCGCACCGGCTCGACGCTTGCCTGCACGGGCGTCGCAGCCGTGCCGACGCCGGTCAATACCGCACCGCTACCCGCCAACGCAGCCATGCGGCGCAGCGCGGCACGACGGTCTAACTCATACTCATACTGGATCATGTTTGGCATTCCTTTGCTGAATTCGCAACGACTGGTAAGCTTGCTAGACCACGCCGGTGGACATTTTGATATAAATCAAGCCAGCGCCTGCTGGCCAACTAGGAGTTTCCCTCATATGGCATCCTCCGTGACCGTGACTTTGACCCGTCGCAGCGGTTATCAGTTCGACATCGACTTCGGTGCCGAGTGGCCACACCTATTGAGCGACGAGCCGGCGCCGCTCGGGCAAGGTCAAGGCCCGACGCCTAGCCATCTCCTGCTGGCAGCGGTGGCCAACTGCCTGAGCGCGAGCCTGACGTTTGCGCTCACCAAATTCAAGCAGGACCCTGGTACCCTGACTGCCGTGGCGCGTGCCAGCGTCGGCCGCAATGCCGCCAATCGCCTGCGGGTGCAGCGCATCGAAGTCGAGATTCGATTAGAGCGCCCCGGGGACGCCTACGAGCATCTCGACCGCATCCTCGGGCAGTTCGAGGAGTTTTGCACCATCTCCATGAGCGTGCAGCAAGGCATCCCGATCGACGTGCGCGTCACCGGCGGCGACGGTCAGTTGCTCAAAGGGTGATTCAGCGCGGCGCTTCGCCGCCCAACGCTGCGATCAGGTCGCCGATCAGCGCGGACAGTTCGCCCGTGGCGATGGTGGCGTCGGCGTCGAAGCCGTCCGCCTCGCCCGTGTCGTTGTCCTCGAACACCCCGTCCTGAAATGCCAATCGGCGCAGTTGTGCGCTGTCGGTGAGCACGAAGGTCACACGGCCATCCCAGTCCAGCGCCAGCTTGCTCGGCCGCTTGCCTTGCGCGAGGTGGCGCCGCATATCCTCGGTATCCAGCACATGGCGGGTGAAGCGCACCACGGCGGGGCTGTCGCCGTCCCCTTTGAGTTCGACCTCACGCCCGGGGGCGAAATGCGCGGGCCAGTCTGCCGCCTCGGCACCCAGCCAGCCCGCCATGGCGGCCGCCGGGGACAGGACAGTCTGCAAGGGCTCCACGCGCAGCCCATCCAGGGCGCGCACCAGTGCCGTCACCACCGCGTCCACCCGCTTGGCCGTGGTGCTGTCAAAGGCGATGCGCCCGCTGCCCAGGTCCATCCACACCAGGACGTCCACCGACTGCGCAAAGGCCATCGGCAGCAGTTCCTGCACGATCGCCTCCTTGAGGTCGCGCTGCTCTCGCCGGCCGGGTTGGCGTCCCTCGCTGGCTTCGATCTGCGCGCAGCGTGCCTGCAACTCGCGCTTGACCACCGCTGCGGGCACGCGCTTGGTCTCCAGGCGGTAGCGCATCAGGCGGTGGCCAGCGATCGATTCCACCAACGGGGCGTGGGGCTGGCCGCGGGGTGGCAGCCAGCCTTCGCTTTGCATCTGGGTCGGGCCGCAGGGCTGGAAGGGCCGGGCGGCCAGAGCCTGCTCCATCTGCTCCAGGGTCGCGGCAAAGCCGTCGCCCATGCGATAGACCGTCAGGTTTTTGAACACGATACGGGAGCGATCGACGGCGGCCAAAGTGCCGCCGGTTGCACGCGGCCAGTCCTCATCGATCGGCCGAAAGGAATGTCCAACCACGGGGGGCTGGAGCGGGCGATGGGAATCGAACCCACGTCTTGAGCTTGGGAAGCTCAGGTCCTACCATTGAACGACGCCCGCGTCGAGGCCGTATTGTAGAGCAAAGGTTGCGCGCCGCCCGGGCGGGTCGGGCAGGGGGCCAGGGCGGCCTCACTTGAGCACGTCGCCGATGCAGACGTACTTCAGCTCCACATACTCGTCCATGCCGTGGTGCGAGCCTTCGCGGCCCAGGCCGGACTGTTTGACACCGCCGAACGGTACATGCTCGGTGGCCAAAATGCCGACGTTGATGCCCACCATGCCGTATTCCAGCGCCTCGGCGACGCGGAAGATGCGGCCCACATCGCGGCTATAGAAGTAGCTGGCCAGCCCGAACTCGGTGGCGTTGGCGGCGTCGATGGCTTCTTGTTCGGTGCGGAACTTGAACACCGGCGCAAACGGGCCGAAAGTCTCTTCCCTCGCGCACAGCATGTCGGGGCGGGCGTCGGCGATCACGGTCGGCGCGTAGAACAGCCCGCCCAGGCGCCGGCCGCCGGTCAGCAAGCGGCCTCCCTTGGCGACAGCATCTTCGACGTGGCGCTGCACCTTCTGGACCGCGGCCTCTTCGATCAGCGGACCTTGGTTGACACCGTCCTCAAAGCCGTTGCCCACTCTGGCCGTGGCCACCTTGGTGGCAAACTTTTGCACGAAGGCCTCGTACACGCCTTCTTGTACATAAATCCGGTTGGAGCAGACACAGGTCTGGCCGGCATTGCGGTATTTGCTGGCAAACGCCCCTTCGACCGCGCTGTCGATGTCGGCATCGTCGAAAACGATGAACGGTGCATTGCCGCCGAGCTCCAGCGACAGCTTTTTGACCGTGGGCGCGCACTGCGCCATCAGGATGCGACCGACTTCGGTAGAGCCGGTGAAACTCAGGTGTCGAACCACCTCACTCGCACTGAGCACTTTACCGATTTCCACGCTGCCGGGTCCGTCGCTGGTCAGCACGTTGAGCACCCCAGCCGGAATGCCGGCGCGCAGCGCCAGTTCTGCGGCAGCGAGCGCCGTCAGTGGTGTCTGTTCAGCCGGCTTGATGACCACCGGGCAGCCGGCGGCCAGTGCCGGCGCCACCTTGCGCGTGATCATCGCCAGCGGAAAGTTCCACGGTGTGATTGCTGCACACACCCCGATCGGCTGGCGCAGCACCAGCAATCGGCGGTTATTGTCGAAGGGGGGCAGGGTCTCGCCGTTGACGCGCTTGGCTTCCTCGGCAAACCATTCGACGAAGCTGGCGCCGTAGGCGACCTCGCCTTTGGCTTCGGGCAGGGGCTTGCCCTGTTCAGCGGTCATCAGCCGACCCAGATCGTCCTGATTGGCCATGAGCAGGTCGTACCACTTGCGCAGGATTTGCGCGCGTTCCTTGGCCGTTTTGTGGCGCCACGCCGGCCAGGCGGCATTGGCGGCGGCGATGGCCGCTTCGGCGTCGGCGGGGCCCAGTTTGGCCACATCGGCCAGCTTTTGCCCCGTGGCGGGGTCATGCACGTCGAATCGCTCTGCGCCCGACACCCACTGCCCGTCGATCAGGGCGTCGGTCTTGAGCAACGTCGGGTCCTTGAGCTGGGCCAGCGGGGAGGACTTCATGTCCATCGTCGTCTCCGTCACATCCATAAGATGGCGACACTGTAGCGCGAAGGCGCCTGTGAGACCGGTACAGCGGGTGACAGCCACCGCGACGCTGTGCGGGCCGCGCGGCCGATACAGCCCAGAGCATGCTGCGCCGCCCCTATCAGCGATAGGCCACGCCGGGCAGCACGCACAGCATCTCGTACAGCAGGTTGGCGCCCAGCAAGGCGGTGTTGCCGCTGGGATCGTAGGGCGGCGATACTTCGACCACATCGCAGCCCGCCAGATTGAGGCCGCGGCAGCCACGCACGATCTCCAGCGCCTGCGGCACGCTCAGACCTCCGACTTCCGGCGTGCCGGTCAATGATCGGGCGGTAGTGCTGCTCGATGATCTGGACCGATTTGGGCAGGTGGAAGGTGTTGATCGGCACGTCGCCCAGGTCGGCGACCTGCAGCGTGTCGAACGGCGCCGCGCCGGTGGCCATGTTGTACGGTCGAAGCAGGCACGACTCGGCCCGGATCTGGCGCGGCCCGAAGCGGGCGCCCGGCCGGTGGCTCGTGCCAATGTCCAGTGGCACGCCGATGAAGGCGGCGTCCAGGCCGTCGGGCGAGGTCGCGGCGGGCAGCCGCATCATGGTTGCCGGGCCGCCAAGCGCAGCAGCCACCAGCCCAGCCGGTCGAACCAGCGGTAGTGCGAAGGCAGGTCGGGCAGCCAGCGTCGCATCGTCGGATCCCCCTTTAACAGGCCGTTGAAAAACCCTCGCTGGCGCCCGGCTTAGCCGCTACGATCTGAAGCCATCTGCAAACGACCCAGACGAAGACGATGAGAGGCAAGCAAAACTTCCAAGGGGCGATGTGATGTTCAGCTACATCAGCCTTGAAGAGCGAGTGCCGCAGGCACATTCGCTGCACAAACTGCGCGCCGTGGTCGATGCGCTGCTGGCGACGATGGATCGTGAATTCGAAGCGGTGTACGCCCGCCGGGGCCGCCCCTCGGTGCCACCGGAGATGCTGCTCAAAGCCTTGCTGCTGCACATCCTGTTCTCCATCCGCAGCGAGCGCCAACGGGTCGAGGCCATCGACGACAACCTGCTCTACCGCTGGTTCGTGGGCCGGAACATCGAGGACAAGGTCTGGGACCATTCCACCTTCAGCGCCAACCGCGAACGCCTGTTCAACGAAGACCTCGCCCGCGCCTTCTTCGAGCGCGTCAAGGCAAGCGCCCAGTGGGGTCGGCTCGACAGCGACGAGCACTTCAGCGTGGACGGCACGCTCATCGAAGCCTGGGTCTCGCACAAGCGCTTCAAGCGCAAGGACGATGACAGCGGCTCGCCATCCGGGCGCAATCCCGAGGTGGACTTCAGGGCCAAGCGCTGCAACGACACCCACGCCAGCGGGACCTACGCCGATGCCCGGCTGTTCAAGAAGAGCGCGGGCGACACGACCAGCCTTAAAGTGCGCGAGCGCATCGAAGAGGCCTTTGGCTGGATCAAGACGTGGGCGGTCTGGCCAAGCTCACGGGTCAAGCGCTGCTGTGCT
>NZ_JARJMT020000141.1 GCF_029335975.1 Tepidimonas sp.
ACGGCTTTCCTGCCGCCGGACGCATGTGGTTTGCCAACCTGAGCTACCAATTCTGATGTCCACGCTGCGCCCCTGCGCCGTCGTGCGCGGCGCCCAGGATTTGGCCTCGGCGGTGGCCTGCGCCCTGACCGACGCCGGATACGCCGTGGTCATGGCCGAAGGCCCCCTGCCCGCCGTGACCCGGCGCGGCCAGGCCTTCGCCGATGCCGCCTTCGATGGCTCCGCCACATTTCTCGACAAGACCTGCCGACGCATCGACGATATCCGCGCCTGGCGCGACAGCGGCTCGCCAGACATTGCCTACAGCACGGCACCACTCGATCTGATTTTGGCGGCACTGACGCCCGAACTCCTCGTCGATGCGCGCATGAGAAAGCGCGCCATACCAGAAGACCAGCGCGAGCTCGCGCCCTTGGTCATCGGCCTGGGCCCCAACTTCGACGCCGGCGGCAATTGCCACCTGGCCGTGGAGACCGGCTGGGGCGAGACTTTGGGCTCGGTGGTCGAAAAAGGCCCCACTCGCGCATTGGCGGGTGAGCCCAAACCCGTTAACGGCTGGTCGCGCGATCGCTACGTGTATGCGCCGGTGGCCGGAGTATTCCAAACCCGGCTCGACATCGGCGATACGGTCACGGAAGGCCAGGTCATCGCCCGCATCGGCGACACCCCGATCGCCGCGCCCAAGACGGGCGTGGTGCGCGGATTGATCCGCGACGGCGTACCCCTCGACGTGAAGCAAAAATGTGTCGAGATCGTCCCCGCGGGCACCAATGTGCGCATGCTCGCCGAGCGGCCGCGTCGCGCGGCCGAGGGCGTGTTGGCGGCCATTCGCCTGCGTCATGGGCTGCTGCCGGTAGGCCGCAAAGCCATCCATGGTGTGCTGGCCAATGCCGCGGAAGGGTTGCTGCCGCCTTTCGCGCGCACGCTGGGGTTCGATGCCGCAAGCTTGCCGGGCCATTTCGCGCCGCTCGTCGATATCCTGATGGCCGAGCGGGCGCCTGAACTGCGCGAGCGGCCTGCGCGCTGGCTGGCGCACGCCATTGCCTGCTCGGCCTTCGGCCAGCGCCATACCTGGCAGGATTTGCGCCTTTCCGGGCGCCGCGAAGTATCGGCGATGTTCGCGTTGCACTTCCCGGCCTTCGCCGCGCGCAACACGCCGGAACTGAATCTCAAATGGCGTCGCTTCTTGTTCCACGAACTGGGATTGCGGCTGGGCGTGCCGGCATTGATGCCGCCGGGCTGCTCGGCCTGCGACGGCTTTGCCGAATGCTTTGGCGATCAACCGGAGGGAGCAAAAGCATGAGCGGCATCGAAGCGCGCTTCCGGATCGAACGCTCCGACTTCACGCTCGACGTCGCGACACAACTTCCGGGCGGGGGCGTGACCATCCTGTTCGGCCACTCTGGCTGCGGCAAGACGACACTGCTGCGTTGCGTGGCGGGTCTGGAGCACGCGGTGTCGGGTTATCTGTCGGTCAATGGCGAGATTTGGCAGAGTCAAGAGACATTCGTGCCGCCGCACCGGCGCCCGGTCGGTTATGTGTTCCAGGAGGCCAACCTGTTTCCGCATCTCTCGGTGCGCGCGAACGTCGATTTCGGCCGCCGCCGCGCCGCGGGCGGACTGGACGACGAAAACCTCGCCGCGATCCTCGATCTGCTGGGCATCGCGCACCTGCTCGCACGCAGGCCCGACGAACTTTCCGGCGGCGAGCGGCAGCGCGTCGCCATCGCCCGCGCGCTGGCCGTCAAGCCGCGCCTACTGCTGATGGACGAGCCACTGTCGGCGCTGGATGCGCGCCGCAAAGACGAAGTGATGGCTTATCTGGAGCGGTTGCGCGCCACGCTGCGCATTCCCATTCTGTATGTCACTCATGCCATCGACGAAGCCGAGCGATTGGGCGATTGGGCGCTGGTTCTGCATGGCGGACGAATCGTGGCGCAAACCCAGGTGGCAGCGCTGCGCGGCGTGGTGCGCGCCATGGAAAACGACGTTGCCGAGGCGGCTTCGCGCCGTCTTGACAGCGCCGAGTTCTGCGGTTCGTGTATTGCTGCAACTTCTTGAGGAAATAGAAATGAAGCTTGTCAGACGAGCGATTTTTTCTTTGTTCGCCCTTGCCCTTTGCGCCAACGCGCTGGCGGCGGAGTCCCTGATGGTCGCCGCCGCCGCCGGCTACCGCAAACCCCTGCTCGAACTGTTTGAGCGTTTTCGCGCCGATACCGGCATCCAGGTCGAAGGGGTTTTTGGCAATATGCAGCAAGTCATGTCGCAAACCCGCGAAAACAGCCAGATCGTTCTCGTGATCGGCGACCGCATGTTTCTGGAGCCGACCGGCATGTTTTCCGCCTTTCATCCATTGGGTAAAGGCCGGTTGGCGCTGATCACGGTGCCTGGCAAGCAATTGGCCTCGCTCAATGACTTGGCCCGCTCCGAGGTGCGCAAGATCGGCATTCCAAACCGCAAGTCGACAATCTTCGGGCGGGCGGCGGCGACCTGTCTCGAACGCCTGGCTTTGCAGGAGGCAGTGGCGCCCAAACTCGTCGAGGTGGCGACCTTGCCGCAGGTCGGCGCCTATGTCGCCACCGGCGATCTGGATGCGGGCTTTGTCAACCTGACGGAAGCCTTGTCGCAAAAGGCGCGCATCGGCGGCTGGATCGAGGTGCCGGCCGGCTGTCACGATGCCATCGAGATTTCGGCGGCGCAAGTGCAGGAGCGCCAACTCCCCGATGCGGGCCGACGCTTTCTCGAATACCTGACCACGCCGCCCGCCCGGCAGATTCTGGACCGCCACGGATTGTGAGCGATGTCGGGTGCCTGCTCCACGACGCCGTGGCTGCTCACGGCCGAGGTACTGGCGTGGGCGGCCTTGCTGCATCTCGCGGTCGGCATTCCGCTGGGCTGGCTGTTGGCGCGCGGGCGCTTCCCCGGCCGCGAGCTGCTCGATGCGCTGGTGACCGTACCTTTGGTGTTTCCGCCGGTCGTTCTCGGCTATTTCCTGCTCCTGCTGCTTGGCCAGCAGGGCGTGCTGACCGGGGCGCTACCCGAAGCGCTGCGGCCAGAGATCGTCTTTCGCACGCCCGGGCTGGTGATCGCGGCCTTCGTGGCCGGGCTGCCACTGATGGTCAAGCCGGTGCAGGCTGCATTCAAGGAAGTGCCGCCGGCACTGATCGAGACCGCCGCGACGCTGCGCGCAGCACCGATGGACCGTTTTTTCGCCATCGAGCTGCCGCTGGCGCGGCGCGGGCTGGCGGCGGGATTGACGCTGGCCGTCGGACGCGGCCTGGGCGAAATCGGCATTTCGCTGATGCTGGGCGGCAACATCGTCGGCCGCACAGAAACGGTGTCGCTGGCGATCTACAACCACGTCACGGACGGCAATTTCGCCTGCGCCAACGAACTCTCCCTGTTGCTGGCCGGACTGGCCGCTGTTGCTTTTTTTCTCGTCAAACGCTTTGGCGCCTTATAGGACGAAGGATAACCCTCCATGCACCGTCGTGACTTCCTGATTTCCCTGGAGGGTCTCGCGCTGGCGGCGCCGGAAACCGGCCTGCACATCTTCGGCACGCGCCATCTGTGGCAGGAACTGGGTCTGGCCGGTCGGCCGGAGGTGAGCCGCCTGCTGCGCCTGTGCTTCCCCGATCTGGCGGCACGGAACACGCCAGACCTGAAATGGAAGCGCTTCCTCTTCCAGGCCCTGGGCGAGCAGCTCGGCCTGCCGAGCCTCGGGTTCCCGGCTGCGCCGACTGCGACACCCATGCCGACTGCTTCGGCCCCGTGTTTTTCCTGTCCGGCCCCGCAGCCAGGCATCTCATCCCCACCCTACCCTTAAAGGAGTTCGACCATGCACACCAGCGCCCGTAGCGAATTTTCCGGCAGCGTCAGCGCAGTCCGGGAAGGTGCCGTCAATGGCGAGGTGGTGTTCGGCGGCTCGGGCTATGGGCTATCGCAAATGAAGCTCTCGAAACAGGGCGACCTCTATTTCCCCGGCTCATCCGACTATATGGAGATCGCCAAGCGCGACGGCGATGTGCTGCCCGAGATCGAGAAGATCATCGTCTACGCCGTGCCGGCGATCAATGTGCAGAAGGGCAATCCGCACAACATCAAGGGGATCAAAGATCTGTTGAAGCCCGGCCTGCGCGTGGCCATCGTCAACCCCGAGGGGATGTGCGTCGGCGCCTACGCGGTGGAGATCTTCGAGCAGGAGCTGACCCCGGCCGAGCGTGAGCAGCTCAAGGCCAACATCCAGAACTACACCGGCTCCTGTGAGCGGACCGCCACCGCCATTTCGCTCAAGCTCGCCGACGCGGTGATCGGCTGGCGCGTGTTCCACTATTGGGATCCGGAACGCATCGAGACCATCCCCCTGCCGGCGGCGCAAATCCGCGCAGCGGCTATATCCCCATCGCCATTTCCAAGTACGGCAAGAACCCCAAGCTCGCCCAGCAGTTCATCGACTTCGTCACCGGGTCCGAAGGCCAGGCGATCTGCGCCAAGTACAGCGATTTCGCCGATCCCGAATCGGCCTTCAAATGGATCGGCGCCGTCAAGCCTGTGGGCGGCGAATACGTGGTGCCCAAGGAATGGCTGAACCGGCGCGCCACGGTCGATCCGAAGAAGGTCGTCAAGCCGTGATCGCTCAGCCCGCCAGTGGATTCCGGGCCAGCATCGTCGCCGCCCTGGCGGTGCTGAGCCTCTATGCCGGCCTGATCGTCTCGCTGTTCTGGTTCCTCGACGGCGCCATCCTGCGCGAGACGCTGCTGACCGAACGCACGCTCTTTTCCGTGCGGTTGTCGCTGATGGCGGCAACCCTCGCCACGCTGCTGGCGTTGCTGCTCGCCATCCCCGCGGCTTACGCCCTGTCGCGCTCCCGTTTTCCCGGCAAGGAGGCGGCGGAGACGGTGCTGGAATTTCCCATCATCGTCTCGCCGGCGGCCCTGGGGGCCATCATCCTGATCTTTTTCAACAACCCCCTGGGCGAATGGATCCAGGAAAACGTCGTCTATTTCGTGTTCGGTTTCGCTGGCATCGTGCTGGCGCAGTTCGTCACCGTGCTGGGCCTGGCGGTGCGCATGTTGAAGGCCGCCTTCGACGAGGTGCCAGTGGCGCTGGAACGGGTGGCCCGCACTCTGGGCGAGAGCCCGCGTCACGGCTTTTTCACGGTCACGCTGCCGCTGGCAAAGAACGGTCTCGTCGCCGCCTTCATCCTGACCTGGGCCAAGGCCCTGGGCGAGTTCGGCGCCACCCTGATGGTGGCCGGCTCGATGGCCATGCGCACCGAAACCCTGCCGATCACCATCTTCGTGCGCCTGTCCTCCGCCGACATCGAGAGCACGGTGGTGCTGATCCTGATCCTGGTCGTCATCGGTCTGACCGCGCTGTTTGCCGCCCGCCGCCTGCTGGGGAGAGTGGTGCATGCTTGATGTCACGCATGTTATCGCCCGGGCCGGCGGCTTTCAGCTATCCGGCATCGATCTCAAGATCGAAGCAGGCCAATGCCATACCGTGCTCGGCCCCTCCGGCTTGGGCAAGAGCGCACTGCTTTCCGCCGTGCTCGGCACGCTGCCGGCGACGTCGGGCCGCGTGCTTCTCGCCGGCGAGGACATCACGCACGGGCCCATCGAACGTCGTCTGCTCGGCTACGTGCCCCAGCACCTGGGTCTGTTTCCGCACCTGTCGGTGCTGGACAACCTCACCTACAGCGCGCGCGCCCGGCGTGTGCCGGAGGCCGAATACCGGCCGCTGCTGGATCGTCTGGTCGCAATCACCGGCATCGGCGCATTGCTCACACGCCGCATCGCCACGCTCTCCGGCGGCGACCGCCAGCGCGTGGCCCTGGTGCGGGCGCTGGCCGCCAACCCGCGCCTGGTGCTGCTCGACGAGCCGTTCACCGCGCTCAACGAAAGCCTGCGCCGCGAACTGTGGTGGCTGGCGAAGGACTTGCAACGCGAACGGGGCTTGACGGCGATGATGGTCACCCACGACCTCGCCGAGGCCTATTTCCTCGCCGACCACATCATCGTGCTGATCGACGGCCGGCAGGAGCAGAGCGGCGACAAGCGGTCCGTCTTCCGCCGGCCGACCAGTCTCGCCGTAGCGCGCTTCCTGGGGCTGAAGAAGATGTTCTGGGTGAAAGCGCCAATGAAT
>NZ_JARJMT020000160.1 GCF_029335975.1 Tepidimonas sp.
CAGCCCTGCGAGCAGCCATCGCCGCAGGGCACCGACCACGCGGGCCCGGTCAATGACAGGCACAGGCCGCCCCGCACGGGGTGGAGGCTGCGGCACTGTCGCTCGACGCGCCCGAACGGGTGCCCGAATCGTCACCCGCAGTCGCCGCCGCGCCGGTGGACGCGGACGCCGCCGACCCGGCGCCGTTGCGGAAATCGGTCACATACCAGCCGGTCCCCTTGAGCTGGAAGCCAGCGGCTGTCAATTGTTTGCGAAACGTTGCCGCACCGCACACCGGGCACACGCTCAACGGCTCGTCGGACACCTTTTGCAACACGTCCCTGGCGTGGCCACAGGACTCGCACTTATACGCATAGATAGGCATGGCTGCACCTACAAGGATGTCAAAGTGAGGACGCAAATCCAGAAAAACTTCTAATTATAGTTGGGACTTGCTGCCGGGCCTTCAAGGGATGGGTTACCACAGGCGCATGCGCAGCCACCACTGCATGGCCATCAAGCCTGCAACGAAGCCGAACAGCACATAGATCACCATCGCCAGCAGTCGCTGGGTGCGGCGCTGCTCCTGCACCAAGCGATCGATCTGGCTGCGCAGATCGGTCGGCCGCTGACGCAGATAGTCGTGCAGCAGGCGCGGCAGCTCTGGCACCAGCTTGGCGTAGTGCGGCGCCTCGGCCTTGAGCTGGCTCCAGAATTTTTTCGGCCCCACCTGCTCCACCATCCAGCGCTCCAGGAAAGGTTTGGCCGTGCTCCAGAGGTCCAGATCCGGGTCGAGCTCGCGCCCCAAGCCTTCGATATTGAGCAGCGTTTTTTGCAGCAAGACCAGCTGCGGCTGGATCTCGACATTGAAGCGCCGCGAGGTCTGGAATAGGCGCATGAGCACCAGCCCGAGCGAGATTTCTTTCAGAGGCCGATCGAAATACGGCTCGCATACCGCCCGAATGGCCGCTTCGAGCTCATCGACCCGGGTATCGGCCGGGACCCACCCCGATTCGATGTGCAGTTCGGCCACACGCTTGTAGTCGCGCCGAAAGAAAGCGGTGAAGTTTTGCGCGAGGTATTCCTTGTCGAACTGGGTGAGCGTGCCGACGATGCCGAAGTCCAGCGAGATATAGCGCCCAAATGTCTCGGGCTCCAGGGACACCTGAATATTGCCCGGATGCATGTCGGCGTGGAAAAAGCCATCGCGAAACACCTGGGTGAAAAAAATCGTCACCCCATCGCGCGCAAGCTGCCGAATGTCCACGCCGGCCTCACGCAGCCGCTGCACCTGGCTGATGGGCACACCGCGCATGCGCTCCATGACCAGCACCTCGCTGCGGCAGTAGTCCCAGTACATCTCGGGGATCAGCACCAGGTTCAAGCCAGCCATGTTGCGGCGCAGTTGCGCGGCGTTGGATGCCTCGCGCACAAGGTCGAGCTCATCATGCAGATATTTGTCGAACTCGGCCACCACCTCCCGCGGCTTGAGGCGCCGTCCGTCGTGCGACAGCCGCTCCAACCACGCGGCCATGGTGCGCATCAGGGCGAGGTCCTTCTCGATGACCGGCAGCATGTTGGGGCGCAACACCTTCACTGCCACCTCGCGCCCGTCGCGCAGGGTGGCGAAGTGGACCTGCGCGATCGAGGCGCTGGCCACCGGCTCGCGCTCGAAGGTGGCGAACACCGCATCCAGCGGCCGACCGAAGGCCCGCTCGATGGTCGCGATGGCCACCTCGGACGCAAAGGGAGGCACGCGGTCTTGCAGGCGCGCCAACTCGTCGGCAATGTCCGGGGGCAGCAGATCGCGGCGGGTGGAGAGAACCTGCCCAAATTTCACGAAAATGGGCCCGAGCCGCTCCAGCGCCTCGCGCAGGCGTTGCCCACGCGGGGCAGACAGGTTGCGCCCGACCATGAGCAGCCGACGCAACGACGCCAGCACGGGATGCCGAAAGCCTGAGAGGGCGAGCTCGTCGAGGCCGTAGCGCAGGACGACCCAGACGATGAACCAGCCGCGCAACCACTGCCTCATGGTGCCGCCCTGCCGTTGTCGTGTGGCGCCCGCTGGGGCACCACACGCTCGCGCAGCGCCGCGGCCCGCTCACGGGCGGCCTGCGCGGCAGGAATGATCCAGGCACGCAGAGCCGAGGCCGCCGCACTAGCCGTCTGCACCAGGGTGTGGGCCATGGCGTCGCCCAGCAGCCGGGCAAGGTCCTCCTCCACATCCCAGCGCACGTTATCCACCAGCCAGGCGATTTCGGCGGCGAACTGCACATCCCCCTCGATGGCCACTGCGGGCTTGTCGCCCCGCAGCAGCTTGCCGGCCAGCGTCAGCGGGGACGGCTCGTCGATGGCGAGCCGCAAATCGGCGCGGGCATCATCGGCCGCACTCTCCAGCAGGCCAGCCGGCGATATGCGCAAGACCAACCCAAAGTCCTGCACATTCGCGGACGGCTCTGCTCGACCCCAGCGCACCCGCACCCGCTTGCCCTCATGGCGGCGCAAGCGCTGCATGGCCTCGGGCTCTTGTTGCAACACATGGTTGAGCAACAGCACAAGGCGGTTGCGAACCTCGTCGAGCAGCCAGGCTGGGGGTGTCGGCGGCCACCACGGGCCTGTGCCAGGCCCGGGCCGGAAAAAAATCGGGGGCTCAATCATGCCCCCGATTCTGCCGGATTGGCGCGCCGACGCGCTGCCGTGTCACTGCAAAGCCTGCACACCCGCCACCAGCCATCCGCCGCGGCCTTGCTTGGGTCGGGTGATGTTCCACACCTCGCGAAATGGCACTGGTCCTTCTGCGGGATCCTCGCGGATCAAGCCGGAGAACTCGACGCTGGCCATGTACTCATCGCCGCGGTCCTCGATGCCGAGCAGCTCGGCGTCGAGCTTGACGACCTCGGTGACGTTGGAAGCCCCACCTTGCAGCTCGCGCTCGGCCAGTTGGGACTGGATCTCGGCCAGCATGTCATCTGTCATCAGCGCGCGCAACTCCGGGATGTCGCCGCGGTCCCAAGCCGCCTGCAAACGCATGAAATTCTCGCGCGAGGCGCGCAGGAAACCCTCGGCATCGAAGCCGGCCGGAATACCCCAAGATGGCGACCGGGACGATGCCGCGTGGGCGCCGAGAGCGCTGCCGATCAAACTGCCCGGAGTGCCAGCCGTACCAGTGCCGCTAGCACCGCCCCCGCTGAACTGGGTATGCTCCCACGGCCGGGCCGAGGCGTCGTTGCCTACATGGGCGGGCTGATAGCTGCGCGGCGTCAACGGCGAGGCAGCCGTACCGGCCCCCTGAAACGCCAGGGGCGAGCGAGCAGCCGAGCCCACACGGCTGCGCCGCATCCAGGCAATGACCGCCAGCACCGCGACGGCGAGCAACAGCAACAACAGCACCTGCGCAAACGCCTCGCCCAAGCCCAGTGCCGACGCCAGCCAGGCCAGACCCAGCCCCGCCGCCAAGCCGCCCAGCATCGCGCCCCAGGGGCGTTGCGGCTTGGCCGCCGCCCCGGCCGCCGCCGCCCCGGCGGGCGCAGCAGGTGCGGGCTGGGCCTGCGAGGGCGGCGTCGCGGGGGCCTGCTGCGCAGGCGCGCTGTTGCGCTGCACCACATTGCTGGACTGCTTGCCCATCGAGCCGCCACCCCCCAGCCGCTTGGCCCACGCCTCGGCCGACGACAGCGTCATCACCGCCACAAGCAGCCAGGTTCCCATTTTTGCGTTCACGTCGATACCTCCAAAACCGCCCCGTCCCAGGGCATATTTCAGGTCTTCAGCCCCACATGCAAAGCAACGACGCCGCCGGTCAGATTGTGCACATCGACATGGCCAAAGCCTGCCTCGCGCACCATGGCCCTCAGCGTCTCCTGGTCCGGGTGCATGCGAATCGATTCGGCCAGATAGCGGTAGCTGGCCTCGTCGTTTGCGACCCAGCGTCCCAGGCGCGGCAACACGTGGAAGCTGTACCAGTCATAGGCTTTGCGCAGCGGGGGCGCGACTTTGGAAAACTCGAGCACCAGCAGCTTGCCGCCGACCTTGAGGATCCGATTCATTTCGCGCAGCGCGAGTTCCTTGTGCGTCATGTTGCGCAAGCCGAATGCCACGGTCACGAGGTCGAAATGCCCGCTGGGAAACGGCAATTGCTCGGCGTCGCACACCACCGTGGGCAACACGATACCGTGGTCGAGCAGCCGATCGCGGCCCTCGCGCAACATGGCAAGGTTGATGTCGGTGTGCACGACCATGCCA
>NZ_JARJMT020000166.1 GCF_029335975.1 Tepidimonas sp.
ACCCATGAACGCCATTTTGCAATCGCTGCAACAGTCGCTTCGCCCCTGGCAGGGCCATGGTCAGGCGCTGGCTGCCCCGGCTCTGGTGATGCTGGTGCTGGCCATGTTGGTCTTGCCCCTGCCCCCGTGGCTGCTGGACACCTTCTTTACCCTGAATATCGCGATCGCTTTGACCGTGATGATGGTGGCCGCCTACATGCGGCGCGCGCTGGATTTTGCGGTCTTTCCCACCGTGCTGCTCATCACCACCCTGCTGCGCCTGTCGCTCAATGTGGCCTCCACCCGCGTGGTGTTGATGGAGGGCCATACAGGCCCTGGTGCAGCCGGCAAAGTCATCGAGGCTTTTGGCACCTTCTTGATCGGCGGCAACTTCGCCGTCGGGCTGATCGTCTTTCTGATCCTGGTGGTGATCAACTTCGTCGTCATCACCAAGGGGGCCGAGCGCATTGCCGAGGTGGGTGCGCGCTTTACCCTCGACGCCATGCCGGGCAAACAGATGGCGATCGATGCCGATCTCAACGCTGGCTTGATCGACCAGGCCGAGGCCAAGCGGCGCCGTGCCGAGGTGTCGGAGGAGGCGGACTTCTTCGGCAACATGGACGGTGCATCCAAGTTCGTGCGCGGTGACGCCATCGCCGGCATTCTGATTCTGATCATCAACATCGTTGGTGGCTTTGCGGTCGGCATGCTGCAGCACGGCTTGTCGCTAGAGCAGGCCGCACACAGCTACATCACGCTGGCGGTGGGTGATGCGTTGGTGGCACAGGTGCCGGGCCTGTTGGTGTCGGTGGCTGCGGCCATGGTGGTCTCGCGTGTCGGCAAGGAAGAGGACCTGGGCCAGCAGATCGTCGCGCAGATGTTCGACTCGCCCAAGGTGCTGGGCGTGACCGCGACGGTGATGGCGCTGCTGGGCAGCATTCCCGGCATGCCCAATCTGGTATTTCTGGGCTTTGCGGCGATCATCGGTGCGCTGGCATTCTGGCTGGCGCGCGAGCGGCGCAAGCCCTCGGCGCAGGAACTCGCCGCCCAGCAAGCCGCCCAGACCCCAGCCGAGACCGAGGCCACCTGGGACGATCTGCAGCCGGTGGATCTGCTCGGTCTGGAGCTCGGTTATCGCCTCATCGCGTTGGTGGATCGGTCCCGCCGCGGCGATCTGCTGACCCGCATCAAGGGCGTGCGCAAAAAGTTTGCGCAGGAGGTCGGCTTTTTGCCGCCCCCCGTGCATGTGCGCGACAACCTGGAGCTCAAGCCCAGTGCCTACCGCATCACGCTGCGCGGCGTCGTGGTGGGCGAAGGGGAGGTGTTCCCCGGGCAGTTTCTGGCGATCAATCCCGGCCATATCCGCACGCCCCTGATCGGCCAATCCACCACCGACCCCGCTTTTGGCCTACCTGCCACGTGGATCGAGGAGAAACACAAGGAAAACGCGCAAATGGCGGGCTACACCGTCGTTGATGCGGAGACTGTGCTGGCCACGCATTTGTCACACTTGATGCAAGTCCACGCGGCCAAGCTGCTCAGCCGCACCGAGGTGCAAGAACTCGTCGAGCATGTGCGCAAGCTGGCCCCCAAACTGATCGAGGAAGTGATCCCGGCCATGGTGCCCATTGGTGTGTTCCAAAAAGTGCTCCAGCTGCTGCTGGAGGAGGGCGTGCACATCCGCGACATCCGCACGATCATCGAGACCCTGGCCGAACACGCGGGCCAGACCCAGGACCCGGTGGAGCTGACGCGGCGGGTGCGTCAGGCGTTGGCGCCCGCCATCGTGCAGCAAATCTATGGGCCGGCGCAGGAGCTGGAGGTCATCGCTATCGAGCCAGGTCTGGAGCGGCTGCTGACCCAGGTGCTCGGCCCGCAGAGTGTCGGCGCGTTGGACCCGGGCGTGGCAGACATGTTGACGCAGTCGGCCGCCCGCGTCGCATCGCGCCAGGAAGAAAGTGGCGTGCCCGCCGTGCTGCTGGTGCCCGATGCCATTCGCCAAGCCATCGCCCGCTTGCTCAAGCGTGCCGCCCCGCGCCTGCAGGTGCTGGCGCACAGCGAGATCCCTGACACCCACACCATCCGTATCGGCCCGATCATTGGAGAGCCCGCATGAACGCACAACGATTCGTCGCCCCCAACTCGCGCGAGGCCATGGCGCTGGCGCGGGCCGCCTTTGGCGAGCAGGCCGTGATCCTGTCCTCGCGCTCGACGCAACAGGGGTTCGAAGTGGTGGCCACATCCGAGGATCAGCTCGCCGTGATTGCTGCACAGGCGGCCGCGCCCGCCGCAGCGAAGGGCCGTGCCTTGCCTGAGTCGCCGGTTGGACGCTCCGGGCGCGCGACGCTGGGACTGCAGCAACGTGCGGCGGCTCAGTTGCCGCCGGTGTCGCCCGACAGTTCGGTGGCACAGGACACCGAGACGCTGGCGATGAGCACGCTGTCCTTTCAGGAGTATGTGCGTGAGCGCATGCTGCGCAAGCGCCGCGAGGCTCTGCAAGGGGCCCGGGCAGCGGAGGCGCCGGCGGCTGCGGGATCTGCGGCCGCGCTGCGGTCCCAGGCCCCGCTGCCACAGACACCGCCTGTTGCGCCGCGTGGAGAGGATGCCATGGTGTTGCCGTTCGGCCGCCCCCAGGCGTCGCCCACCGCCGCAGCGGCCCCGCAGCGCCCGGCTGCCCCGCCCAACGGTGCAGCCGCCGGGCAAACCAACCCGCTTGCGGCCCAGTTGGCGGCGTTGCAGGCCATGATGGAGGAGCGTTTTCAGACCCTGGCGTGGCTGGGGCAGGCGCGCCACAACCCCATCCAGTCCCAACTCATGCACAAATTCATCCGGGCCGGCTACTCGCCGACCGTGGCCCGGGCTGTGCTCGAACGACTACCCGCGCAACTGAAAGCGGCCGAAGCCTGGCGCTGGACGCTCGAGGTGCTGGCGCACAACCTGCGCGTGGCCCGGGAGCCAGGCCAGTTGTGCGACGAGGGGGGCGTTTACGCCCTCATCGGCTCCACCGGCGTCGGCAAAACGACCACCGCCGCCAAGCTGGCGGCGCAGTGTGTCAAGGCCTATGGTGCCCACAGCGTGGGCCTGATCACGCTGGACACCTATCGCGTGGCGGGCTACGAGCAACTGCGTGCCTATGGCCGCATGCTGGGGGTGGTTGCGCACCAGGCGCATGACCGTGCCGCGCTGCAGGACCTGCTCGAACTGCTGGCCAACAAGCGCATGGTGATCATCGATACCGCCGGTCTGGGTCAGAAAGACCCCCGCATTCAGGAGATGATGGCC
>NZ_JARJMT020000026.1 GCF_029335975.1 Tepidimonas sp.
CGAGTGCAGAGGGGCCGGCGGCCGCGGCTGCGCCTGTCACGGGTGTCTCCACCCCCGCCTTCAGCCCGCTGTATCAGCAGATCAAGACCCTCATCCTGCACAGCCTGCAGGCCGGCGAATGGAAGCCGGGCGACCTGATCCCCAGCGAAATCGAGCTGGCCGCTCGTTTCAAGGTCAGTCAAGGCACGGTGCGCAAAGCCATCGACGAACTGGCCGCCGACAACCTGTTGGTGCGCCGCCAGGGCAAAGGCACATTCGTCGCCACGCACGCCGAGCAGCACATCCAGTACCGCTTCCTGCGTCTGCACCCGGACGTGGGCACCCTGGACAGCGAAGGCCCCGCGGTGCGCGAAGTGCTCGGCTGTCGGCGCATGCGCGCCAGCACCGAGGTGGCGGACGCCTTGCGCCTGCGCGCGGGGGATGCCGTGGTACAGGTCAGCCGCGTGCTGTCCTTCCAGGGCACCCCGACGATTCTGGAAGACCTGTGGCTGCCCGGCACTGCCTTTCGCGGCTTGACACTGGAGACGCTGTCCGAATACGCCGGCCCCATGTACGCCCTGTTCGAGACGCAATTCGGCGTGCGCATGGTGCGCGCCGAAGAGCGCATCAAGGCGGTCGCTGCAAGCCAGACGGCCGCCGAGCGGCTGCAAGTCTCGGTCGGCGCCCCGCTGCTCAGCGTGGAACGCCTGGCCTACACCTACAACGATGTGCCGATGGAGCTGCGTCGCGGCTTGTACCGCACCGACCGACACCACTACCGCAATGAACTCAGCTAGCCCTTATCCCTCAACCCCCCCGTCATGCTGCGTTGCAATAGAATGTGACGAGTTCTCGACAGCGACCCGATGAATCCTTCCAAATTCGCCGTCATGGCCGCCAACGGCCTCGCCGACCATGGCGGCATGCTCTGACCCACCAGGAGAAAATCCCATGTTGTCCTTGCGCCCTGCGCGGCCCGAGTTCCGCAACATCAACGCCTTCAAAGACCTGACCACCTACCGCCTGCCGCCGGCGGGCTGGGTTTCGATCCTGCACCGCGTCAGCGGCGCCCTGATGTTTCTTCTGCTGCCGTTTGCGGTCTGGATGATGGACGCCTCGCTGTCGTCTGAGCTGTCTTATGGCAGTTTTACAGCGGCATTCTCTGCGGGCGTCGGTTTCGTTCCCGGCTGGTTCGTCCAACTGGTGGCGCTGGCGCTGATTTGGGCCTATTTGCACCACTTCTGCGCTGGCGTGCGCCACCTCGTTATGGATGCCACCCACAAAGTGGACAAGGCCTACGGTCGCTCCTCGGCCATTGTCACGCTGGTGCTGAGCCTGGGCTTGACGATCGTGCTGGGCGCCAAGTTGTTTGGGCTGTATTGATTTCCCACTGATGGAGTAACGACAAATGGCGGTCAACTACGGCTCCAAGCGCGTCGTCACCGGCGCCCACTACGGCCTGCGCGACTGGATGGCCCAGCGCGCCACAGCGGTGCTCATGGCCCTCTTTACCGTGGTCCTGCTGGCGCAAGTCGTCTTCACTTCCGGGCCCATCGGATACGAAGCTTGGGCGGGCATCTTCGCTGCACTGTGGATGAAATTCCTGACCTTCGGCGTCGTCGTCGCGCTGGCGTGGCACGCCTGGATTGGCATGCGCGACATCTGGATGGACTACATCAAACCCGTAGGTCTGCGCCTGGCCCTGCATGTCTTTACCCTCGTCTGGCTGATCGGTTGCACGGGCTGGGCGTTTCAAGTGCTTTGGAGGCTGTAAGCCATGACCCTGACTGCGAACCTTCCCCGCCGGCGCTTTGACGTGGTGATTGTCGGCGCCGGTGGCTCCGGCATGCGCGCATCGCTGCAGCTGGCGCGCGCTGGCCTCAATGTGGCAGTGCTGTCCAAAGTGTTCCCGACGCGCTCGCACACCGTGGCCGCACAGGGCGGCATCGGCGCGTCGCTGGGCAATATGTCCGAGGACAACTGGCACTACCACTTCTACGACACCGTCAAGGGCTCGGACTGGCTGGGCGACCAAGATGCCATCGAATTCATGTGCCGCGAGGCGCCCAAGGTCGTCTACGAGCTGGAACACATGGGCATGCCGTTCGACCGCAATCCGGACGGCACCATCTACCAGCGCCCCTTCGGCGGGCACACCGCCAACTACGGCGAAAAACCCGTGCAGCGCGCCTGCGCCGCCGCCGACCGCACCGGGCACGCGATGCTGCATACGCTGTATCAACAAAACGTCGCCGCACGCACCACCTTCTTCGTCGAGTGGATGGCCTTGGATCTGATCCGCGACGCCGACGGTGACGTGCTGGGCGTCACCGCTTTGGAGATGGAGACCGGCGACATCTACATCTTGGAAGCCAAGGCCACATTGTTGGCCACGGGCGGCGCCGGGCGTATCTATGCGGCCAGCACCAACGCCTACATCAACACCGGCGACGGCCTGGGCATGGCGGCGCGCGCGGGCATCCCGCTGCAGGACATGGAGTTTTGGCAGTTCCACCCCACGGGCGTCGCCGGCGCTGGCGTGCTGCTGACCGAGGGCTGCCGCGGCGAGGGCGCCATCCTGCTCAACAGCAACGGCGAGCGTTTCATGGAGCGCTATGCACCGACGCTCAAGGACCTGGCGCCGCGCGACTTCGTCAGCCGCTGCATGGACCAAGAGATCAAGGAAGGTCGCGGCTGCGGGCCGAACAAGGACTACATCCTGCTCAAGCTCGACCACTTGGGCCCGGAGACCATCCACAAGCGGCTGCCCTCGGTGTACGAGATCGGCATCAACTTCGCCAATGTCGACATCACCAAAGAGCCGATCCCGGTGGTGCCAACCATCCACTACCAGATGGGTGGCATCCCGACCAATATCAACGGTCAGGTCGTCGTACCGGACGGCCAGGGCGGCCAGCAAGTGGTCAACGGCCTGTATGCGGTGGGCGAGTGTTCATGCGTGTCGGTGCACGGCGCCAACCGCCTTGGCACCAATTCGCTGCTGGACCTACTGGTATTCGGTCGCGCGGCTGGCAACCACATCGTCGCCCATTTGGACCGCAGCCGCGAGCACAAAAACCTGCCGAAAGACGCTGCCGACCGGACGCTGCAGCGGCTCAGCCGCCTGGAATCGCGCACCGACGGCGAGTATGCGCAGGCCGTGGCCAACGACATCCGCGCCACCATGCAGCAGCACGCCGGTGTCTTCCGCACCCAGGCCAGCATGGACGAGGGTGTGCGCAAGATCAATGCGCTGCGCGAGCGTGTCGGCGCCATCGCACTCAAAGACAAGTCCAAGGTGTTCAACACGGCGCGCGTGGAGGCGCTGGAGGTGGAAAATCTGATCGAGGCAGCTCAGGCCACGATGACTTCCGCCGCGGCGCGTCAGGAGTGCCGCGGCGCACACACCGTCAAGGACTACGAGCGCGGTCCGGACGATCCCGAATGTCCGCTGGGCCGCAACGATAAGGTGTGGATGAAGCACACCCTGTGGTACAGCGCCGACAACTCCCTGACCTACAAGCCGGTCAATCTCAAGCCGCTGACGGTCGAGTCGATCCCGCCCAAGGTCCGCACATTCTGATGTCCCTACGCCGGAGGTTTTCCCATGGCCAAACGCATCTTCAAAATCTATCGTTACGACCCGGACAAGGACGCCAAGCCCTATATGCAGACGCTGGAGGTGGAACTCGGCACCGAGCGCATGTTGCTGGACGCCCTGATCAAGCTCAAGGAAATCGATCCGACACTGGCGTTTCGGCGTTCGTGCCGCGAGGGTGTCTGCGGCTCCGACGCGATGAACATCAACGGCAAGAACGGGCTGGCCTGCCTGACCAATCTGCGCACGCTGCCGGATACGATCGTGCTCAAACCCCTGCCGGGCCTGCCCGTGGTGCGCGACTTGATCGTGGACATGACGCTGTTTTTCAAACAGTACCACTCGATCAAGCCGTATCTGATCAACGAGACCCAGCCGCCCGAGAAAGAGCGCCTGCAGTCGCCCGAGGAGCGCGAGGAGCTCAACGGCCTGTACGAGTGCATCCTGTGCGCGAGCTGCTCGACCAGCTGCCCGAGCTTCTGGTGGAACCCAGACAAGTTCGTCGGCCCGGCCGGCCTGCTGCAGGCCTACCGCTTCATCGCCGACAGCCGCGACCAGGCCACCGCCGAGCGCCTGGACAACCTGGAAGACCCATACCGGCTGTTCCGCTGCCACACCATCATGAACTGCGTCGACGTTTGCCCCAAGGGGCTCAACCCCACCAAGGCGATCAGCAAGATCAAGGAATTGATGGTGCGCCGCGCCGTCTGACCGGCCCGCGTTCACGAACTCGGCCATGGACGACAGCGCACGGCTCGACGAACGCCAACTCAGCAAGCTGCGCTGGCGATGCCGGCGCGGTCTGCTCGAAAACGATCTGTTCATCGAGCGCTTTTTTGATCGATACAGCGCTGACCTCACCGAGCGACAGGCCCGCGGACTGCAAGCGCTGATGGATCTGAGCGACAACGATTTGCTCGACCTGTTGCTGCGCCGCCGCGAGCCCGAAGGCGCGCTGGCGACGCCCGAGGTCGTCGAGGTACTGGCGCTGCTGCGCACGCCGCCGCGGGCCGACGCGCCGCCACCCCCGCAGCTCACCCGCTAGACCCCAAGGAATCCGTATGAAACTGCAAGAACACAAAGCGACCCTGTCTTTCTCCAACGGTGCGCCCAGCGTCGAGCTGCCGATTTATTCCGGCACCCTGGGGCCGGACGTGATCGACATTCGCAAGCTCTACGCCCAGACTGGGATGTTCACCTACGACCCCGGATTCCTGTCCACGGCATCGTGCCAGTCGGCCATCACCTACATCGATGGCGACAAGGGCGAGTTGCTCTACCGCGGCTATCCCATCGAACAATTGGCCACGCAGTGCAACTACATGGAGACCTGCTACCTGCTGCTGTACGGCGAGCTGCCCAATGCGGCGCAAAAGGCCGATTTCAGCCGGCGCGTGACCCTGCACACGATGGTCAATGAGCAGATGCAGTTCTTCCTGCGCGGCTTCCGGCGCGATGCGCACCCGATGGCGGTGTTGACGGGGCTGGTCGGCGCGATGTCGGCGTTCTACCACGACAGCACCGACATCAACAATCCGCAGCATCGCGACATCGCTGCCATCCGCCTGATCGCCAAGCTGCCCACCCTGGTCGCCATGGCCTACAAATACGGCGTTGGTCAGCCGTATATGTATCCGCGCAACAACCTGAGCTACGCGGGCAATTTCCTGCGCATGATGTTCGGCACGCCGTGCGAGGAGTATGAGGTCAACCCCGTG
>NZ_JARJMT020000039.1 GCF_029335975.1 Tepidimonas sp.
TGGCGGGGGTATCATCCCCCCGGGCCACGGCCGGCTGCAGGCCACCCCGGCACGGGCCCGCGCTGCGGGCCCTTGTCGTATTGCGATCGGCGCAGGCGCCGTCATGAAGTTCGTCGATGAAGCCTATATCGACGTCGCCGCAGGCGACGGCGGCAACGGCTGCGCCTCATTCCGTCATGAGAAGTTCAAGGAATTCGGTGGGCCCGACGGCGGCGATGGCGGTCGCGGGGGGCATGTTTGGGCCTTGGCCGACGAGAATCTCAACACCCTGGTCGACTACCGTTATACACGCCGCTTCGAAGCGCAGCGCGGCGAGCACGGCAAGGGCTCGGACATGTTCGGTGCCAAGGGCGCGGACATCGTGCTGCGCATGCCAGTCGGCACGGTCATCAGCGATGCCGAGACAGGCCAGGTGCTGTTCGAACTGCTACAGCCCGGGCAAAAGGAGCTGATTGCCAAGGGCGGCGACGGCGGGTTTGGCAATCTGCATTTCAAGAGCTCCACCAACCGCGCGCCGCGCCAAAAAACGCTGGGGCGCCCGGGCGAGCGGCGCAGCCTCAAGCTCGAACTCAAGGTACTGGCCGACGTGGGACTGCTCGGCATGCCCAACGCGGGTAAGTCCACGCTCATCGCAGCCGTCTCCAATGCGCGGCCCAAGATCGCCGACTACCCCTTCACCACCCTGCACCCCAACTTGGGCGTGGTGCGCGTCGGGCCCGAAAAGAGCTTCGTGATCGCCGACGTCCCCGGACTGATCGAGGGCGCAGCCGAGGGGGCGGGACTGGGCCACCAGTTTTTGCGTCACCTGCAGCGCACGCGCTTGTTGTTACACATTGTGGACCTGGCGCCGTTTGACGATTCGGTCGATCCGGTTGCTCAGGCGCGCGCCATCGTCGCGGAGCTGAAAAAGTACGATCCCCAACTGGCGGCCAAACCGCGCTGGCTGGTGCTCAACAAACTGGACATGGTGCCGGCCGAGGAGCGCGAGTCCCGCGTTCGGGATTTCGCGCGGCGCTTGCGCTTCAAAGGCCCGGTGTTCGAGATTTCGGCCCTGACGCGCGAGGGCTGCGAGCGCTTGATGCAAAAGGTCTATGAGCATCTGGCGGCACAGCGCGAGGCGGCAGCCCCCCCAGTGGAGATGGACCCGCGCTTCGACGCGGCGCGGCAGGATGACGACGCCCGCGCCGGCGACGATCCGCGCTGGCGCGCCTGATCCCTTTCTCTTCCCCCCTCGCCCGACGACGATGACGACCGAGCCGACCCGTGCCGACGCCCGCCCCGTGGACGGGGCCGTCCCTGTCAGTGCACTGGCCACCCCGAGCCGCGCACCGGCTGAGGTGCTGCGTGGCGCGCGGCGCATCGTGGTCAAGGTCGGCTCCAGCCTCGTCACCAACGAAGGCCGGGGCCTGGACGAAGCCGCCATCGGCCAGTGGAGCCGTCAGCTCGCCGCGCTGGTACGCGACGGCCGCGAGGTCATCATGGTCAGCAGCGGCGCCATCGCCGAGGGCATGAAGCGCCTGGGCTGGACTGCCCGTCCCAAAGAAGTGCACGAGCTGCAGGCCGCTGCCGCCGTCGGCCAGATGGGCCTAGCCCAGATGTACGAAACCAAGCTGCGCGAGCAGGGCGTCGGCAGCGCCCAGGTCCTGCTCACCCATGCCGACCTGGCCGACCGGGAGCGCTATCTGAATGCGCGCTCTACCCTGTTGACCCTGCTGGCGCTGGGCGTGGTGCCCGTCATCAACGAAAACGACACCGTCGTCAACGACGAAATCAAGTTCGGTGACAACGACACCCTCGGCGCGCTGGTGGCCAATCTGGTCGAGGCCGATTTGTTGATCATCCTGACCGATCAACGTGGCCTCTACACGGCCGACCCGCGCAAGGAGCCGGCAGCGGCATTCGTCCACCATGCCCGCGCCGGTGATCCGCTGCTCGAAGCCATGGCCGGCGGCGCAGGCAGCCGCGTGGGCACCGGCGGCATGATCACCAAGATCCTGGCGGCCAAGCGCGCGGCCGGGTCTGGGGCATCCACCGTGATCGCGTGGGGGCGCGAGCCGGATGTGCTGCTGCGCCTGATCGGCGGCGAGCCGATTGGCACCTGTCTGGTGGCCGACGCCCCCAAGCAGCAGGCCCGCAAGCGCTGGATGACCAGCCATTTGCAACTGCGCGGCTCGGTCACGGTGGACGCGGGTGCCATGGACAAGCTGGTCAACGAAGGCAAGAGCCTGTTGCCCATTGGTATGACTGCGGTGGAGGGTGACTTTCAACGCGGCGATGTGATCGCGGTGCGCGCGCCCGACGGGCGCGAGATCGCACGCGGGCTGGCCAACTACGCCGCAGCCGAGGCGCGGCTGCTCTGTCGCCGCTCCTCCGCCGAGTTCGACAAGCTGCTCGGCTATGCGGCCGAGCCCGAGATGATCCACCGCGACAACTTGGTCCTCACCCTGCGCTGATCTGGTGTCCGCAGGCGGTCCCCCGGGCGCGCCGTCAACGCTCGGGCTGGCCGACGCGCAGGGTGCGCAGCATGTCAGCCGGCGGCCCAGTGGGGGTGGGGCCGTCGCAAAAGCCGTTGCGCTCCAGAGCCACGGCTGGGCGGGAGGCAAACTCGCCCCCCAGGTCACGCCACTGCGCGCTGGGGTTGGCGCGCCACTGCCCGGGTGGGCCGGGATTCCAGTGGGCATAGGTCTTGACCTGCGCGGTCGCACAGCGCAGCCCCTCGTACCAGGCATTGAGTGTGCCGCTCGCGCTCTGGGCCACGATCACATACCGGATCACCCCATCCGGGCCGAGCGT
>NZ_JARJMT020000043.1 GCF_029335975.1 Tepidimonas sp.
ACCTTGGCCTGGGAGGGGGTGCGTCTGGCTATGGCGCTGGGGGCGGCCTTTACCGCGGGCGTACTGCTCGTGCACGCGGGGGTGGCCAGCCGGGTGGCCGCGCGGCTGACCTGGGTCGAGCCGGTGCGGGCGTTTTTCGTGCGCCACGGCTGGGCGGATGCAGCGCTGTTGCTTGCCGTCATCGGGCTGTACCGCATCTCCGACATCGTGTTGGGGGTGATATCGAATATCTTTTACCAGGACCTGGGCTTTTCCAAGCCGGATATTGCAGCCGCGGTCAAGACCTTTGGGGTCATCGTCAGCATTGCAGGGGGTTTTTTGGGCGGCATTCTGGCAACGCGCTTGGGCGTGATGCGCTCGCTGTGGTGGGGAGCGGTGCTGTCGGCCCTGACCAACCTGGGCTTCGTGGCGCTGGCGCTGGTCGGGCCGCAGCGGCCCTGGCTGTATGCAGTGGTGGCGGCGGACAATCTGGCGGCGGGCTTTGCCAGCGCGGCATTCGTCGCGTTTTTGTCCAGCCTGACGCAGGTGCGCTTCACGGCGGTGCAATATGCCATTTTCAGCTCGCTCATGACGCTGCTGCCCAAGGCCCTGGGGGGCTACTCCGGTGGCATGGTCGATGCGTTGGGCTACCCCGGATTCTTCGTCCTGACCACGGCCCTGGGACTGCCCGTGCTGCTGCTGGTGACATGGGCTGGGCGGCGCCTCCCCCAAACAGGGGAGGCTGCGCGGGGCGTTTCGAACGCACAATAGCAGTTGGATGCTGTCACACGCCCTCGCGCCCTGGCTCCCCTACAACAACATTTATTGGGGCCCAAGTCGGGCGACCGGCACAGCCCCGGAGTTGGCCGGGGCGTGTCGGTGGCGCTTGCTGCGGCAAGACGCAGAGGCTGCCTGTTCGCTGCGATCATTCACCGAATCCCAACGACGTCCTGTGATGGACTTTGGCCGCCGCGGCTCGACCCCGGCGGCTTTTTTCTGCGGGCCTCGATGGCCCACCCTGGGCGCAGCCGGGCGGGGCGCGCTCAGGTCGGCGCAGGACGGGGTACCGGACGCGGGCGGCCCTGCTCGTCGATGGCCACATAGGTCAGCGTCGCTTCGGTTACCTTCACGCATTGGTAGTGGGGGCGCTGGCGCTCGGCCCACACCTCCACCTGCACCGTGATCGAGGTGTTGCCGATGCGCACGATGGTGCCGTAGAAGCTGAGCAGATCGCCAACCTTGACCGGCTGCTTGAACTGGAACTGGTTGACCGCGACCGTGGCAAAGCGCCCGCCCATATGTCGCGCGGGGATGACGGATCCCGCCAGGTCGACCTGGGCCATGACCCAGCCGCCAAAAATATCGCCATTGGCGTTGACATCGGCGGGCATCGGAATGACCCGCAAGACCAGCTCCTTGTCATGCGGCAGGCTGGTGTTGGCCGGATTGGATTGAGGATCGATGCTTGAAGGTACGATGGCGTCTTTCATGACACCGATTGTCGATCATGCGTGAGCGTGCCCTAGTCGGCGCTGCACCCAAGGCCCTAGCCGCTGCCGCCGCACCGCCGCGCAGCGATGGGCAGACGCTGCGCCGCCTGTTGCCGTATTTGTGGGAATACCGCTGGCGTGTGGCCGCGGCCTTGACACTGATGGTGGGGGCGAAGCTGGCCACGGTGGGTGTGCCGCTGCTGCTCAAAGAACTGGTGGACGCCCTCACGCCGCTGCCGGGCCTGTCCGCGCAGGCCACGGGGCTGCTCGTGGTGCCGGTGGGGCTGTTGCTGGCCTATGGCGCGCTGCGGCTGTGCGCAACGCTGTTCGCCGAGCTGCGCGAGCTGGTGTTCCTCAAAGCCACCGAGGGAGCCACCCGCGCCATCGCGCTGCAGGTGTTTGCGCATTTGCATGCGCTGAGCCTGCGCTTTCACCTGGAGCGCCAAACCGGGGGGCTGACCCGCGATATCGAGCGCGGCACGCGGGCGGTGCAGTCGCTGATCTCGTATTCGCTCTACAGCGTGGTGCCCACACTGATCGAGATGGCGCTGGTGCTGGCGTTGCTGGGCACCCGGTTCGAGGCCTGGTACGTCTGGACGACGGGGCTGGCGCTGGTGGTATATGTGGCGTTCACGGTCCAGGTGACCCAGTGGCGCACTGGCATTCGGCGCCAGATGAACGAGCTGGAGTCGGCCAGCCAGGCCCGGGCGATCGATGCGCTGCTCAATTACGAAACGGTCAAGTACTTTGACAACGAGGCCTGGGAGGCGCGCCGCTATGCCGACAGCCTGGATCGCCTGCGGCGCGCGCGGGTACGCACGCAATTCTCACTGTCGTTGCTCAACGCGGGCCAGCAGCTCATCATCGTCGCTGCTTTGGTGGCCGTGCTATGGCGCGCCACCGTCGCGGTGACCGAAGGGCGCATGACGTTGGGCGATCTGGTCATGATCAATGCCTTCATGATCCAGTTGTACCTGCCGCTCAATTTTTTGGGGGTGCTGTACCGCGAGATCCGCCAGAGCCTGACCGATTTGGGGCGGATGTTTGACCTGCTGGAGCGGCCGTGCGAGGTGCGCGACGCTCCTGACGCGCGCGAGCTGGTCGTCGTGCACGCGCCTGAAGTGCGGTTTGAAGCGGTGCACTTTGGCTATGAACGCGAGCGCGAGATCCTGCACGGCGTGGATTTGGTCATCCCGGCCGGGCGCACGGTGGCGGTGGTCGGTCCCTCGGGCTCAGGCAAATCGACGCTGGCGCGCTTGTTGTACCGTTTCTACGATGTTGGGCGGCCAGGCGACGACGACGTGGCCCGCGCGGCGGCAGGGCGCATCACCGTCGACGGTCACGATGTGCGCCATATCACCCAGGCCAGCCTGCGCCGCGCCATTGGCGTCGTGCCGCAGGACACCGTCCTGTTCAACGACACCATCGAATACAACATCCGCTACGGCCGCCCGGATGCGACGGCCGATGAGGTCCGCGAGGCTGCGCGGGCGGCCCATATCCTGGACTTCATCGAGCGCCTGCCGCAGGGTTGGCAGACCGTGGTGGGCGAGCGCGGCCTCAAGCTCTCGGGCGGCGAAAAGCAGCGCGTCGCCATCGCGCGCACCTTGCTCAAGAACCCACCGATCTTGATTCTCGACGAGGCCACGTCGGCCCTGGATTCGGCCAACGAGCGCGCGATCCAGGCCGAGTTGCGCCGTCTGGCGCGCGACCGCACGACATTGGTCATCGCCCACCGGCTGTCTACCGTGGTCGATGCGCACGAGATCGTGGTGTTGGAGCACGGCCGCATCGTCGAGCGTGGCCAGCACGCCGATTTGCTGGCGCGCGGTGGCCGTTATGCCCAGATGTGGGCGTTGCAGCAAAGCGGGGCCGACAGTGCCTGATCGGCCCCGCCGGGGCACGGGAGCAGGGTTTGGAAACTAAGTGGCTCGAAGACTTCGTCAGCCTGGCCGAGACGCGCAGCTTCAGCCGTTCGGCGCAGTTGCGCCACGTCACGCAGCCGGCGTTCTCGCGCCGCATCCAGTCGCTGGAGGCGTGGGCCGGGGTGGACCTGGTGGATCGCTCCTCGTACCCCACGCGACTGACCGAGGCCGGGCAGACACTGTACGCCCAGGCGATCGACATCCTGCACACGCTACAGACCACGCGGGCGCTGCTGCGCCAGCACACGGCGGTGGCCAAGGACACCATCGAGTTTGCTGTGCCGCACACGCTGGCGTTCACTTTCGTGCCAGCGTGGCTGTCGCGGCTGCGGGCAGAGCTCGGACCGATCAAGACGCGGTTGGTGGCGCTGAATGTGCACGACGCGGTGATGCGGCTGACCGAGGGCGGGTGTGATCTGCTGCTGGCCTATCACCACGCCTCGCAGCCGATCGAGCTGGACGCCGCACACTACGAGATGCTGCCCCTGGGGCGCGAGGTGCTGGCCCCCTTCAGCCGGCCCGCTCCCGATGGGCGGCCGTTGATGCGCCTGCCTGGTGCGGCCCGTGCACCGGTTCCGTACCTGGCCTATGCCCCGGGCGCGTATTTGGGGCGGGTGGTGGATTGGGTGCTGCGCCAGTCCGCCGAGCCGGCCTACCTTGACCGCGTGTACGAGACCGACATGGCCGAGAGCCTCAAGGCCATGGCCATCGAGGGGTACGGGGTGGCCTTCTTGCCGACCAGCGCGGTCCAGCCAGCGCTGGCCGATGGCCGCCTGGTGTCCGCAGCCCCGCGGCAGGGCACCTGGCAAGGCGAGCTGGACATCCGTCTGTACCGCGCGCGCGGTGGTCGCCCCAAGGCTGCCGCGCAGCGGTTCTGGGCGGATGTGCAGCGCTTGTGCGGCACCGGCGCCTGACTGTCGGTGCGCATGGCGCGGGTTTTTCCTCTGCCCTGGCACGGCAGATGCTTGTAAGATCGGCGTCGTCGTTATCCCAATGGAAAGGATTGCTGCATGAAAAAGCCACTGTTGGCACTGGCCCTGTCGGCCCTGGCGGCCACCACCGTCCACGCTCAGGCCAACGACACCCTGGCCAAGATCAAGTCCACCGGCTCGGTCACCATGGGCGTGCGCGAATCGTCAGGCGTGCTGTCCTACACGCTGGGCGATGGCAGATACACCGGCTACCACGTCGAAATCTGCCAGCGTGTGCTGGGCGACATCCAAAAGCAGCTCGGCTTGGCCAAGCTGGATATCAAGTACCAGCCGGTGACTTCGCAGAACCGCATCCCGCTGGTGCAAAACGGCACCGTGGACATCGAGTGCGGCTCCACCACCAACAACCAGGCGCGCCAGCGCGACGTGGCGTTTGCGGTGACCACCTTCGTGGAGGAGGTGCGCATCGCGGTCAAGGCCAACTCGGGCATCAACTCGATCAAGGACCTCAACGGCAAGAATGTCGCCACCACCACAGGCACCACGTCGGTGCAGACGCTGCGCAAGCACGAGCGCGCCAGCGGCGTGGACTTCAAGGAGGTGTATGGCAAGGACCACGCCGACAGCTTCTTGTTGCTGGAATCGGGCCGGGCCGATGCCTTCGTGATGGACGGGTCCTTGTTGGCGGGGTTGATTGCGCGCTCCAAGAACCCGGCTGACTTCAAGATCGTCGGCGAGGTGCTCAGCGTCGAGCCGATTGCCATCATGTTCCGCAAGGACGACCCGGCGTTCAAGAAGGCGGTGGACGATGCCATCGTCGCAATGATGAAGTCCGGCGAGCTGGCCAACATCTACGACAAGTGGTTCATGCAGCCCACGCCGCCGAACAATGTGCGCATGAACATGCCAATGAGCGAAGCGCTCAAGGCCGCCATCGCCAACCCGAATGACCGGCCGATGGAGGCCTACGCGGCCAAGTAAGCGGTCCCGACGGCCCTGCCGAACCCCGGGCGCATCGTGCGCCTGGGGTGTTTTGTTTTGGAACGGGAGCACATCGTATGCAATGGGACTGGCAGGTGTTCTGCGAGGACACCATCACCCGCGAGGTTCAGCCGCGCTGTTTTGGTCAAGGCGGCGACATCACCTATCTGGACTGGATGCTGTCTGCCTGGGGCTGGACCGTGTCGGTGTCGCTGTTGGCGCTGCTGCTGGCACTGCTGGCGGGCAGCGTGATTGGCACGCTGCGCACCTTGCCCGGCAGACCTTGGGTCGTGCGCCTGGGCAACGCCTGGGTGGAGCTGTTTCGCAACATTCCGCTGCTGGTGCAGATTTTTTTGTGGTACCACGTGATCCCGGCGCTGGTGCCGGCACTCAAGGTCGTGCCCGGCTTCGTGCTGGTGGTGATCGCGCTGGGCCTGTTCACCTCGGCACGGATTGCCGAGCAGGTCAAATCCGGCATTCAGGCCCTGCCGCGCGGCCAGCGTTATGCCGCGCTGGCGCTGGGGCTGACCACCGCGCAAGCTTACCGCTATGTGCTGCTGCCAATGGCCTTTCGCATCATCATTCCTCCGCTGACCAGTGAGGCGATGAATATCTTCAAGAACTCCTCGGTGGCGTTTGCCGTGTCGGTGGCGGAGCTGACGATGTTTGCCATGCAGGCGCAGGAGGAGACCGCGCGTGGCATCGAGATCTACCTGGCGGTCACGGCGCTGTACATCGTCTCGGCGTTTGCGATCAATCGGCTGATGGCCTTCATCGAGCGGCGCGTGCGCGTGCCGGGTTTCATCGCCAGCGGCGCCGCGGGAGGCCACTGAGATGCTCAACCTCGACTGGTCCTTCTACCGCTGGGACATCATCAGCAGCTTCGTGCTCAAGGGGCTGCAGTTCAGCTTGCTGCTGACGGTGGTGGCCACGCTGGGCGGTGTGGCGTTCGGCACGGTGCTGGCGCTCATGCGCTTGTCCGGCCGGCCCTGGCTGGCGTGGCCCGCTACCGTTTACGTCAATGGCATGCGCAGCATCCCGTTGGTGATGGTGATTCTGTGGTTCTTCCTGCTGGTGCCGTTCGTCATCGGCCGGCCCATCGGCGCGGAGCTGTCGGCGATCATCACCTTCATCGCGTTCGAGGCGGCGTATTTCAGCGAGATCGTGCGCGCTGGCATCCAGTCCATCCCGCGTGGGCAGGTCATGGCCGGACACGCTTTGGGGCTGACGTATGGCCAGAACATGCGCTTTGTGATCCTGCCGCAGGCGTTTCGCAACATGCTGCCGGTATTCCTGACACAGACCATCATTCTGTTTCAGGACACCTCGCTGGTGTACGCGATCGGGGCCTATGACATGCTCAAGGGCTTCGAGATCGCCGGCAAGAACTATGGCCGCCCTATCGAAGCGTACTTGGCCGCGGCCGTGGCGTATTTCGTGATTTGTTACAGCTTGTCGGCACTGGTCAAGCGCGTGCATGCCCGCATTGCCATCATCCGTTGAACCCCAAGACCGCAGGGCTGCCGACGGTACGGCCCATGCGGTCCCCTTCTGAATGCTGAGGAGTCGTCATGGAACGACCGATGATCGAACTGAAGAATGTGTCCAAATGGTACGGCGCCGTGCAGGTGCTCAACGACTGCTCCACCGCGATCCGCAAGGGCGAGGTGGTGGTGGTCTGCGGGCCTTCGGGCTCGGGCAAGTCCACGCTGATCAAAACCATCAATGCGCTGGAGCCGATTCAGAAGGGCGAGATTTGGGTCAATGGAGAGCCGGTGCACGACCCCAAGACCAATCTGCCCAAGCTGCGCAGCCGCGTCGGGATGGTGTTTCAGCACTTCGAGCTGTTTCCGCATCTGACGGTGACCGAAAACCTGACCCTGGCGCAAGTCAAGGTTCTGGGTCGCCACCCGCAAGATGCCGAAAAGCACGGACTGATGTATTTGGAGCGCGTCGGGCTGATCGCGCACAAAGACAAATATCCGGGTCAGCTCTCCGGGGGCCAGCAACAGCGCGTGGCGATCGCGCGGGCGCTGTCGATGGATCCGATCGTGATGCTGTTCGATGAACCGACCTCGGCGTTGGACCCGGAAATGGTCGGCGAGGTGCTGGATGTGATGATCGGGCTGGCGCAAGAGGGCATGACGATGATGGTCGTCACGCACGAGATGGGGTTTGCGCGCAAAGTCAGCGACCGCGTGATCTTCATGGATGTCGGCGGCAAGATCCTAGAGGACTGCCCGAAAGAGGAATTTTTCGGCCATCCAGAGGCGCGTCAACCGCGCACCAAGGACTTCCTCGACAAAATCCTTTCGCACTGAGACCGACGCAGGGGCGGGCGACATGGCCCGCCGATCAATCACATAGCCGCTGGCACTGGTGCGTTCATCGCGCGCTTCTCCAGCGTCCACTGGTGCAGCGAGCCGTCGTAATTGCGCGCTTGCGCGTTGCCGAGGATCTCATGGGCGATGAACCACGGCAGTGAAGAGTCGTTGCCGCTGTTGCAGTAAGTGATCAGCGGCTTGGCAGGATCGACGCCGAGCGACTGGAACACGGCGCGGTAGGTCTCGGGCTTGAGCAGCCGGATCGTGCCGCTGCGGTTGACGAACAGCGTCTCCAGCGGCACACTGCGCGCGCCGGGGATGTGACCGTAGGCATAGACATAGTCACGCTTGAAAATGCCTAAGTACATCGACGAGGAGCGGGTGTCGACCAGTTGCACATCGTTCTTTTCCATGGCCGAGGCCACGTCTGGCGAATCGGCCACGAAGTTGGCGAAGCGCTCGGCAGTGGCCTTCCAGGTGCTCGTCAAGGGCGCGGGCGCGTCCTTGCTCCACGGGCGACCTTCCAACAGCCACGCCACCATACCACCGTCGAGCATCGCCACCGGCGTGTCGGCATACGCTTTGAGCAGAATGTGCAGCCGCGCCGCGTCGTTGAAGTCGGAAATCTTTTGCCCTTCCGGCACCAGGACGATCGGTTTGTCGGCGAGTACCCCCACCGTTTGCACCGTCTTCTCGAATGTCGCACGGTCCGGCAGAAGGTATTTGACCTTGTTGCCACCGATTTCGCGCTCGGTACGCAAATCCTTCGCCAGGAAAAGGCGCGAGCCGGGGATGTGACCGCCGAACTCGTCAAGGACCTTCTTGCCGTCCTTGGTGGTCTCGAACTCTGGCTCGCGCGTAAAGCTTTTGCCATCGTTTCGGATCTCGATCACCTGCACCTTGTCCAGGTTGTCGGCCAGCCACTGGGTGCTGACCACCGGAGCGGGTAGGACGCCCTGGGCCCAGGCGCCGGCGGCCAGCACGGCCGTGCCCAGCGCCACCGCAATGCGTTGAAGGGTTCTCATCGTCGTCTCTCTCCTTCTTTGGGGCAAAAAAATGATCAGGCCAGGCCCAGCCTCCGCAGGCGCGGCGCCAAAGCCGCGTCGGCGACGCTGAGCACCTCGAGCGCGCGGTCCTGTTGAACCTGCTCGGCCGAGCGGTGGCGCAGCTGCGGTTCGAGCGCTGCATCGCGCGCGCGCAGCAGCAGCGCCAGCTCGTCGGCGAACAGCTGCACCATCGCGGTCAGCCAGCGTGCCAGCGGCGCCAGCCGTCCGCCGCGCACCGCCAGGCGAAAAGCGGGTAGGCGCGGTGCCAGTTCCGCCGCCGACGTCCAGCGCCCGGCCGTGACCCAGCGATTGGTGGTGAACCAGCGCAGCGGCTGGCCCCGCGCATCCAATGCCAGCGCCGCGAGGTGGACATGGGTGCCGGGCTCGGGCCCGTCCCAGAACAAATGGAAGTGGCCGTGTTCCGGCGGGGCGTCGGCGCCCCAGCGCTGTGCTCCGCCGTGCGCGTGATAGTAATAGCGCGTGCCATGCGCGGTGTCGACGACGTCGCGCGCCGGGTAATGGCGCCATTCTTCGAAGTGGTGCGCGCCGGCCAGCGCCGCCTGCGCCAGCGACAGGCCGCGTTGCGCATAGGCCAGCGGCACGCGCAGCGCAATGTCAGCCCAACCGGCCAGGCTGGTCGGTTCGGCCGAGCGAAGCCACCTGGACGCAGCGGACATGATCGGGACAGACCGCAAGGCCAATCAGCGCTTCGGTGCGCACGGATTGGCCGGAGCGCAGGGGTTGTCGCCCTCGGTGCGCTTTTTCTTTTTCTTTTTGTCGGCGCCAGGTGCGCACGGGTTGCCCGGGGCGCAGGGGTTGCCGGCGGCGCTGGCGGCGGGTTTGCCATCGGCCTTGGGCCCCTGCTGCGCCATCGCGGCCGGTGCCACGAGACTGGAGGCGACCAGCAGCGCGGTCAGGGTCTGGGTCAGGGGTTGCATGCGGGTTTTCATGGTCGGCTTCCTTAGGGCTAGCGAGGAAGGGGAGAAGAAGGGGCGGCGCCGCCGCTGCCCTGCGCGCCACAGCCGCAGCCGGCCTCGCCGAGCACGGCCTCCCGCGCGTCGATCGGGCCGCCGTGGCGCTGCTCGAACCAGCGGCCGAGGTAGTACACCCCGACCAGCGCCGCGGCCATCGCACCGATGATCCACCACGGCGAGATGCCCCAGGCGTCCTGTAGGGTGTCACCGGCCTCGACTTCGGCCATGGCCATGATGGCCTCGATCGCCGGGCCGTACAGCCCAGCAAAGGCGAATGTGCCGACGATCAGCCCAGCAAAAAACACCAGCGCGTCCAGCCGGCCCGAGGCCACCCCGACCACTGAGGTGCCGGGGCAGTAGCCGCCGATCGCAAAGCCGGCGCCGACCAGCACGCCGCCGATGGCTGAGGCCATCATCAGCGAGGTCGGCACGAACACCGCGTCCAGATCCAGCACGCCGGCCATGCCAAGCAGCTGCAGCCCGACCGCGGCCACCACGATGGCGGTGAACATCACCTTCAGCACCGACCAGTCGCGCAGCGTGAACTGGCCGGTCAGCTTGCACGGGCTGCCGAAGCCGGCATTTTCCAGAATGAAACCGAACGCCACGCCGACCAGCAGCGCCGACCAGAGGGTTTCTTGCATGGGGAACATGGCGTCAGACCCCTTTGACGAGTCGGCTGGCGATCAGCCCGGTGACGAAAAATGCGCCCAGGAAGACGAATGCGGCGATCGACAGCGTGGCCGCACCCGACAGGCCCAGTCCGCTGGTGCAGCCCGCCGCGATGCGCGCGCCAAAGCCAGCCAGCAGGCCACCGATGAGCGCCGTGGCAATGCGCTTGCCAGCGCCGACGCGTGTGGCGCCGTCGAGCTGTACGCGCATCCGACCGGCGAGGAACGCCGCCAGCAGCGCGCCAGCGAACACGCCGATCACCTGCCAGGTGATCCAGCCGTCGAGGATGTCGGGCCGCGCCATCGCGCCGAGGTAGGCATTGGCCTGGATGGCCTCGGGGGCGGCCTGCAGGCCGAGCCAGGCGCTCAGCCGCGTGGTGAAGCCGGTGGCGCCCAGCCCGTGACCGGTGAGCACGAAGGTGGCCAGCAGCGTCACACCCAGAGCCACGCCCGCCAGCCACGGGTTCCAGAAAGGTTTCGGGATCATCGTCATGATGGCGATCGTGAGAAATATCAAAAACACACTGCCCTGCAGAGTATAGGTAAGGGCGGCGGCGAGTGCAATGGGCGGGTTTTGCCCTGCGCGCAGCCGTGGCGGCCTGCCTGAGCAAGTGCATCGGCCACAACGCTGCCCGCGCTCGGCGACAATCCAGCCCCATGAGCCACGGACCCGACACCTTGACGCTGATCCGCCCCGACGACTGGCATGTGCACCTGCGCGATGGTGCGGCGCTGGCCACGACGGTGCCGCACACGGCGGCGCAGTTTGCGCGCGCCATCGTGATGCCCAACCTCAAGCCGCCGGTGACCCGCGCGGCGCAGGCGGCCGCTTACCGCGAGCGCATCCTGGCGGCGCGGCCGGCCGGCGCGGTCTTCGAGCCGCTGATGACGCTGTACCTGACTGACAACCTGCCGCCGCAGGAGATCGAGCGCGCACGCGAGGCCGGCGTGGTGGCGGTCAAGCTCTACCCGGCGGGGGCCACCACGAACAGCGACGCGGGTGTCACCGATATTCGCCGCATCTACCGAACGCTGGAGGCGATGCAGCGCGCGGGGCTGTTACTGCTGGTGCACGGCGAGGTGACCGACAGCGAGGTCGATATCTTCGACCGTGAGGCGGTGTTTATCGAGCGGGTGCTGGATCCGCTGCGGCGCGATTTTGCGGGCCTGAAGATCGTGCTGGAGCACATCACGACGAAGGAGGCGGCGCAGTACGTTGCCGAAGCCGGGTCCAACTTGGCAGCCACCATCACGGCGCACCATCTGCTGTACAACCGCAACGCCCTGCTGGCTGGCGGCATCCGGCCGCACCACTATTGCTTGCCGGTGCTCAAGCGCGAGGTGCACCGCCAAGCGTTGGCGGCAGCGGCCACCAGCGGCCATCCGCGTTTCTTCCTGGGCACTGACAGCGCGCCGCATGCGGTGCAGCTCAAAGAACACGCCTGCGGTTGCGCTGGCTGCTACACCGCGCCGGTGGCGCTGGAGCTCTACGCCGAGGCGTTCGAGGCCGCCGGCGCGCTGGACAAACTGGAGGGCTTTGCCAGCCTGCACGGACCGGACTTCTACGGCCTGCCGCGCAACACCGAGCGCGTGACGCTCAAGCGCGAGGCGTGGACGGTGCCCGAGCGCTACCGCTTCGGCGACGTGGAGGTCCGGCCGCTGCGCGCCGGCGAGACGCTGGGCTGGCGCTTGCTGCCCGCCGCCGCGGCCTGAGACACGGCATGCGCGTTCCTGCCTGGCCGGCAACGACGGTTACGATACGAACGACGCTGGCCGCTTGATCCGGCTGGCCCGGGAGATGGCGATGCGGATCCTCACCTGGAATGTGCAGTGGTTTCGCGGTATGGATGGCCGTGTGGATGTGGCGCGGGTGCTGGCGCATGCGCGTGCCTGGGGCGGCGACCCCGAGGTGATCTGTTTGCAGGAGGTGGCTCAGCATTTCGGCGGCTTAGCCGGCGCTGGTGAAGCGGACCAGGTCGAGGCGGTGGCCGCCGCCCTGCCCGAGTACGAGGTGTTTTTTGCGCCGGCGATGGACGACTGGCGGCCAGGCCGCGCCGCGCGCCAGCGTTTTGGCAATCTGATTGCCAGCCGCTTGCCCGTACTGCAGGTGTGCCACCAGCCGCTGCCATATCCGGCCGACCCTGCGGTGCCGTCCATGCCGCGTGTGTTGGCGGCGCTGACCGTGCAGGCCCCATGGGGGCCGTTGCGCGTCGCTGGCACGCATTTGGCGTACTACTCCGCCACGCAGCGCCTGGCCCAGGCCCGCGCGCTGGCCGCCTGGCAGCAGGAGGCCGCTGCAGTCGCCGCTGCGCCGCCCCGCACCGACGCAGAGCCGGCAGACACCCCTTTCCATGCCCGGGTGTGGGCGAGCGAGGCGGTGTTGTGCGGGGACTTCAACACCGCGCCTGGCAGCGAGGCTTATCGCGTCTTGGTCGGGCCATCCGCGCATGGGGCAGGTGTCTTTGTCGATGCCTGGACCCGGGCGCACGGGCCGGGGCCGCGGCCCGCGACTTTTCGGGTGCACGAACCGGGAGAAACGCCCATCGCCTGCGACTTCATCTTCGTCACGCCGGGCCTTGCGTCGGCCGTGCGGGACGTGCGGCTGGATGCCGACACCCGCCTGTCGGATCACCAGCCGCTGGTGCTGGAACTCGCGCCGCCGCCCCGACTCTGAGCGATTGCTATCATGTCGCCACTTCCTTCTTGAAGCCGCATTGGCGTGGCCCCATATGGGAAAGCTGAGGCGGTGCCGAGGGGCCCGGCCCTGTCAACCCTGTAACGGAGACCCTATGAAACGCATCTTGTTGCTGGTCTTGACCAACCTTGCCGTGATGGCGGTATTGTTGATCACCACCCGCATCCTGGGCGTGGATCGCTTTCTGAGCGCCAACGGCCTGAATCTGACCGCGTTGGCGATTTTCTCGCTGGTCATCGGCTTTGGTGGCGCCTTCATCTCGCTGCTGATGAGCAAGCCCATGGCCAAATGGACGACCGGGCTGGTCATCATCAATGAACCGCGCAACGCCGACGAGGCGTGGATCGTCAACACCGTGCGCCGCTTTGCCGACAAGGCTGGCATCGGCATGCCCGAAGTCGGCATCTACGAGGGCGAACCCAACGCCTTCGCTACCGGGGCGTTCAAGGATTCGGCGCTGGTGGCGGTCTCCACCGGCCTGCTGCAAAACATGACGCGCGAGGAGGTCGAAGCCGTCATTGGCCACGAGGTGGCGCATATCGCCAATGGCGACATGGTGACCATGACCTTGATCCAGGGCGTGATGAACACCTTCGTCGTCTTCCTGAGCCGTGTGATCGGCTATGTGGTGGACAGCTTTTTGCGCCGCGGCGACAGCGAGCAGTCCGGTCCCGGGATCGGCTACCTGGTCACCAGCATCGTGATGGAGGTGATTTTGGGTTTTCTCGCCGCGATCATCGTGGCTTGGTTCAGCCGCCAGCGCGAGTTCCGCGCCGACGCGGGTTCCGCGGCTTTGATGGGGCGCAAGCAGCCGATGATCAATGCGCTGGCGCGCTTGGGCGGGTTGCAGCCTGGGGCCTTGCCGCAAGGCATGCAGGCCTTGGGTATCACGGGCGGACTGGGCAAACTGTTCAGCACCCACCCGCCGATCGAGGAGCGCATTGCGGCGCTGCAGGCCGCCTGAGCAGGCCCCGGTGCCGAATGGACGGGCCGCGCGTCCGTCGGCGCCTGTCGCGATCAGCCGTAGCTGATGGCCGGAGGGGCGTTGCGCTCGGGCGGGGGCGGTGTCACCCCAAGCATATGACAGCCCAGCGCCTCGGCCACTTTGATGCCATCGACCGCTGCCGACAGAATGCCCCCCGCATAGCCCGCCCCTTCGCCCGCGGGGTATAGGCCAACGGTATTGAGGCTTTGGTAGTCCGCTCCGCGGGTGATGCGCAATGGCGATGAGGTGCGGGTCTCTACCCCGGTCATGAGCGCATCGGCGCGGTCGTAGCCGGGGATTTGCCGTCCGAAGACGGGCAGTGCCTCGCCCATGGCCTGCACCGCGTAGGCGGGCAGCACCGTGGCCAGATCACCCAGGGTGACGCCGGGTTTGTACGACGGCAGCACATCCCCGAAAGCGCGGGAGGGCCGGGCGGCTAAAAAATCCCCCACCAATTGGCCTGGCGCCAGATAGCCGCCACCGCCGGCGCGGTAGGCGGCGCCCTCCAGCAGTCGCTGCAATACCACGCCCGCCAGGGGGTGGGTGTCCCCTCGAGCCATCCATACCGCGGCTTCGGCCGCATAGCGGCCGCCCGCCTCGTCGCCAAAGGCGGCGCGCCAGGCGGCTGCATCGTGCTGCGGAAAATCCATGGGCCCGATGCCCACCACCAGCCCGGCGTTGGCGTTGCGCTCGGCGCGCGAGTATTGGCTCATGCCGTTGGTGACGACGCGCTCGGGTTCGCTGGTGGCCGCCACCACCGTGCCCCCCGGGCACATGCAGAAGCTGTACACGGCCCGCCCATTGCGGGCGTGGTGCACCAGTTTGTAGGCCGCTGCACCAAGCAACGGGTGGCCGGCGTGGCGGCCCCAGCGGGCGCGGTCGATGACGCTTTGCGGGTGCTCGATGCGCACGCCAATCGAAAACGGTTTGGCCTGCAAGAACACACCGTGGCGGTGAAGCTGCTCGAAGGTGTCGCGCGCGCTGTGGCCCAGCGCCAGCACGACGCGCTGCGCGGGCACAGTGGTCTCCTCGCCGCTGGCCAGATCGCGCACGCGCAGCCCCTGCAGCCCCAGCCGTTCGCCAGCCATGCGTGTCAATACGAAGTCCGTCACCTGCTGCTCGAAGCGCACCTCGCCGCCGAGTGCGGTGATGCGCTCGCGCAGTGCCTCCACCACTTTCACGAGTTTGAAAGTGCCGATGTGCGGATGCGCCTCGTACAGGATTTCGGGTGGCGCGCCGGCATCCACGAAGGCCTGTATCACCCGCCGCCCCAGGTGGCGCGGGTCCTTGATCTGGCTGTAGAGTTTGCCATCCGAAAACAACCCGGCGCCGCCTTCGCCAAACTGCACATTCGACTCGGGCGTGAGGACCTGCTTGCGCCACAGCCCCCAGGTGTCCTTCGTGCGGCGGCGCACGGGGCGTCCACGTTCCAGCACCAGGGGGCGCAGTCCCATCTCGGCCAGCGTCAGGGCGGCAAAAATCCCGCAGGGGCCAAAGCCCACCACGACCGGTCGTTCGCCATCGCCGGGCACCCCCTTCAGTGCGGCCCGCGCAGGCGGCTGCCACGTCATGTCTGGCGTGGGCTGAATGTGCGGATGTCCCGCCCAGCGTTGCAATGCGGCCGCTTCCTGCAGGGGGTCGGCCAGACCCACGTCCACGATGTAGACGGCGCGGATCTGCGCACCCCGTGCATCGAATGCGCGCTTGAACACATTCAATTGGGTGATGGCGTTGGCTGGCACGTCCAGCGCCTGGGCGGCCAGCGCCCGCAGCGCGGCGATGGGGTGCGGGGGCGGTAAGCGATCGGCCGCGGTTTCGGGCGGGGCATCGGCGGCGCGACGGGTTTCGACAGGCAAAGCCTGCAGCGGCAGCTTCAGTTCGGCAATGCGGATCATGCAGTGGGTCCTGGGGGCCCGTGGTGATCGGGCATGGCGCGGATGATACGCAGGCCGACGTTGCCGGCCAAGCAACCCGGCGGGCGCAGCAGCGATAATAGGCGGGTGAAGTCTGCCAGACCGTCGCTGGCGCATGGCCCGCAAGGGCGCGCTGGAGGACCGTCCGGACTGCGCAGGGCAGCGTAGGAGGTAACACCTCGCCACCGCGAGGTGCGGATCAGAGCCACAGAGACGAGCCGGTTCCGACCGGGGTGAAACGCGGCAATCTCTACGCGCAGCAACTCCAAGTAGGCCAGCCCGGGGGCACCCCCGACCCGTGGCCCGCGGGCCGTGCTGGCGGGTAGGTGGCATCGAGCCGTTTGGGAGACCAGCGGCCCAGAGGAATGGCGGTCACAAGGGGCTCTCGGGCCCCGAGCACAGCATCCGGCGTACCGGCAGACTTCACTTTATGACCGGGTGCGACGCAGCCAGGGTGCTCAGCGCGCGCCGGCTGCGATCCAGCGCACCAGCCTGGGCTGGGCCACGGCTGGGGCC
>NZ_JARJMT020000019.1 GCF_029335975.1 Tepidimonas sp.
GCCCGCCATCTGAACAGCAGTCCGTCCGCAAGTCTCCAGTCCCGGATTTGGATCATTTGGCCGTTTCCGTGGACATTCGTCCGAACTAGAACAACCCCGGAGAGCAGGTTTTGAAGCGCCGCACTGGCTACCAGTCGGCACCCGCACCTGCGGTATGGATCGTGCCACGTATTGATAACGGCTACACGGTGCGCCACAGTTCGCGTATCTGTTGTGTATGCATGAATAGGAGAAACCAATGCGTAACGCCGCCATCAATCTGCGGGCCTTGCCCGAACAGCGCGATCTGATCGATCACGCGGCGAGCCTGCTTGGCAAGACCCGCTCGGACTTCATGCTCGAAGCGGCCTGCGACCGCGCGCAGTCCGTGGTGCTTGATCAGGTCTTTTTCAGCCTGGACGCCGACAAGTTCAAGCAGTTCACTGCGATGCTTGACGCACCTCCCGCCCCCAACCCCGGGCTTGAACGTCTCATGGCCGTCAAGGTACCCTGGGGTACCGGTGCGGCATGAGCTTGCAACTGAGCGCACCGATTCCGCTCGCCGCCACCCACATCCTGGACGATTTCGCTTGCGGTGAAGCCAGTCTCGATGAATAGCTCAAGCGCCGGGCACTGACCCACCAATTGAGCGGCGCCAGCCGCACCTTCGTCGTCACCAATCAGGAAGGGCGTGTCTACGGCTACTACGCGATGGCCGCAGGTGCGGTGTCACATCAGGCGGTAACCAGCAGCGTGCGACGCAACATGCCCGATCCCGTACCCGTGATGGTTTTGGCCCGGCTGGCCGTCGACCGTCGGGCGCAAGGCATCAAGCTTGGAGCATCCCTGCTGCAGGACGCAGTCGGTCGAGCGGTGGGCGTTTCGCAGAACGCCGGTGTTCGGGCGCTGCTCGTCCGCGCTCTCCACGACCGCGCCAAGCAGTTCTACGAGCACTACGGCTTCCAGGGGTCACCGCAGCATCCGATGACGCTGATGCTGCGCTTGAACACCGTCAAGGCTTGAAAGAGGTCGGTCAGCATGAACATCCACAAGATACGCACGGAGGCAGAGTACCGGGCCGCCTCAAGGAAGCCTCCGCGCTCGTGGATTCAGACCCTGCTCTGGAAACGCCAGAGGGGAAGCGGCTGAACGCCCTGGTTGAACTCGTGCAGGCTTACGAAGCCACGTATGTGCCTGTCGATGGCGCCCTTGCTGATCGCATCCGCTCCATCGTCGCAGGCGTCCAAGTCGATCTTGACAGGCCTCTGCCGCCCGAGCTTGGCCACGCGGGCATGCCCTGAACATCAACTTGGCTTCTGCGGTGAACAGTGTTGTCATGGAGTCATCTGTTCAGGAGAAAAAGACGCACTGCCCCGTGATGACCGAAAAGCACCTCGCCGACCGCTGGCAGGTCAGTCTCAAGACGCTGCGGCGCTGGCGGCTCGATGGAGAAGAACCGGTCTGGCACAAGCTGTTCCGCCACCCGAGCGCCATCGCAAACGGGTGCCGCACCTGATGCTGGTGGGCAACCTCCGGTTTTCGCTGCCAGCGATCCCAGAATGGGAGATGACCAACAGCGTGGTGGGCAGCGCCACTACAGCCGCCGTCGAGGAAGTTGAGAGCCCGGCAAATCCTTCGGAGCCAGCCAAACGCTGGCACGAAATCGTCAAGGAGCAGGACGCTGCGCGGTTCGATTCCGCCCAGTAGCCTGAACAGATGTCCCTGCTTTTGGCCAAAAGTCCACCGTTTCGGCCATTTGTCCCTGGAGGGTGGAGTCCCACCATAAAGAAAACGCTGATCCACGGCCCTGCGGAAATCAGCAGGTAGATTGTAGTGATGAAGGGCAAAAAGGGGGGGCGCTCAGGGCCCCTCGCTGCACCTCGACACGCTCGCCGCCCACCCCGACGGGAACGGTCCGGTGGGCACCGGCGACGGCAAACTCGACCCTCCCGCTGCGCTCCTCAGGCAGCCGTTGGCATGGAGTCGCGGCCTACATCTCCATTTCATCGTCATTTTGCGCTGCACGTCGGCGTGTTTTGCGACTGCTTCACGCTCGTTTTGGATATGCGTATGCTCCCGCAAAAGCTACGGAAACCGACACACGAACATGTCCAGCGACCGACTCCCGGAGATGACTCAAGCGCAACGCGACCGGCTTGCGTTCGTTGAGCTGCGCCTGCGGTTCGTTGGCGAGATCCGCCGCCAGGACCTGGTCGCCCGCTTCGACATCCAGGTGGCAGATGCGACGCGCGACATCGCGCAGTACAAGGAGCTGGCGCCGCCCTACTGCGGCCTTGGCGACGAGCGATGACGAATTTGGTCTGCATCGCCCTCAACCCCCGCGCTCGAAAGGAGCCCTACCATGGCTAAGCCCTCTACCGACCACGGCAAGCAATGGACGCCAGCCGACGTCACGCAGCTCGAGCAGTTCGCGAAGAAGAACACACCTACGCACGTCATCGGCCTGAAGATGGGCCGCACCGAAGATTCCGTGCGTGCCAAGGCCGGCGAGAGCAGCGTCTCCCTTAAGCCCACCAACCAGTCGCCATACAAACGGCGCAAGCCCTGATCCATCGGGACCGGAACGACAAGAGGCGCACCGTGCTAAAGCTTGAACAGATCCAGAAAAACGCAGCCATCTCGGGCCTGGAGCCCGGGCAGGTGGTGCGCATCGTCACCACCGAACTGGTCGGTGACAACGCCCTGACCGTCTACTACAAGACCGCCGACGGCAAGCTGCTGGAGCGAATGCTGTTTCGCACCGACGAAGCCAAGCTGTCGCTGGCTGAGTCAGGGCGCCCCTGGGCCTTCGATGCGCCGGGCGAGGCGTTCAAACTCGCGGCCGAGGCCTACCGGATCAACCTGGCCCACCTCTTCGATCCGATGATGGCGGTGCACACGTCGAACGTGGAGCCGCTTCCGCACCAGATCACGGCCGTCTACGAGTCAATGCTGCCGCGCCAGCCGCTGCGCTACGTGCTGGCAGACGACCCCGGCGCCGGCAAGACCATCATGGCCGGCCTGTTCATCCGTGAACTGCTGATGCGCGCCGATGCCAAGCGCGTGCTGATCGTCGCCCCCGGCAGCCTGATCGAGCAGTGGCAGGACGAAATGTTCGAGAAATTCGGCCTGACGTTCTCGCTATTCTCGCGCGAGCAAGTCGAGCAGTCCCGCAGCGGCAATCCCTTCGACGACATCGACCTGCTTATCGCTCGCCTTGACCAGCTCGCCCGAGCTGTGGACTTGCATGATAAGTTGCGCCTGTCGCACTGGGACCTGGTGGTCGTCGACGAAGCGCACAAGCTGTCGGCCAGCTACTTCGGCAACAAAATCAACAAGACCAAGCGCTTCCAGCTCGGCGAGCTGCTGGGATCGATCACGCGGCACTTCCTGTTGATGACCGCCACGCCGCACAACGGCAAGGAAGAAGACTTCCAGCTCTTCATGTCGCTGCTGGACGCCGATCGCTTCTACGGCAAGTTTCGCGACGGCGTGCACAAGGTCGATGTCTCCGATCTGATGCGCCGCATGGTCAAAGAGGACCTGCTCAAGTTCGACGGCACCCCGCTGTTCCC
>NZ_JARJMT020000057.1 GCF_029335975.1 Tepidimonas sp.
GCCTGCCGCAGCCAGCATGGCCGCCGGCGTGGCCAGAGACAGCGCGCATGGACAGGTAACGATCAGCACCGCCACAGCCACGGCCAACGCTCGGCTCGGATCGAACTGCCACCAATACAGCGCCGCCAACCCCGCTGCCAGCAGCACCGCGACCAAGAACGGCGCAGCAAGGCGATCCGCCAGCCGCGCCAAACGCGGCTTGTCGGTACTGGCCTGCTCCATGAGCGCCACGATCTGCGCAAAACGCGTCTCGCGTCCGACGCGCTGCAAGCGCACCCGCACCATGCCGCCCAAATTGTGGCTGCCGGCCACCACCGCCTCGCCGCGACGCCGCGTCACCGGATGCGACTCCCCAGTCAGTAACGACTCGTCCACGGTGGCAGCCTCGGACAGCACCTCGCCATCGCCCGGAAACGCCTGACCGGCTTGCACATGCACGACGTCTCCGGCCTGCAAGCGTTTGACCGAGACCGCCTCCCATGTGCCGTCGGCGCGCTCGCGCTGCACCACTTCCGGCAGACGGTTCATCAGCGCATCGAGCGCACCGGCCGTTCGGTCGCGCAGCTTGTGCTCCAGATAACGACCACCGAGCAGGAAGAACACGAACATGGTGAGCGAGTCGTACCAGATGTCATGCCCCCACGGTCCGGCGGGATCGAAGGTGGCCAGCGTGCTGACGATAAAGGTGATGAGGATGCCCAGCGAAACCGGCACGTCCATGCCAATACGGCCTTGGCGCAGGTCGCGCCAGGCACTGCCGAAAAACGGCCCGCTGGCAAACAGCAATACCGGCAGGCTCAGCACCCATGATGCCCAGCGCAACAGTTGCAGCAGGTCCGCTGGAATCTGGCCCGGTGCAGTGACATACTCCGGCCAGGTGTACATCATCACCTGCATCATGCAAAAGCCCGCGACGAACAAACGCCACAGGGCACGTCGCGTCTCGCGGGTGCGCTCGCTCGCCGCGAACGCCTGCTGCATCGGCAGCAGGCGATAGCCGACACGACCCACCGCAGCGGCCAACTCCGACAGGCGGGCGCGCGCAGGATCCCATCGCAGCGTCAGACGCCGCGTCGCGGCGTGCACCTGCGCCTCCAGCACACCGCCCAAGTCAGCCAGCGTGGCCTCCACCGTGTCGGCACAAGCGGCGCAGTACATGCCCTGCACCACCAGCGTTGATTCGCAGACGGCGCGACCATCTTCCTCGTGCATCTCGGTGAAGTCGCGCTGCTCTAGCGGATCGTCGAGCACGCTGAAATCATCATGCACTTCCAACGGCCCACGGTGACCGGCCCACACCCCGGGGAGCGTCGCACGGTCGCCCGCTGCCGGCTCGAAAGAACCCGCAGCCGCTTGCAGTGACGGGGCGGTTTGTCTCATTGTTGAACGTTACCCGATCGTTCGGCATGTAATTTTGACCAAAATCAAAACCCGCGTCAGGACCGCTGTTATACCGAATGGGGAGTGTGTGCGGGTTGAATTTGCCGTCCGGCGAAATCTCGCCGAGGGGAGTCTTCGCACGCACCAGCGCATCCAGATCACCACCGACGGCTCCAAGCTGTCTGACCGTGCCGTCGAGCACGCCATCGTCCTGGCTGATCTGACGGGGGCCGAGCTCGCCGCGCTGCGGATCACCCCGCGCGGTCCGCAGACTTATTTCGAGGGAGGGATTGCCCTCGGTACATCCGAGGCGCAGACCATCGAAAGGCAATGAGCGTACGAGGCGCGCCAGACGGTCAACGCGATCAAGACGCTGGCCAGGTGCGGCAAGTGAAGGTCAAACCCCTCACGGTCAAGTCCGACCTGATCGTCGAGGCCATCATCGCCTCGGCCAAGCGCCACCAATGCGACCTGATCGTGATGGCGTCGCACGGGCGGCAAGGGATCCAATGGCTGCTTCTGGGCAGCAAGACGCGGCAGGTGTTGACGCGTTCCTATATCCCGGTGCTGGTGCTGCGCTGAAACGACCGTCACTGCCTCAGCAGGCTGCGAAGCGATCGCGGTAGCGTTCGCGCAGAATGTTTTTCTGCACCTTACCCATGGCATTGCGCGGCAGTTCGTCCACCAACACGCAGCGCTTGGGGACTTTGTAGTTGGCCAGCCGTGTGCGCAGCGCAGACAGCACGGCGTCCGGATCGACCAGATGGCCAGGTTGCGCGATCACGAGGGCCACGCCGACTTCGCCAAAGTCGGGGTGCGGCACGCCGACGACGGCGCTCTCGGCCACGCCAGGCAGTTCGTTGATCGCGCCCTCCACCTCCGCTGGATAGACGTTGTAGCCCCCACTGATGATGAGATCTTTGCTGCGGCCGACCAGTGTCAGGTAACCGCGCTCGTCGAGGAAACCGACATCGCCCGTGCGAAACCACCCGTCAGCGGTGAACTCGGCGCGGGTCTTGTCGGGCAGGCGCCAGTAACCCTGAAACACGCTGGGGCTGCGCACCTGCACACCACCCACTTCACCAGTAGGCAACGGTTGGTCGCCATCGCCAACGATGCGCAGCGCCACCCCAGGCAACGGAAAACCCACGGTGCCACCACGCCGCTCGGCCTGCCCTCCATAGCGGGGGTCGGGCGTGCAGGGGTTGGAGGTGAGCATGATCGTCTCGCTCATGCCATAGCGCTCCAGAATGGTGTGGCCGGTGCGCTGCTGCCACGCACGAAAGGTCTCGATCAGCAACGGGGCCGAGCCGCTGATGAACAGCCGCATGTGCGCGCAACGCTCGGCGGTGAGATCCGCCTCGGCCAGCAGCCGGGTGTAGAGCGTAGGCACCCCCATGAAGACGGTGGCGCGCGGCAGCCAGGTCAGCACCGTGCGGGGGTCGAACTTGGCCGCCCACAGCATGGGGCTGCCATTGAGCAGCGCGCCATGCACCGCGACGAACAACCCGTGGACATGAAAGATGGGCAGCACATGGATGAGCACGTCGTCCGCTCGCCAGTCCCAGTAGCGGCGCAGCACCTCGGCATTGGCAAGCAGGTTGCCGTGAGTGAGCATAGCCCCCTTGCTGCGCCCCGTGGTGCCACTGGTGTAGATGATGGAGGCCAATGCCTGCGATCCCACCGCCACGGGGGCCTGCTGGTCGAGCTGATGCGCTGCGCGGTCCAGCAGCGTGCCACTGCGATCAGGCCCCAACGTGAAGACTGCGCGCGCACCGCGCCGAAAAGCCAGGGCGCTGACCCAGCCAAAGCGCTGTGGCGCGCAGACGACGACCGCAGGCTCGGCATCGTCGATGAAGTATTCGACCTCGGCCGCCGGATAGGCGGTGTTGAGCGGCACATAGACATGACCGGCGCGCAGAGTGCCCAGGTAGAGCATCAGAGCCTCGACCGATTTGTCTACCTGCACGACCACGCGGGAGGCGGGCGGCAGATCCAGCCCCCCGAGGAGATTGGCGATCATCGCGCTGCCGCGATCCAAATCGCGCCAGGTGTAGACGAGGCCCTCGTCGGTTTCGATGGCAGGGGTATCCAGATCGACGGGAAAACCCGCGCGCAGCGCGGCGTAGAGATTGGTCACGGGTGCGGTATCCATCGTCTCGGCCATCAGGCAGCAGCGGGCTTGCAACGGGACCACATCCACAGAGCCGCCCCCGCCAGCAGCATCGGAAGGCTCAGCCATTGGCCCATGCTCAAGCCCAGCGACAACAAGCCCAAGTGGGCATCGGGTTCACGGAAGTATTCGGCAGCAAAGCGCATCACGCCGTAGCCCGTCAAGAAAGCGGCCGAGACCTCGCCCACACGGCGGGGCTGGCGCGCAAACGCCCACAACAGCACGAACAGCAGCACCCCCTCCAGCGCAAACTGGTAGAGCTGCGACGGGTGGCGCGGCAGCGGCCCCGCTGCCGGAAACACCATGGCCCAAGGCAGATCGGGCGGCGCCGGCCGGCCCCACAGCTCGCCGTTGATGAAATTGCCGATGCGGCCCAGCGCCAGCCCTACGGGCACACAGGGTGCGATGAAGTCCGTAACCTGCAACCAGGGGCGCTGCACGCGGTGGGCCCACCACGCCATCGCCAGCAGCACACCCAGCAGACCGCCATGGAAGCTCATGCCTCCTTCCCAGACGGCGAATATGCGCCAGGGCTCGGCCAAATAGGCCAGCGGCTTGTAAAAAAGCACATAGCCCAGGCGCCCGCCCAAGATCACGCCCAGCACACCCCAAAACAGGATGTCCTCCACATCGCGCGGCTGCCAGCCCAGCGATCGGTAAGGCTCGTGCCGCAAACGCCGTCGCCCCAGCCAAACGAACATGGCAAAGCCAGCCAAATACATCAGGCCGTACCAGTGCACGGCCAGCGGCCCGAAGCGGACGGCCACCGGGTCGAATTGGGGATGCATCAACATGCGCCGATGGTACGCGATGGAGCCGACGGCGGCCGATTATGATGTTGACGGTTTCGTGACAGCAAAGCATGCGCCTGGATGAAGGAGGGGCACCATGGAAATCCGCAGCGATGATCAACGCCGCCACCACAGGGTGCGGGCGGTCTTCGAAGAAGCGTTCGAGCTGTGCCAGTCGCTGCTGGACCCCAGCCAGGGCATTGCCGGGCACGCCCTCTTGCACCAGGTTCCGGTGCGGGTGCGGGAACGCTTCCCGGATTTGACGCAGGAAGAGGTCATGGTTTTGTCCGTCGCGCTGCGTGCCGCCTGGACACGCAGACGCGCACAAGGCTGAACAGCCGATCAGCGGTCTAGGCGGGACACATCCCGCACCGCGCCGCGGTCGGCCGAGGTGGCCAGCAGGGCGTAGGCCCGCAGTGCTGCCGACACCTTGCGCGGCCGTGGGCGCGCCGGCTTCCAGCCCAGGCGGTCCTGCTCGACGCGACGGCGCGCGAGTTCGGCCTCGTCCACCAGCACGTCGATGCGGCGGTTGGGGATATCGACGCGGATGCGGTCACCGTTGCGCACCAGACCGATCGGCCCGCCAGCCGCCGCCTCCGGCGAGACGTGGCCGATCGACAGCCCCGACGTACCGCCGGAAAAGCGCCCATCCGTCAGCAGTGCGCAAGCCTTGCCCAGCCCCTTGGACTTCAGGTACGAAGTCGGGTAGAGCATCTCCTGCATGCCCGGGCCGCCGCGCGGGCCCTCGTAGCGCACCACCACCACCTCGCCGGGCCGTACCCGCTCGCCCAGGATGTGCTCGACCGCCTCCTCTTGCGACTCGACCACGTGCGCCGCGCCCTCGAAGACAAGAATGCTCTCGTCCACCCCGGCGGTCTTGACGACGCAGCCGTCCGGCGCAAGGTTGCCCTTGAGCACCGCCAATCCGCCGTCGCGCGAGTAGGCGTGTTCCACCGAACGGATGCAGCCCTCGCGGCGGTCCAGATCCAACATTGGCCAGCGCGTGGCCTGGCTGAATGGTTGTTGGGTCGGGATACCGCCCGGGCCGGCGCGGTAGAAGGTGCGCACTTCCTCGGACGGGCTAACCATGACATCCCACTGCGACAGCGCGTCGGCCAGTGTAGCGCTGTGCACCGTGCGCACATGGGTGTGCAGCAGACCGCCGCGGGCGAGCTCGCCAAGAATCGCCATGATGCCGCCGGCGCGGTGCACATCTTCAATGTGGTACTTATTCGTATTGGGCGCCACCTTGCACAGCGTCGGCACGCGGCGCGACAAACGATCGATGTCACTCATCGTAAATGGCACACCGGCTTCCTGCGCCACAGCCAGCAGGTGCAAGATGGTGTTGGTCGAGCCGCCCATCGCAATGTCGAGCGACATTGCATTCTCAAACGCCTCGAAAGCGGCAATCGAGCGTGGCAGCACCGTGTCGTCGCCCTGCTCGTAGTGGCGGCGCGCCAGCTCGACGATCAGGCGTCCGGCGCGTCGAAACAGTTGCTCGCGATCGGCGTGCGTGGCCAGCACGGTGCCGTTGCCCGGCAACGACAAGCCCAGCGCTTCGGTCAGGCAGTTCATCGAGTTGGCGGTGAACATGCCCGAGCATGAGCCGCAAGTCGGGCAGGCCGAGCGCTCCACCTCGGCCACGGCGGCGTCGTCCACCTGGGTGTCGGCGGCCATCACCATGGCGTCGACCAGGTCGAGCTTCTTGATCTGCGCCGTCTGCTCGCCGGGCACCGCCAGGCGCACCTTGCCGGCCTCCATCGGCCCACCGGAGACGAACACCGTGGGGATATTCAAGCGCATCGCGGCCATCAACATCCCCGGCGTGATCTTGTCGCAGTTGGAGATGCACACCAGCGCATCGGCGCAGTGCGCATTGACCATGTACTCGACACTGTCGGCGATCAGTTCGCGGCTGGGCAGCGAGTACAGCATGCCGTCGTGACCCATCGCAATGCCGTCGTCGACCGCAATGGTGTTGAATTCCTTGGCAACGCCGCCGGCGGCCTCGATTTCACGGCAGACGAGCTGGCCCATGTCCTTCAGGTGCACGTGACCGGGGACGAATTGCGTGAAGCTGTTGGCCACGGCGATGATGGGCTTGTCGAAGTCGCCGTCCTTCATGCCGGTGGCGCGCCACAGGGCGCGCGCGCCAGCCATGTTGCGGCCGTGCGTGGTGGTGCGGGAGCGGTAGGTGGGCATGGTTCGAAGCGGGATGGGATCAGGGGAATAGCGGCTGCACGGGCAACCGCCGCTTGGGTCTACGACGCCATTGTGCCAGCGCCGCCGCCAGGCTGATGGCCGCCCAGTTGAGCGTCAACCAGACCACGCCCAGCGCGAAAAAGCCCATGGCCGCGATCCCGAAACTCGAGTGGCGCAAGCCCTGTGCAATCCCAGGCATCGGCCACAGGCGTATCGTATCGATTGCAACAAGCTGTAAGGCCGAATTGCGCCCGAGGCGCATCCCGCTAGAATGCGTTCACCCGCCGCTCCTTCCTCAACTTTCAAAAGGAAAGACACCATGAAACGCGCTCTGCTCATCCTGGCCGCGACCGCCACCCTCTCCGCGCCCGCCCTGGCCGACGAAGCCTTGGCCAAAGCCAAAAACTGCATGGCGTGTCACGCCATCGACAAGAAACTCGTCGGCCCTTCGTACAAGGATATCGCCAAAAAATACGCCGGCGATGCCAAGGCCGCCGACATGTTGGCCAGCAAGATTCAAAAGGGGGGCTCCGGCGTCTGGGGCGCCATCCCGATGCCGGCCAACCCGCAAGTCAATGAAGCAGAGGCCAAAAAGCTGGCAGGCTGGGTGTTGAGCTTGAAGTGACGCGCGGATTCGTCTGGTCATGCCAGCCGATCCACGGCAGCTCGCTGGCTGCGAAAAAAGCCTCGCTCATTGCGAGGCTTTTTCGCGTATGGGGCGCGCTCAGTTGGTCTTGGTCAGCTGCTCCAGGATGTGCGGATTTTCCAAGGTCGAGATATCTTGCGTAATCGCTTCTCCCTTGGCAATGGCGCGCAGCAAACGGCGCATGATTTTGCCCGAGCGGGTTTTGGGCAGATTTTCGCCAAAGCGGATATCTTTGGGCTTGGCGATCGGGCCGATCTCCTTGGCCACCCAATTGCGCAGCTCATTGGCGAGCTGTTTGGCCTCGTCACCCTGAGGCAGCGGTCGCTTGAGTACGACGAAAGCAACAATGGCCTCACCGGTCAGATCGTCCGGGCGGCCAACCACCGCTGCTTCGGCCACCAGATCGGTTTTGGCCACCAAAGCGGATTCGATTTCCATCGTTCCCATGCGGTGGCCACTGACGTTGAGCACATCGTCGATGCGACCGGTGATGCGGAAATAGCCGCGATCCTCCGAGCGAATCGCACCGTCGCCGGCCAGGTAATAGCCCTTGAGCTCCTCGGGGAAGTAGCTTTTCTTGAAACGCTCCGGATCTCCCCAAATGGTGCGGATCATCGACGGCCACGGCTTTTTGATCACCAGGATGCCGCCCTGTCCGTTGGGCATGTCGTTGCCCTGCTCGTCCACGATGGCAGCGAAGATCCCCGGCAGCGGCAGCGTGCACGAACCCGGCACCAGCGGGGTGGCCCCAGGCAGCGGCGTGATCGCGTGGCCACCCGTCTCGGTCTGCCAGAAGGTATCCACGATCGGGCAGCGCTCGGCGCCGACGTGCTTGTAGTACCACATCCAAGCTTCGGGATTGATGGGCTCGCCGACCGATCCCAGGATGCGCAGCGTGGACAAGTTCCAATTGCGCGGATGGACCTTCTCATCGGTGTCGCTGGCCTTGATGAGCGAGCGGATCGCCGTGGGCGCGGTATAGAAGATGGTGGCCTTGTGGCGCTCGATCATCTGCCAGAAGCGCCCCGCGTTCGGGTAGGTCGGCACTCCTTCGAACACGATCTGCGTGGCGCCGGCGGCCAGTGGCCCGTAGGCGACATAGGTGTGGCCCGTGATCCAGCCTATGTCGGCGGTGCACCAAAAGACGTCGCTGTCCTTCAGGTCGAAGGTCCACAGCATGGTTTGTTTGGCCCACAGCAGGTAGCCGCCCGTGGCGTGTTGCACGCCCTTGGGCTTGCCCGTGGAGCCCGAGGTGTAGAGCACGAACAGGGGGTGCTCTGCGCCCACGATCTCCGGCGGACAGTCATCGCTTTGACCTGCCACGACGTCGTGCATCCACACATCGCGGCCCGGGGCCATGCTGCAGGCGGTGGCGGTGCGCTGCCAGACGATGACGTGGCGCACGCTTTCGCAGCCGCCCTGCGCCAATGCTTCGTCGACGATGGCCTTCAAGGGCAATTCCTTGCCGCCGCGCATCTGAAAGTTGGCGGTGATGACGGCCACAGCGCCGGCGTCTTGGATGCGCTCCTGCAGCGCCTTGGCCGAAAAGCCTCCGAACACCACGCTGTGCGTGGCGCCGATGCGCGCGCAGGCTTGCATCGCCACCACGCCCTCGATGGTCATGGGCATGTAGATGACGACGCGGTCGCCTCTTTGCACGCCCAGGCTCTTGAGGGCATTGGCCATGCGTGCCACGCGCTGCAGCAGCTCGCGATAGGTCACGCGTGTGACCTGGCCATCGTCAGCCTCGAAAATGATCGCCGTCTTGTGCTCCACCGGCGTGCCCATGTGCCGGTCCAAGCAGTTGTACGAGGCATTCAACTCGCCATCGGCAAACCAGCGATAAAAGGGTTTGTGGGATTCGTCCAGCACCTGTGTGAAGGGCTTGTGCCAGTGCAGCAGTTCCCGCGCACGCCGCGCCCAAAACCCTTCGAAATCGGCCTCGGCCTCGGCACACAGGGCCCGGTAAGCATCCATGCCGGACACGCGCGCCTGGGCCGCCAGCGACGGATGGGGATCGAAAACGCGGTTTTCTACCAGCATCGAAGTGATGGCAGAGGACGATTCAGCCATGTCGAGGGTCTCCTCAGGACGTTTGGAATGGGAACAACATTGGCCACGAACTGTGCAGCGGGTCTCTGACGAGGCCCTTACGCAACGGCCGACGCGGCTCGCCTTGGCGGCCGACCTCGCCACTACAATTGGCGCATCGGAACCGTTGCCGTGCACTTCATGACCCAGCTCAACAAGCCAATTCCACCGCTGCCGAAATTGATCTTCGCGAGCCGCTGGCTCCAGTTGCCGCTGTACATCGGCCTGATCGTGGCGCAAGCGGTGTATGTCTACCACTTTTGGGTGGAATTGGTGCACCTGATCGAGGCGGCATTCGGCAACGAGGTCGCGCTGGCCAAACTGGTCACGAGCATTGGCTACGATGCCTCGGCCAAGCTCGACGGCCTGAACGAAACCATCATCATGCTGGTGGTGCTGGCCCTGATCGACGTGGTGATGATCAGCAACCTGCTGATCATGGTCATCGTCGGCGGGTACGAGACCTTCGTGAGCCGCCTGCGGCTGGAAGGCCACCCGGACCAGCCGGAGTGGCTCAACCATGTGAACGCCGGGGTGCTCAAGGTCAAGCTGGCCACGGCCATCATCGGCATCAGCTCGATCCACCTGCTCAAGACTTTCATCAATGCCGGCAACTACACCGACAAGGTGTTGCTGTGGCAGACGCTGATCCACGTCGTATTCCTGCTCAGCGCGCTGGCCATCGCGTTGACCGAGCGGCTGATCCACCACCCGGGCGACGACGACCACTGACGCCCACGCTGTCTCGCCGTGCCGCACGGGACGGCCCAGTGCCGTTGTGTCCCCAAGGAAATCCCTCATGACCGCCATCCGCCAGGAAGATCTGATCCAGTCCATCGCCGACGCCTTCCAGTACATCAGCTTCTACCATCCGCTGGACTACATCCAGGCGCTGGGCAAAGCCTACGAGCGCGAGCAAAGCCCGGCCGCCAAGGACGCCATCGCCCAGATCCTGACCAACAGCCGCCTGAGCGCCGAAGGCCACCGCCCGATCTGCCAGGACACCGGCATCGCGGTCGTGTTCCTGAAGGTGGGCATGAACGTGACCTGGCCCGACGCCACCATGAGCGTGCAGGAGATGGTCAACGAGGGCGTGCGCCGCGCTTACCTCAATCCCGACAATCCGCTGCGTGCCTCGGTGCTGGCCGACCCGGCCGGCGCGCGCAAAAATACCCGGGATAACACCCCTGCCGTGGTGCACGACGAGATCGTGCCCGGCGACGGCATCGAGGTCATCTGCGCGGCCAAGGGTGGCGGCTCGGAGAACAAGTCCAAGTTGGCCATGCTCAATCCGTCGGACTCCATCGTCGATTGGGTCCTCAAGACGGTGCCGACCATGGGTGCGGGATGGTGCCCGCCGGGTATTTTGGGCATCGGCATCGGCGGCACGCCTGAGAAGGCCATGCTGCTGGCTAAAGAAGCCCTGATGGCGCCGGTGAACATCCACGAACTGATCGACAAGAAACGGGCTGGCGCTGCGCTCACCCGCGTGGAATCGCTGCGGCTGGAGCTGTACGAGAAGGTCAATGCGCTGGGCATCGGCGCGCAAGGCTTGGGGGGGCTGACGACCGTGGTGGACGTCAAGATCCTGGACTACCCCACGCATGCAGCCAGCCTGCCGGTGGCGATGATCCCCA
>NZ_JARJMT020000078.1 GCF_029335975.1 Tepidimonas sp.
CTGCAGCTGGCCGACGTGCAGGAACAGCTGGCCCACCTGGAAGATACTGCGGTGCAGGCCGAACGCCAGGTGGCGGCCGCGCGTGAGCAGCTGCGTGCGGCCGAGCGCCAGGCGCAGGAGGCCGCATTCGCGCAACGATCGATGGCCGCGCGCCGGGCCGAACTGCAGCGCCAAGCCCACACCGCGCAGGAGCAGCAGTCGCGTCTAATGGCCGAATCCGATCATTTGCAGACCGAGCTGCAGCGCTTGACCGACGACGCCGCGCGCACCGGCCTGCAGGATGCGTTGGCCGAGCGCCAGCGGCGCGACGCAGCCCTGGCCGCTGAGCGCAGCCGCTACGACGAGCTGACCGCGCGGCTGCGCGCGGCGGACGAGCACCGGCTGCGTGGTGAGCGCGAACTCGACCCGCTGCGCGCGCGCATCACCGATTACCAACTCAAGGAGCAGGCGGCACAGCTGGCCCTGGACCAGTACAGCCAATGGCTGGCGGGGGCAGGGGTCGATCTGGAGGCAGTCGGCCAGTCGGTCGAGACCGATGGCGTGCGCCTGCAAGGCCTGCCAGGAGAGATCGACCGTCTGCAGCGCGAGATCGCGGCTTTGGGGGCGGTCAATCTTGCGGCCCTGGAGGAACTCAGCGCCGCGCGCGAGCGGCAGCGGTTTCTGGCCAGCCAGTCGCAGGACTTGCAGCAGGCTATCCAGACGCTGGAGGACGCCATCCGCAAAATCGACGCCGAGACGCGTGCGCTGCTTGCCCACACCTTCGAGACCGTCAACGGCCACTTCGGCCGCATGTTCCCTGAATTGTTCGGCGGCGGCCAGGCGCGCCTGATCATGACCGGTGAGGAGATACTGGATGCGGGCGTGCAGGTCATGGCCCAACCCCCGGGCAAGAAGAATCAGACCATCCACCTGCTGTCCGGCGGCGAAAAGGCGCTCACCGCCATCGCCCTGGTGTTTGCGATCTTTCAGCTCAATCCGGCGCCGTTTTGCTTGCTGGACGAGGTGGACGCCCCGCTGGACGACGCCAACACGGAACGCTACGCGCGGCTCGTGACCCAAATGAGCCGGGAGACCCAGTTCCTATTCATCAGCCACAATCGCATCGCCATGGAAATGGCCCAGCAGCTCGTGGGGGTGACCATGCAGGAGCAGGGCGTCTCGCGCATCGTCGCTGTCGATATCGCCAGCGCCGTGTCCATGATGGAGAACCCCACACCATGACGCTGAGCCCCTTGCAAATCGGCTTGATCGCCGTCGGCGTGGCCGTGCTCTTGGGCGTTTGGGCTTACCACCGCTGGCAGGTGCGGCGGCTGGCACCGCGCCGCGCCCCTGCCGCCCAGGGTGCCCCTGCCGATTCGGAAGGAATGCCGGACAGCACCGATCGGCTTGAGCCCACCTTGGGCGCCGATGCCGCTGCCACCCCCAGCCCCGACCGCACCAGCGCCCCACCTGCGGCGAGGCCAGGGGGGGTGTCGCCGCGGCTGGACGTGATCGTGCCGCTGCAACTGGAAAAGCCGGTCTCGGGCGACGCCGTGCTGCAGTCCCTGCCGGGCACACGGCGCATTGGCAGCAAACCTTTCTTCATCGAGGGCCTGCCCGAGGACGCCACCGCCGGCGACGCCTGGGAGCCCCCGCATCTGGGACGGCGCTACCGCGCCCTGCGCGCCGGGCTGCAGCTGGCCAATCGGGCTGGCCCGCTTAACGAAATCGAGTATTCCGAATTCGTCCAAAAGCTGCAAGCCTGGGCCGAGCACCTGATGGGCGCGGCCGACTTCCCAGACATGATGGCCGTCGTGCAGCAAGCCCGCGCGCTGGATCAGTTCGCCGCCGCCCACGACGTCCAGCTCATCTTCACCCTGCGGGCCCAGCGCGCCGCTTGGAGTCCGGGTTATGTGACCCAGCACGCCAGCCGCTTGGGCTTCGTGCCCGGGCCGCTGCCCGGCCGCATGGTTTGGCCGTCCACGCAGCCGCGCGCAGCGCCGGTGCTGGTGCTGCAGTTCGAAACCCAGGCCGCGCTGGCCGATGACCCGGAACTCGCCGTGCTGCGCGAAGTCCGCCTAACCCTCGAAGCCACCCATGTGCCGCGCGAGGAGCGCCCTTATGAGCGCTTGCGCGAACTGTCCGCAGCGCTGGCCGCGTCGATGGACGGTAGGGTGACGGATGAGGCCGGTCGGCTGCTGGATGCCGAGGCGCTGGATCGCATCGGCGCAGAGTTGGAATCGCTCTATCAAGCCTTGGAGGAGCGGGCATTTCCGGCGGGGTCGCCCGACGCCCGACGCTTGTTCAGTTAGCGATGTGTGGATCGGCTGGCCGTAACTGACCGAGGCGGCGCTGTCCGCCTGCTTGGTCAGTCGATATCGCTGGTGTGCACGCCAAACTGCCCACGGCGGCGGTCGTCGAAGTACAGGCGCAGCGTCTCGTGCACGGTGCGGAAGGCCAGTTCCTCCCACGGGACTTCGCGCTCGTGGAACAGCCGCGCCTCCAGCGTCTCGTGCCCTGGGGCGAAACGATCGCTCAACAGCCGCGCCCGGTAATAGATGTGCACCTGGCCCACGCGGGCCACATTGAGCAAGGTAAACAAGCCCTCAAGCGCGATCTGCGCACCGGCTTCCTCCACCGTCTCGCGCAGGGCGCCCTGTTCGGTCGTCTCCCCCAACTCCATGAAGCCTGCCGGCAGCGTCCACTTGCCCCGGCGCGGTTCGATGGCGCGCCGGCACAGCAACACCTGGGCACCATCCTGTCCCCAATACGGCACGGTCCCCACGACGTTGAGCGGGTTTTCGTAGTGGATGGTGCCACACGAGGGGCAAACCGCCCGCACCCGGGTATCCCCGTCGTCGGGAATGCGGTACTCGACCGCGGTGGCGCAGACGCGACAAAACCGGATGGGGCTGCGGAACATGCCAGCAAGTGTAGTGCCGCCCCAACCCATCTGCTGGGGCAGGGCAGGGCGGGCTTAGGCCTGGGTGTGCTTCTCGATCAGCTTACGGGCCGTCTCCAGCAGCTCGCGGCCGTTGAGACCGCGCTTGTCCATGTCCCGTATCCATTCGACTTCCACCTGGCGCGCTTTGCGGCGGAACTCCTGCGCTTCGGCCAGCCCGATGGTGTGGATCTTGTTACCGCGGTCCACGGCCAGCTGGCGTGCCGGCGCATCGCCCGCCTGCTGGATACGCCCCAGAAGGGCAGACGTTTCGATGCCCGAGTTGGCGTCGATCACTTTCTTGAGGTCGGGCGGCAGCGAGGCGTAACGCGCCTTGTTCATGCCCATGACGAAGGTGGTCGTGTAGAGCGCACCGCCCTTGGGGTCGAACTCGCTGTGGTAGCCGACCAGCTCATGCACCTTGACCGAGGGTACCACCTCCCAGGGAATGACGCAGCCGTCGATGACGCCTTTGGATAGCGCATCGGGGATCTGCGGCAGCGGCATGCCGACTGGGGTGGCGCCCAGGTAGCCCAGCATTTTGGTGATCTGGCGCGTCGGGCCGCGCATCTTGAGGCCGCGCAAATCGTCCGGTTGCGTGATCAGGCGCGTTTTGACATGGAACATACCCGGGCCGTGCACCTGCAAGGCGATGGGATGAATGTCGCGGTACTCGTCGGCGCCCTTGGTCTGGATGTACTCCCAGAAGGCTTTGGAGGTGGCCTCTGCGTTCGTCATCATGAACGGCAGCTCGAACACCTCGGTGCGCGGGAAGCGCCCTGGGGTGTTGCCTGGCAGCGTCCAGACGATGTCCACCACGCCGTCCTTGGCCTGGTCGTAAAGCTGAACTGGCGAGCCGCCAAGTTGCATCGCGGGATAGGCCTCGAACTTGATGCGCCCGCCCGAGTCCTTTTCCACCTTGTCCATCCATGCCTTGTGCATCTTCAGCCACACGTTCGAGGCGGGCGACATGAAGGTGTGGAACTTGAGCGTGACGCTCTGCTGAGCAAAACCGATCAGGCCAGGGGCGCCCAGCACGGCGGCGGCACCCGATTTCAGCACGGTGCGGCGGTGGATCATGGCATCGAATTCCAGACAATGTCGAAAAAGACCCCCCAAGCGCCACGCCCGCTGCATCAATAGGCGTTGGGGTGACGTTTGGGCGGCGACGGCACGCCGCGCAGTGTAGCCGAAAGAGACGGCGGTCCAGGCGCGCTGCATCGGGAAGTGCCGGTGCTGCGACACAGCCGCTAGACTGCGGGGTTGTCCCGTTTCCCGCTGTGGATGTGATGAAGCTTTACAACTACTTCCGCTCCGGCACCTCGTTTCGGGTGCGCATTGCCCTGCACCTCAAAGGCCTCGATTACGAATACATCCCCGTGCACCTGGTCAAAGGGGAGCAGCATGGCGATGCCTACCGGGCACTCAGCCCCGATTCGCTCGTTCCGCTGCTCGATGTCGAGGGTAATCCCGACCGTGCGCACCTGAGCCAATCGATGGCCATCATCGAATACCTGGATGAAACCCACCCCGAGCCACCGCTGCTGCCGCGCGATCCGCTTGGCCGCGCGCGGGTGCGGGCGCTGGCCCAGACCGTGGCCTGCGACATCCACCCGATCAACAACCTGCGTATCCTCAAATACCTGGCGGGACCGCTGGGCCTGTCGGAGCAGCAGCGCACCGACTGGTACAACCATTGGGTGATGGAGGGCCTGCGCGCCTACGAGCGCCGCCTGAACGATCTGGCCCAAGAGCGTGCCCGCTTGGGCCTGCCGCCCTCGGTCTATTCTTATGGCGATACCCCCACACTGGCCGACTGCTGCCTGGTGCCGCAGATCGTCAATGGGCAGCGCTTTGGCTTGGAGTACGAGGGCATCCCGTTGACGCTGGCGGTGTTCGAGCGTTGCATGCAACTCGACGCTTTCCAGCGTGCGCACCCGTCGCGCTGCCCTGATGCCGAATGATGCCGAACGATGCCGATTTTGCCCCGCCCATCGAGGGGGTTCGCGGGGGAATGGTCGGGCTCCTGGCCGACGTCGGCCCAGGGGCGCACGGTTGGATGAGTACCCGTGTCGGCGGGGTGTCGGGCGGGCCGTGGGCGTCGCTGAATCTGGGCGATCATGTGGGCGATGCCCCCGCCGCCGTGGCATGCAACCGCCAGCGATGGGCGCAGGCCCTTGGAGTACGACCGATTTTTTTGCGGCAGGTCCACGGTGCGGCCGTGGTGCAGCTCGATCGGACGACGCCGGACGGCATCGAGGCCGACGCCTGCTGGACCGACGCGTTTGGGCTGGCCTGCACTGTCTTGGTTGCCGACTGCTTGCCGATCTTGATGGCTGCAGCGGATGGGCGATCGGTCGCGGCGGCCCATGCGGGCTGGCGGGGGCTGGTGGGGCGCGACGGTTACGGCGTGCTCGAAGCCCTATGCGCCCAGTGGCCCGCCGCCCAGGATCCCGAGCGCCGGCACTCGATTCGGGTCTGGATCGGCGCAGCGATCGGCCCACAGGCCTTCGAGGTGGGCGACGATGTGCGCGACGCCTTCGCGGCGGCATGCCCCAGCGATGTCGAGGCCTTTTGTCCCTCGCACCAAACCCCGGGCCGCTGGCTGGCCGATCTGCCCGGCCTGGCGCGGCGGCGCTTGGCGCGCTTGGGCTTTGGCCTGGTCAAAGGCAACGACGGTACCCCCGCATGGTGCACGGTCGGCAACCCCTCACGGTTTTTCTCCCACCGGCGCGATGCGGGATTCCTGGGCAGCAGCGGCAGGCTCGCTGCGGCCATCTGGCGCGCTTGACTCCAGCGCCGCGATCGCCTGCCGGCGACGCGCTTTGCGCCGCAATGGCGTTCCCATCAGGTAGATGGCCAGCCCCATCGGACCCACGCCGTACAGCAGCAGGGTGAAAAAGGCGCCCAGCACGGAGCCCTGTGGACTGAGGGCCTCAGCGATCGTCATCATCACAACCACATAACCCCAGGCAAGGAGGACGAGGTACATTGGCGGAGGTCTCGAGAAGGGGGACGAGCGTTCGATCTCAATGGCAAAGCAGACCGCCCTGTCAGCCTCATGGAAGGCATTCCTGCGAGACTGCATCCATCCTGCGCAGCTTGCGACGCGTGACGCGGCGTTGCGCAGGTGAGCGCGGACACGGCATGACTCGCATTGTCATTCAAACGACGGCCGAGCGCGATACCATGATGGTCAAAACCCGACAGGAGACAAGCGCATGACGCAATCCCGCACCGACGGCCAACCGTCCTGGATCGAAGGGTCGCAGCAAGCCTTTGCGCAATGGACTCAGGCGGTGCGGGCGGCGCTGCACGGAATGGGATGGACGGGTCCTGCAGCCTCTGCTGGGCCCGCCGGATCGGGTGGGGGGCGGATTGAGGGCCTGACAGAGCTGCTGGGCCGACTCGGGGGGACGGCGTTGCAGTTGGACCCTGGCGTGTGGGCCGAAATTCAACGGGATTATCTGCGCGAGGTCGCTGAGCTGTGGCAGCAGGGCTTGCAAGTCCAGCCACCGCGGCAGGATCGCCGCTTTGCGGCCGACGCCTGGGCGCGCAATCCCGTGGCGTCCTACAGTGCGGCGTTGTATCTGCTCAACGCCCGCACGCTCATGCGCATGGCCGAGGCCGTGCAGGCCGACGCCAAGACCCAGGCGCGCATCCGCTTCGCGGTGCAGCAGTGGATCGACGCCACCGCGCCGAGCAACTTTCTCGCCTTTAACGCCGAGGCCCAGCAAAAAGCCCTGGACACCCAGGGCGAGAGTATCGCCAAGGGCGTGCAAAACCTGCTCAACGATATGAAGCAGGGGTTCGTTTCCACGACGGATCACAAGGCCTTTGAAGTCGGGCGCAATGTCGCCACCACCGAGGGGCAGGTGGTATTCGAAAACGAATACTTTCAGCTGATCGAGTACAAGCCGCTGACCGCGCGCGTGTACGAGCGGCCCTTCCTCGTCGTGCCGCCGTGCATCAACAAGTATTACATCCTGGACCTGCAGCCGGACAACTCCTTCCTGCGCTATGCGGTCGAGCAAGGCCATCGTACCTTCGTCATCAGCTGGCGCAACCCGGACGCCACGCTGGCGCAGGCCACCTGGGACGACTACATCGAGCATGCCGTCATCCGCGCCATCGACGTGGTGCGTGAAATCGGCAAAGCCGACACCATCAACGCGCTGGGCTTTTGCGTCGGCGGCACCATGCTCGGCACGGCGCTGGCGGTGCTGGCTGCGCGCGGTGACCGCAAGGTCGAAAGCGTCACCTTCCTGACCACCCTGCTGGACTTCACCGACACCGGCGTGCTGGATGTCTTCATTGATGAGGCCTTCGTCGCGCTGCGCGAGCTGCAGTACGCGCACGGCGGTTTGCTGCCTGGGCGGGATCTGGCCACCACATTCAGCTTCTTGCGCCCGAACGACTTGGTTTGGAACTACGTCGTTGGCAACTACCTCAAGGGTGAGACACCGCCGCCGTTCGACCTGCTGTACTGGAACAGCGACAGCACCAACCTGCCCGGCAAGTGGTACGCGTGGTATCTGCGTCACACCTACCTACAAAACGAACTGTGCCAGCCAGGCAAGCTGACCGTCTGCGGTGTGCCGGTGGACCTCGGCGCGATCGATATCCCGGCCTATGTCTACGGCTCGCGCGAGGACCACATCGTGCCGATCGGTGGCGCCTATGCCACCACGCGCCATCTCGGTGGGCCGATGCGTTTCGTCATGGGCGCCTCGGGTCACATCGCCGGCGTCATCAACCCTGCGGCAAAGGGCAAGCGCAGCTTCTGGACTGGCCCCGAGGGGCACTTCCCCGAATCGGTGGACGACTGGATCGCCGCCGCCACCGAGCACAAGGGCAGTTGGTGGACCGACTGGACCCCGTGGCTGGCGGCGCACGGCGGCCGCCAGATCCCGGCCCCGCGCAGTCGCGGCAACCGTCGCTACCGCCCGATCGAGCCGGCGCCAGGCCGCTATGTGCGTGTCAAGGCCGACGAGGCCCTGGCCACGCTCCTCGCTACACCCATTTCCCCCGTTCCCTCCACACAAAAAGGATGAATCCCATGGATGAGATCGTCATCGTTGGCGCCGTGCGCACGGCCATTGGCAAGTTTGGTGGCACACTCGCCAAGACCCCCGCGACAGATTTGGGGGCCACCGTTATCCGTGCCCTGCTGGCGCGCACCGGCGTGCCAGCCGAGCATGTCGGCGAAGTCATCATGGGACAGGTTCTGGCCGCCGGTTGCGGCCAGAATCCCGCGCGCCAGGCCGCCATGAAGGCCGGCGTACCCAAGGAAACCCCCGCTCTGACCATCAACGCCGTGTGCGGCTCGGGCCTGAAGGCCGTGATGCTGGCGGCGCAGGCGGTGGCCTGGGGCGACAGCGAAATCGTCATCGCCGGCGGTCAGGAGAACATGTCTCTGTCCCCACATGTGTTGCTGGGCAGCCGTGAGGGCCAACGCATGGGCGACTGGAAGATGATCGACTCGATGATCGTCGATGGTCTATGGGATGTCTACAACCAATACCATATGGGCATCACCGCCGAAAACGTCGCCAAGGCGCACGGCATCACGCGCGAGATGCAGGACGCCTTCGCGCTGGAAAGCCAGCGCCGCGCCGCCGCCGCACAGGACGCGGGCAAGTTCAAGGATGAAATCGTGCCGGTGACCATCCCGCAGCGCAAGGGCGATCCGGTCGTCTTCGATACCGACGAATACCTCAATCGAAAAACCAGCGCCGAGGCACTGGCGGGCTTGAAGCCTGCCTTTGACAAGGCGGGCAGCGTCACGGCAGGCAACGCCAGCGGCATCAACGATGGAGCCGCCGCGGTGATGGTCATGCGCGCGAGCAAGGCCGCCGCACTCGGACTCAAACCCATGGCACGCATTGCCAGCTTCGGAACCAGCGGGCTGGACCCGGCCACGATGGGCATGGGCCCGGTCCCGGCATCGCAAAAAGCCTTGGCGCGCGCCGGCTGGTCGGTGGCCGACGTCGATCTGTTCGAGCTCAACGAAGCCTTCGCGGCCCAGGCCTGCGCGGTCAATCAGGCGCTGGGCGTCGATCCCGCCAAGGTCAACGTCAATGGCGGTGCCATCGCGCTGGGCCACCCCATCGGTGCTTCGGGCTGCCGTATCCTGGTTACGCTGCTGCACGAAATGCAGCGCCGCGACGCCCACAAAGGGCTGGCTGCGTTGTGCATTGGCGGCGGCATGGGCGTTTCGCTCTGCGTCGAGCGTTGACCCCGCTGTCCCAGTTTTTGCTTTGTCACCCGTTCAACACATCGAGGAGCAGTTTCATGAGTCAACAACGCGTCGCCTACGTCACTGGCGGAATGGGCGGCATCGGCACCGCCATTTGTCAGGCACTCTACAGAGCCGGTCACAAAGTTATTGCCGGCTGCGGCCCGACCCGCGACTACCAGAAGTGGTTGGACGAGCAAAAGGCGCTCGGCTATACCTTCTACGCCAGCGTGGGCAACGTAGGCGACTGGGACAGCGTCGTGCAGGCTTTCGCCAAGGCCAAGGCCGAGCACGGGCCGATCGATGTGCTGGTCAACAACGCCGGCATCACGCGCGACCGTCTGTTCGTCAAGATGACCAAGGAAGATTGGGATGCCGTCATCAACACCAACCTGACCTCCATGTTCAACGTCACCAAGCAGGTGGTGTCCGACATGATCGAGCGCGGTTGGGGGCGCATCATCCAAATCTCTTCGGTCAACGGCGAGAAGGGCCAGGCCGGCCAAACCAACTACTCGGCGGCCAAGGCCGGTATGCATGGCTTTACCATGGCCCTGGCGCAGGAACTGGCTTCCAAGGGGGTTACCGTCAACACCGTCAGCCCCGGTTACATCGCCACCGATATGGTCAAGGCCATCCGCCCCGACGTGCTGGAAAAAATCATTGCCACCATCCCCGTCAAGCGCCTGGGCGAGCCGCGTGAGATTGCCTCCATCGTCGCCTGGTTGGCCAGCGACGACGCGGGCTTTACCACAGGAGCGGACTTTTCCTGCAACGGCGGCCTGCACATGGGCTGATGATCCCCTGCCGCCTTCGCAGCGTGCCCGCCTTTGGCGGGCTTTTTGCTGGGTGTCGGAGATAATCGCGGCCCCATGAGCGAATCTTTGCCCCACCCTAGACACAATCCCTGGCGCCTGAGTGTGGCGCCGATGATGGAATGGACCGATCGCCATTGCCGCTGGTTCCACCGTCAGCTCACCCGCCATGCACGCCTGTACACCGAGATGGTCACCACGGGCGCCTTGTTGCACGGCGATGTGGCGCGTCAACTGCGCTTTGGGACGGAAGAGCACCCGGTGGCCCTGCAACTGGGCGGCCATGTCCCGCGCGAGCTGGCGGTGGCGGCGCGCATGGGCGAGGCCTGGGGCTACGATGAAATCAACCTCAACTGCGGCTGTCCCAGCCCGCGCGTACAGCGCGGGGCTTTCGGCGCCTGTTTGATGGCGCATCCGCAGCTGGTGGCGGACTGCGTGCGCGCCATGTGCGACGCCGTGCGCGTGCCGGTGACGGTCAAGCACCGCATCGGCATCGACCGGGTGGAAGACTACGGCTTTGTGCGCGACTTCGTCGGCACCGTGGCTGAGGCGGGGTGTGCGGTGTTCATCGTGCATGCGCGCAACGCCTGGCTGGAAGGCCTCAGTCCCGCTGAAAACCGCACCGTGCCGCCCCTGCGCTATGGCGTGGTGCACCGCCTCAAGCGGGATTTTCCGCAGTTGACGATCGTCGTCAACGGCGGGATCACCATCGATGCCCAGGTGGCGGAGCACCTGGCCCAGGTGGACGGGGTGATGGTGGGCCGACAGGCCTACCACAACCCGTGGTGGATGGCCTCGTGGGACGCAGCATACTTTGGCGCGCCACACTCCGTGTCCGACCGTGACGCGGTGGAGGCGCGCATGGTCGAGTATATGGAGCGCGAAGGCCCGTCTTTGCCCGGCGGCTGGTATGCCATAGCGCGCCACATGCTGGGACTGCGCCACGGCCAACCCGGGGCGCGCCGCTGGCGACAGGTCTGGAGCGACCATCGTCTCAAACACCGGCGGCCGCACGAGGTGGCCACGCTTGCCCGAGCAGCGCTGCGAGCCCCCGCGTCCAGCGCCGCGTGATGCGCGCACGGCGCCCACCGCCTGCCCGTCACACCGCTGCCTGCAAGCCGTTGGCAAAGTGCACCCGCACCGCTTGCGCGGCCCCAGCGGCATCGCGTCGGCGCACGGCGTCTAGGATGGCACGGTGCTCAGCCAGCGACTCAGCAATCCGCCCCTGCTTGAACAGCGAGCCGTGGCGATTGAGCTTCATGACCTTGCGCAGGTCGTTGACCACTTGCTTGCGCCAGCGGTTTTGCCCCAGATCGAGCAGGCGCAGGTGAAACGCCTCGTTGAGCTCGAAGAAACGCTCACGTGACCCCGTTTCGGGGTCGGCAGCGGCTTCTAGCTCGGCATGCAGCCGCTCCAGCGCGGCCAGATCATCTTCGGTTGCGCGCCAGCACGCGGCCTCGGCTGCGTCGGCTTCCAGCAGAGCCAGCAGCTCGTACACCTCGCGCAGGTCCTGTTGCGACACCTCGGTGACGTAAGCGCCGCGGCGCACCTTCATGGTCACCAGCCCCTCGGCTGCCAGCACCTTGATCGCCTCGCGCAAGGGCGTGCGGCTGATGCCCAGCTCCTCGGCGATTTTGAGTTCGTCGATCCAGGCACCGGGGGGCAGCTCGCGGCGAAAAATGCGCTGGCGCAGCAGCTCGGCCACCTCTTCGTACAGTGCGCGCGACAGCAGGGGAACGGCAGTCATGGGGGCGATGATAGCGTCAGTCGGATTCTGTATCAATAATTATGAATGCGTTAAACTCAGCATTGAACACCGTTGTCGTCAACATCGCATGCGTTCGCTTGCGATGGGCGCTGTGCGGTTTGCCTGCCTTTACCGACCGTCATCCATCTGCCGATCCCAGGGGGTCACATGTCCGATATCGAATTCCGCACCGCCACACTGGCCGATTGGGAGGCCGCCGCCCGCAAATCCCTCAAGGGCGGCTCGCTCGAGCAGCTCCATTGGCTGACACCCGAGGGCATCACGGTCAAGCCGCTGTACACCGCTGCCGACCTGCAGGGCTTGCGGTATACGGACACGCTGCCGGGCTTCGAGCCTTTCATCCGCGGGCCGCAAGCGACCATGTACACCGTGCGCCCCTGGACCATCCGCCAGTACGCGGGCTTTTCCACGGCCGAGGAATCCAACGCCTTCTACCGCAAGGCGCTGGCGGCAGGGGCGCAGGGGGTGAGCGTCGCCTTCGATTTGGCCACCCACCGCGGCTACGACAGCGACAACCCGCGCGTGGTCGGCGACGTGGGCAAGGCGGGCGTGGCCATCGACAGCGTGGAGGACATGAAGATCCTGTTCGAGGGCATCCCGCTTGACCAGGTGAGCGTATCCATGACGATGAACGGCGCGGTGTTGCCGGTGCTGGCAGGCTATATCGTCGCGGCCGAGGAACAGGGGGTGGCGCAGGAGCAACTCTCTGGGACCATCCAGAACGACATCCTCAAGGAGTTCATGGTCCGCAACACCTACATCTACCCGCCAGAGCCCTCGATGCGCATCATCGGCGACATCATCGAGTACACGGCGCGGCACATGCCCAAGTTCAACTCGATCAGCATCTCCGGCTACCACATGCAAGAAGCCGGCGCCAACCAGGCGCTGGAGCTGGCCTTTACGCTGGCCGACGGCAAGGAATACGTCAAGACGGCACTGGCGCGCGGCATGAATGTGGACGACTTTGCCGGGCGGCTGAGCTTCTTTTGGGCGATCGGAATGAATTTCTATCTCGAGATCGCCAAGATGCGCGCCGCGCGGCTGCTGTGGTGCCGCATCATGAAAGGCTTTGGCGCCCAGAATCCCAAGAGTCTGATGCTGCGAACCCATTGTCAGACCAGCGGTTGGAGTCTGACTGAGCAGGATCCGTACAACAACATCGTGCGCACCACCATCGAGGCGATGGCGGCGGTGTTTGGCGGCACGCAGAGCCTGCACACCAACAGCTTCGACGAGGCCATCGCGCTGCCGACTGAGTTCAGCGCCCGCATCGCGCGCAACACCCAACTCATCATTCAGGAAGAGACCCATATCTGCAACGTGATCGATCCCTGGGCCGGCAGTTACATGATGGAAAAACTCACCCAGGACATGGCGGACAAAGCCTGGGCCATCATCGAGGAAGTGGATGCCATGGGCGGCATGACGCAGGCCGTCTCCAGTGGTTGGGCCAAGCTCAAGATCGAGGCCAGCGCCGCCGAAAAGCAAGCGCGCATCGACAGCGGCAAGGACGTCATCGTCGGCGTGAACAAATACCGGCTGGCCAAGGAGGACCCGGTCGATATTCTGGAAGTGGACAATCTCAAGGTGCGCGAGGCGCAGATCGCGCGGCTGCAGCGCATCCGCGCCACGCGCGACGCCGCCGCAGTGCAGCGTGCGCTGGATGCGCTGACCGAGTGCGCGCGCTCGGGGCAGGGCAATCTGCTGGCGCTCAGCGTCGAGGCCATCCGCTTGCGGGCCACCGTTGGCGAGGTCTCCGACGCGCTGGAAAAAGTCTTTGGGCGCCACCGCGCCGATACACAAAAGGTGACCGGGGTGTATGCCGCTGCCTACGACTCAGCCGAAGGGTGGGAAAAGCTCCAGCAGGAGATCGCCGCCTTTGCCGAACAGCACGGCCGCCGCCCGCGCGTGATGATCGCCAAGCTCGGCCAGGACGGCCATGACCGCGGCGCCAAGGTGGTGGCCACCGCGTTTGCCGACCTGGGCTTCGACGTGGATATGGGGCCGCTGTTCCAGACGCCAGAAGAATGCGCCCGGCAGGCGATCGAAAACGACGTGCATGCCGTGGGCATCTCCACATTGGCTGCGGGTCACAAAACGCTGGTGCCGGCCATCATCCAGGCGCTGAAAGACCAAGGGGCGGATGACATCATCGTCTTTGTCGGCGGCGTCATCCCTCGGCAAGACTATGAATTCCTGTATGAGGCTGGCGTCAAAGGCATCTATGGCCCCGGCACCCCCATCCCTGCCAGCGCCAAGGATGTGCTGGAGAAGATCAAAGAAGTCTTGGCTCGATAATGGATGAGGCCGTCACGCCCCCTCGATGGCTAGCTGAGGTGCTGCGGGGCTCGCCCCCGCAAAAGCGCCGGGCCATGGCCAAGGCCATCACGCTGCTGGAATCCACTCGGCCCGACCACCGGCGCGAGGCCGATGCGCTGCTCAACGCCTTGCTGCCGCATACAGGGCGGGCGTTTCGCCTGGGCATCAGCGGTGTGCCGGGGGTGGGCAAAAGCACCTTCATCGAGGCGCTGGGCCTGTACCTGATCGGGCACGGGCACCGCGTGGCCGTGCTGGCGGTCGATCCGAGCAGCAGTGTCTCGGGCGGCTCCATCCTGGGCGACAAGACGCGCATGGAGCGTCTTAGCGTGCACGAGCATGCCTACATCCGGCCCAGCCCGAGTGGGGGGAACCTGGGTGGCGTGGCGGCCAAGACGCGCGAAGCGATGCTGGTTTGCGAGGCGGCGGGCTACGACATCGTAATCGTCGAGACGGTCGGCGTCGGCCAGAGCGAGACGGCGGTAGCCGACATGACCGACATGTTCTGCGTACTGCAACTGCCCAATGCGGGCGACGACCTGCAGGCGATCAAAAAGGGCATCATGGAGTTGGCGGATCTGGTCGTCATCAACAAGGCCGATCTCGACCCCGACGCAGCCACGCGCGCCCAGGCCCAAATCACGTCGGCGCTGCGCCTGCTCGGGCTGCATGGGCGACCAGACACGGCGCATCACGACTCGACGGTCTGGCATCCACGCGTCATCCAGCTCAGTGCCCTGCAGGGCCGGGGAGTGGATGGCTTTTGGCAGGCAGTCAGCGATTACCGGCGCTTGCAGCAGGCCAACGGACGGCTGGCCGCCCGCCGCCAGCGACAGGCCCGTGCCTGGATGTGGGAGCGCATCGACAGCGGCCTGCGCGAGGCGTTTGCCCACCATGCCGCCGTGCGCGAGCGCCTGCCCCAACTGACCGAAGAGGTGCTGGCCGGGCGCATGGTGGCCTCGGCTGCTGCGCGCGCCTTGCTGGCCGCCTTTTTCCGCGCCTTGCCGATGGGCGACGATGCGAGCCCTTCATCTTCCCTGAACGACAGGAGCCAGTGACTATGCAAGACATTCTCGAGCAGCTCGAGCGCAAGCGCGCCGCCGCCCGCCTGGGCGGCGGCCCCAAGCGCATCGAGGCGCAGCACGCCAAAGGCAAGCTCACCGCGCGCGAGCGCATCGAAGTCCTGCTCGACGAAGGCACCTTCGAGGAATGGGACATGTTCGTCGAGCACCGCTGCACCGACTTCGGCATGACCGAGCAGAAGGTGCCTGGCGACGGCGTGGTCACCGGCTACGGCATGATCAACGGCCGCTTGGTGTTCGTTTTCAGCCAGGATTTCACCGTCTTTGGCGGTGCGCTCTCCGAGGCGCATGCCGAGAAGATCTGCAAGATCATGGACCAGGCGATGAAGGTCGGCGCGCCGGTCATTGGCCTGAACGACTCCGGTGGCGCGCGCATTCAGGAAGGCGTGGCCTCGCTGGGCGGCTATGCCGAGGTATTTCAGCGCAACGTCATGGCCAGCGGCGTGATTCCACAGATCAGCATGATCATGGGCCCCTGCGCGGGCGGGGCGGTGTATTCGCCGGCTATGACCGACTTCATCTTCATGGTCAAGGACAGCTCCTACATGTTCGTCACCGGCCCGGAGGTGGTCAAGGCCGTGACGCACGAGGAGGTCACCGCCGAAGAGCTGGGCGGCGCCATCACCCACACCACCAAAAGCGGCGTGGCCGATGGCGCGTTCGACAACGACGTGGAAGCCTTGCTCATGCTGCGCCGCTTGTTCAACTATTTGCCACTGAACAACCGCGAAAAGCCTCCGGTGCGCCCCAGCGGCGACCCGATCGACCGTGTCGAACGCAGCTTGGATACGTTGGTGCCCGACAACCCGAACAAGCCCTACGACATGAAGGAGCTCATCCTCAAGACGGTCGATGACGGCGACTTCTTCGAAATCCAGCCCGACTACGCCAAGAACATCATCGTCGGCTTCGCGCGCATGGATGGCCAGACGGTGGGCATCGTGGCCAACCAGCCGCTGGTGTTGGCGGGTTGCTTGGACATCAAGAGCAGCATCAAGGCCGCGCGCTTCGTGCGGTTTTGTGACGCCTTCAACATCCCCGTCATCACCTTTGTGGACGTGCCCGGCTTCATGCCCGGCACCAGCCAGGAGTACGGCGGCATCATCAAGCACGGCGCCAAGCTGCTCTACGCCTACGCCGAATGCACTGTGCCCAAGATCACCGTCATCACCCGCAAGGCCTATGGCGGGGCCTACGACGTGATGGCCTCCAAACACCTGCGCGGCGACGTGAACCTCGCCTGGCCCAACGCCGAGATCGCCGTGATGGGCGCCAAGGGCGCGGTGGAAATCATCTTCCGGGAAGACAAGAAGGACCCAGCCAAACTCGCCGAGCGCGAGGCCGAATACAAGCGGCGCTTTGCCAACCCCTTCGTCGCCGCCGAGCGCGGCTACATCGACGACGTCATCCTGCCGCACGAAACCCGCAAGCGTATCTGCCGCTCGCTGGTGATGCTCAAGGACAAAAAAATCGAAAACCCGTGGCGCAAACACGGCAACATCCCGCTGTGAGAGCAGGGGAGCACACACCATGTTCAAAAAAATCCTGATTGCCAACCGCGGCGAGATCGCCTGCCGCGTCATCGCCACCGCCCGCAAGATGGGCATTGCCACCGTGGCCGTCTATTCCGAGGCCGACCGCGAGGCCCGCCATGTGCGTCTGGCCGACGAGGCAGTGCTGCTGGGCCCGGCGCCCAGCCGCGAGAGCTACCTCTTGGCCGACAAGATCATTGCCGCGGCCAAGGCCACCGGCGCCGAGGCCATTCACCCGGGTTACGGCTTTCTGTCCGAAAACGAGGACTTCGCCCGCCGTGTCGAGGAGGAGGGCCTGGTCTTCATCGGACCGAAGCACCACAGCATCGCGGCCATGGGCGACAAGATCGCCTCCAAAAAACTGGCCCAGGAGGCCGGCGTGAGCACCATTCCCGGCTGGAATGACCCGATCGAGTCCGCCGAGCAGGCGGTGGAGATTGCGCGCGGCATCGGCTACCCCGTGATGATCAAGGCCAGCGCCGGCGGCGGCGGCAAGGGGCTGCGCGTGGCCTTCAACGACAAGGAGGCGCTGGAGGGCTTCACCTCGTGCCGAAACGAGGCGCGCAACAGCTTTGGCGATGATCGCGTCTTCATCGAGAAGTTCGTCGAGCAGCCGCGGCACATCGAAATCCAGGTGCTGGGCGACGCGCACGGCAATGTGATCTACCTGAACGAGCGCGAATGCTCCATCCAGCGCCGCCACCAAAAGGTGATCGAGGAGGCACCCAGCCCCTTCATCAGCGAGGCCACGCGCCGCGCCATGGGTGAGCAAGCCGTGGCCCTGGCCAAAGCGGTGCAGTACCAGAGCGCTGGCACGGTGGAGTTCGTGGTCGGCAAAAACCAGGATTTCTATTTCCTGGAAATGAACACCCGGTTGCAGGTGGAACATCCGGTCACCGAATGCATCACCGGGCTGGATCTGGTGGAGCTCATGATCCGCGTGGCCGCTGGGGAGAAACTGCCCCTGACGCAAGCCGACGTCAAGCGCGAAGGCTGGGCCATCGAGTGCCGCATCAACGCCGAAGACCCGCTGCGCAACTTTCTGCCCAGTACGGGCCGCCTGGTGCGATTCACCCCGCCCAAAGAGACCATGTGGCAGGCCGATACCGTGCACCGCTACGGCGTGCGGGTAGATACCGGGGTGTTCGAAGGCGGCGAAATCCCGATGTATTACGACTCGATGATCGCCAAGCTCATCGTGCACGGCAAGGACCGCACGGAGGCCATCGCCAAGATGCGTGAGGCGCTCAACGGCTTTGTCATTCGGGGCATTCACAGCAACATTCCCTTCCAGTCGGCGCTGCTGGCGCATCCCGACTTTGTCTCGGGCCAGTTCAACACCGGCTTCATTGCGCAGCACTATGGCAGCGGCTTCCGGCCCGAGGATGTGCCCCACGAAGACCCCGACTTCCTGATCGCCCTGGCCGCCTTCGTGCGCCGCAAGAGCCGCGAGCGCGCCACGGGCCTCAGCGGTCAGTTGCCTGGCTACGGTGTCAAGGTGGGCAAGGACTACACCGTGATTGCCCTGGCGGCCGATGGCCAGCACCGCTACATCCCAGTGCATGTGGATGAATTCGTGGGGGAAACCGGCTACGCCAGCGTACTGGTGGGGCAGGGCGAGGCGGCACGGCGCTACAAAATCACCTCCGCGTCGCGCCTGAACGACATCGTCATCACCGGCGAAGTCAACGGCCAGCCTTTCACCGCCCAGATGGAGCGCGGTTCGGCCAAGAATCCGCTGGCCCTGGTCGTGCAACACAACGGCACCCGGCTGGAGGCCATGGTCGTTTCGCCCCGCATGGCAGAACTGCATCGCCTCATGCCCTTCAAGGCCCCGCCGGACATGAGCCGCTACGTGCTCTCGCCCATGCCGGGCCTGTTGGTGGACGTGGCTGTGCAGCCGGGCCAGCGCGTGCAGGCGGGCGAGCGGGTGGCCGTCATCGAAGCCATGAAAATGGAAAACGTGCTATTCGCCGCGGCCGACGGCGTGGTGGCCAAGGTGCTGGCCAGCAAAGGCGAGTCACTGGTCGTGGACCAGCCCATCGTGGAGTTCGAACGATGACAGGCCGCGTGCGACCGTTCAACGTCCTGGGTGTCCAACAAATTGCCATCGGCGGGCCAGACAAGGCCCGGCTGCGCCGCTTGTGGGTGGACTTGTTCGGGCTGGAGGTGACCGGCACCTTCGTCAGCGAGCGCGAGAACGTGGACGAAGACATATGCGCCATCGGCGCCGGTGCGTTCAAAGTCGAGGTGGATCTGATGCAACCACTCGACCCGGACAAAAAGCCCGCTGTGCACGTCACGCCGTTGAACCATGTGGGCCTGTGGGTGGATGATCTGCCGGGCGCTGTCGAATGGCTCAGCGCCCAAGGCGTGCGCTTTGCGCCCGGTGGCATCCGCCGGGGGGCTGCAGGCTTTGACATCTGCTTCATTCATCCCAAGGGCAACGAGGAGTTTCCCGTGGGCGGGGAGGGCGTGTTGATCGAGCTGGTGCAAGCCCCGCCTGAAGTGATCCAGGCTTATCGAGCGCTGGCGGCCGACCCGTCGGCGGTGCGGGCGCTCGATTAGGGAGAGGTGGTGCGGGCTGCGCGCGCCTTCGCGATGGCTGCCTCGATCAAAGCGCGCTTGCGCTCGAGGACGGCCGGGTCGGTGTGCTTGGACTGGGCTGGCAGATCGGCCAGCTTGGCTTCGGCCTTGTGCAAACGGCGCTCGGCCTGCTCGTCGGCCTCGCGGGCGAGCCGGGCCAGGCGGGCTTCATAGCGGGTGCGCGCTTGCTTAGCCTGTTGGGGCGACCAGGCAGCCCAGCCCCGTCGCTCACCGCTGACGGGGACCATGGCAATGCAGTCTACCGGGCACACCGGGACGCACAGCTCGCACCCCGTGCAGTAGGGCTCGATGACGGTGTGCATGCGCTTGTGCGCACCGACGATGGCATCGGTTGGGCAGGCTTTGATGCACAAGGTGCAGCCGATGCACCAGGTCTCATCGATGACGGCCACACCCAGCGGCCCCTCAGTGCCATAGGCAGGATTCAGGGGCTTTGGTGCGCGGCCGGTCAGTGCAGCCAGCCGGCGCACACCTTCTTCACCCCCCGGCGGACAGCGGTCGATATCGGCCTCGCCACGGGCAATGGCCTCGGCGTAGCGGCGGCAATCGGGATAGCCGCAGCGCGTGCACTGCGTCTGCGGCAGAGCGGCATCGATGCGGTCGGCCAGCGTCGCGGCGCTGGCGCATCGCCCCTCTGCGCTCATGCCCCCGGTTCGGTCTTGCGACGAGGGCCGCGCACCAGTGCCGGCTCGTCACGGCGGATGGCCGCGGCCATCAAATCGGCCTCGGCCTGGGCGGCGGCCAGATCGGCCCCACCCGTCTGCGGTTGGTGCGCCAGGATGAAGTCCCGCACCACGGGGTAGACCTTCTCGCGCCAGCGCCGCCCACTGAAGATGCCGTAATGGCCGGCCCCCGCGACTTCGAAGTGCTGCTGCTCGCGGGGCTCGATCCCGGTACACAGGTCATGTGCCGCTCGCGTCTGACCGCTGCCCGAGATGTCGTCCAGTTCGCCTTCGACCGTCAGCAGGCCGGTGTTCCGAATGTCTTGCGGGCGCACACGCTCCAGTGTGCCGTCCGGCGCCCGCACGTCCCAGGTGCCGTGCACCAGTTTGAACTCTTGGAACACCGTGCGGATGGTCTCTAGGTAATAGTTGGCATCCATGTCCAACACCGCGTTGTACTCGTCGTAAAACTGGCGGTGAGCTTCCGCGCTCTCGTTGTCACCCTGGACCAAGTGCTTGAAATAGTCGTAGTGGCTGTTGACATGGCGATCCGGGTTCATCGCAATGAAGCCGGCATGTTGCAAAAATCCCGGATAGACGCGCCGCCCCTCGCCCGGGAAGCCCGCAGGCACCCGGTAAATCACGTTATTTTCAAACCACGAGTAGCTGCGCCGCAGCGCCAAATTGTTCACTGCAGTGGGAGATCGACGCGCGTCGATCGGTCCGCCCATCATGATCATGGACAGCGGGGTCTTCTCGCCACGGCTGGCCATCAGCGACACGGCCGCCAACACCGGCACCGTGGGCTGGCACACGCTCATCACATGGCAGTTGCCATATTGCCGTTGCAGGTAGCGGATAAACTCCTGCACATAGTTGACATAGTCGTCCAGGTGGAATTCGCCCTCACTCAGGGGTACGAGACGGGCGTTCTTCCAGTCGGTGATGTAGACCTTGTGGTCGCGCAGCATGGTGCGCACCGTATCGCGCAGCAGCGTCGCGTAGTGTCCCGATAGCGGCGCGACGATCAGCACCACCGGCTGCTCCTTGAGGCGCAGCAGCGTTTGGGGGTCGTCGCAGTATCGCTTGAAGCGGCGCAGCTCGCAAAAGGGTTTGTTGATCTCCACCCGCTCGTGGACCGCGACATGCACCCCGTCGATGTCCACGCTGCGGATGCTGAACTCAGGCTTTTCGTAGTCTTTGCCCAGGCGGTGCAGCAGGTCGTAGGCGGCTGCGACGCGCTGCGAAAACGGCGTCTGCGCCAAGGGCGAAGCGGGATTGGCAAACAGCTTGGCCGCCACCAGCGCGAAGGCGGAGAACGGCTCGATCAAAGCCCGCTGGGCCTCGTATAGGTGATAGAGCATGGCATCGGTGGTCTATGTTGCAGTGCAACAAATATAACACGAAGCCACCTTTCACGCCATGCGGTCGAATCCCGAGGCCGCGTCGCCTCGGGGACAGCCATGCGGATCAGAGGACGGCTGCGATCGACCGGCAGACGTCGTCGATGTTGCGGCTGTTGAGGGCAGCCACGCACATGCGGCCTGTGTCGGTGCCGTAGACGCCAAACTCGGTGCGCAAACGCACCATTTGTTCTTGGGTCAGCCCGGAGTAGCTGAACATACCAATCTGCTGAGTGATGAAAGACATATCCTGCCGCACGCCCGCGGCGCGCAATCCATCCACCAGCCGCTGGCGCATCGCCTTGATGCGGGTGCGCATGTCGCCCAGCTCCTGTTCCCATAACGCGCGCAGCTCAGGCGTGTTGAGCACCTGCGCCACCACGGCGGCGCCGTGTGTGGGGGGGTTGGAGTAGTTGGTGCGCACGACGATCTTCAGTTGCGACAGCACGCGGTCGGCCTCGTCCTTATTGGCACACACCACCGACAGCGCGCCGACGCGCTCGCCATACAGGCTAAAGCTCTTGGAGAACGACGTGGAGACGAACACATCCAGTCCAGCCGCGACGAACTTACCCACCGCCGCACCGTCTTCGACGATGCCGTGGCCAAAGCCCTGGTAGGCCATGTCGAGGAAGGGTACCAGGCCGCGCTCGCGCACCACGTCTACGATGGCGTCCCACTGCTCGGGCGTTAGGTCGTAGCCGGTGGGGTTGTGGCAGCAGGCGTGCAGCACGACGATGGTGCCCGCTTCAGCCGCGCGCAGGCTGGCCAGCATGCCTTCCATGTTCACGCCGCGCCTGGCCGCGTCGTAGTAGGCATAGGTATCCACTGCAAAGCCAGCGTGGGCAAACAGGGCCCGGTGGTTCTCCCAGCTCGGGTCGCTGATCAGCACCTTGGCAGCCGGGGTGAGCTTTTTCAAAAAGTCGGCGCCAATCTTCAGGCCGCCCGTGCCGCCCAGCGCTTGTACCGTGGCCACTCGGCCGCTGCGCACCGCCTCGCTATCGGCGCCAAATACCAGGGCCTTGACCGCGTTGACGTAAGCCGGCATGCCGTCGATGGGCAAATAGCCGCGGGGGCTGGGCTTTTCCATCAGGCGCTGCTCGGCCGCCCGCACACATTCCAGCAGCGGCAGCTTGCCGGCATCGTCGTAGTACACACCAACGCCCAAGTTGACCTTGTTGGGCCGGGTGTCCGCGGCAAACTGTTCGTTCAGGCCCAAGATGGGGTCGCGAGGAGCCATTTCGACGGCGGAGAAGAGCGACATGTGCGATCCTTGAGAGGCAATTGGATAATGTGAAATTTTAGCCGGGGGCTCGCCCTCGATCCGCCGCCATGACCACCGAGACGATCGTCGATGCCGCCACGCGCGACAGCCATGCTACCCCTGGGACGTTTGTGACCTTTCCAGGTTCACCGTTCGAGCTGTATCAGCCCTATCCGCCAGCCGGCGATCAGCCACAAGCCATCGCCCGGCTGGTCGAGGGCGTGCAAGATGGTGAGGCCTTCCAGACCCTGCTGGGAGTGACGGGCTCAGGCAAAACCTTCACCATGGCCAATGTGATCGCGCGACTGGGGCGGCCAGCCATCGTATTCGCCCCCAACAAGACGCTCGCCGCGCAGCTCTACAGCGAATTCCGCGAGTTCTTTCCAAAAAACGCGGTCGAATACTTTGTCAGCTATTACGACTACTACCAGCCCGAGGCCTATGTGCCGCAGCGCGATCTGTATATCGAAAAAGACAGCGCGATCAACGAGCACATCGAGCAGATGCGCCTGTCCTGCACCAAAAGTCTGCTGGAGCGGCGTGACGTCGTCATCGTTGCTACCGTTAGCGCCATCTACGGCATCGGCAAGCCGGAAAACTATCACCGAATGATCCTGACCCTGCGCACCGGCGACCGATTGGGGCAGCGCGACATCATCGCGCAGTTGGTGCGTATGCAGTATCAGCGCAACGAGCAAGAGTTCGTGCGCGGCAAATTCCGCGTGCGCGGCGACACCATCGATGTCTTCCCCGCCGAGCATTCCGAGCTGGCGGTACGCATCGAGCTCTTCGATGACGAGGTGGAGTCGCTGGCGCTGTTCGATCCGCTGACCGGGCGTATCCGGCACAAGCTGCCGCGCTTTACCATCTACCCCAGCAGCCATTATGTGACCCCGCGCGAGCAGGTTCTGCAGGCGGTGGAAGGCATCAAGCAAGAGCTTGACGCGCGACTTAAAGAGTTGGTCGGCCTGGGCAAGCTGCTCGAGGCCCAGCGGCTGGAGCAGCGCACCCGCTTTGATCTGGAGATGCTGGTCGAGGTGGGGCACTGCAAAGGCATCGAGAACTATACGCGCCATCTGTCGGGTGCGGCGCCGGGCGAGCCTCCGAGCACGCTCACCGACTATCTGCCGCGCGATGCGCTGATGTTCCTCGACGAAAGCCACGTAATGATCGGCCAGCTCGGTGGCATGTACAACGGCGACCGCTCGCGCAAGACCACCCTGGTGGAATACGGCTTTCGCCTGCCGAGCGCCTTGGACAACCGGCCCCTGAAGTTCGAGGAGTTCGAGCAGCGCATGCGGCAGGTGATCTTCGTCTCGGCCACGCCGGGGGAATATGAGCTGCGCCGTTCCTCCCAGGTGGTGGAGCAGGTGGTACGGCCCACCGGCCTCGTCGATCCGGTGGTGGAGGTGCGCCCCGCCACCCATCAGGTGGACGACGTGTTGCAGGAGATCCGCCTGCGCGTCGACCGCGACGAGCGCGTACTGGTGACGACGCTGACCAAGCGCATGGCCGAGCAACTGACCGATTACCTGAGCGAAAACGGCGTGCGCGTGCGCTACCTGCACTCCGATGTGGACACCGTCGAGCGGGTGGAGATCATCCGCGACTTACGCCTGGGCGCCTTCGACGTGCTGGTGGGCATCAACCTGCTGCGCGAGGGGCTGGACATCCCGGAGGTGTCGCTGGTGGCGATTTTGGATGCAGACAAGGAGGGCTTTTTGCGCGCCGAGCGCAGCCTCATCCAAACCATCGGCCGCGCCGCCCGCCACCTCAACGGCATGGCCATTTTGTACGCCGACACCATCACCGACTCGATGCGCCGCGCCATCGACGAGACCGAGCGTCGCCGAGCCAAGCAACTCGCCCACAATGCCGCCCATGGGATAAGGCCGCGCGGCGTGAACAAGCGCATCAAAGACCTCATCGACGGTGTCGTCAGCGACAAAGCGGCCGAGCAGGCGCAGCGCCAGGCCGAGGTGCGCCAAGCCACGGCCTGGGTCCATGACATGGATGAAAAAGATCTGGCGCGCGAGATCAAGCGGCTGGAAAAGCAGATGCTGGAGCACGCGCGCAACCTGGAGTTCGAGGCGGCGGCGCGGGTGCGCGACCAGCTTGCTCAGCTCAAGGACCGGGTGCTGGGGGCGCATGGTGGGGAGGCCGCCCTGTGAGCGACAAGCCTCCCCTGTTTGGGGTAGGTCGGTGTGCGGATGGTTTCGCCACAATAGGGGTCATGTCATCGGACATCGTGCGGATCTACCTCATCGAGGACGATCGGTCCATCCTGCGCTTCGTCGAAGAGGCATTGAAACAACGGCCCGAATGGCGTCTGGTCGGGTATTCGGATACCTTCGCCCATGCCGAAGTCATGGCCCCCAACAGTCTGGCCGATGTATTTTTGGTCGATCTCGGCTTGCCCGATGGCTCCGGGGAAGACATGCTGCGGCTGCTGGCCAGTGCAAAGCCCGACGCCGAGCTTTTGGTCTTCACCGTTTTCGGTGACGAATCTCGCCTGATTCGGGCTCTGCAGCGGGGAGCCACCGGCTATGTGCTCAAAGGCTGCACCGAGCGCGAGTTGATCGAGGCGATCGAGCAGATCCGCGAAGGGGGCGCGCCGATCTCCCCACTGCTGGCGCGCATGCTGCTCAAGCAGTTTCGCGCGGCTGAATCCAACGGAAGTGCCCGAGGCGGCCCCGAAGCTCGCGCGCCAGTGCTCTCGGAGCGCGAAACCGAGGTCCTGCGCCTCGTGGCGCAAGGCTATGTCAACAAAGAGATCGCCCAACGCCTGAACATCGGCGTGGCAACGGTCAGCACCCACATCAAAAATCTCTACCGCAAGCTGGCGGTGCGCACCCGCGTGCAGGTGGTGCGGGCCGCGCAAGCGCGGGGACTGCTGTGAGCGGCTCGACCGAGCTGCCGCCGCGCCCACGCAGCCAACGCAGCGATCGAGTCTGGCTGTGGGTGGGGGGCGTGTTGCTGATTTTGCTGGTCGTCTTGTACCGCGTCTCGCTGCCCGCCACCCTGCCGGGGGTTGTCCATCTGTACCGCGCCACCGCCACCCTGCCGCTCGACCCTCAAACACCCGCACGCGCCGTCTCCCTGCCGCACGTGCTGGATGACGAGGCGCCGGCATGGTGGGGCCGCGTCGACTATGTTCTGCCCTGGCCGCAGGCGCTCGGCGAGACGGCGCCGTCGCCCCAGCGGCTGGCATTGCTGATCCCCCGGGTGGGCATGGGCATGCGGGTGCTTCTCAACGGGGAGGAGGTCTACCGCTTTGGCTGGGAGGCGCCGCAGCAGCGCAGCGTCAACGCAAGCTGGTTCCCGCACCTGGTGTTGCTGCCGCAGCGACTGTTGGCCGAACGTTCCTCCGACAACGAGTTGACGATCCAGGTGCAAGCCCAGGTGCTGGAGCGCAGCGGGCTGTGGCCAGTGTACATCGGCGACGCGGACCAGTTGGTGTCGCGCTACCAGACCCTGCACTTTTGGCAGGTCACCGGCACCTGGATGATGGCCATGGTGTCGTTGCTGACAGGCATCCTGGCCCTCGTCATGTGGCGATCATTGCGCGAGCGTCTGTTTCTGCTGGCAGGGATGGCGTCCTTGGCCCATGCAGTGCGGATGCTGTTGTCGGTCGTGCCGGACTTGCCGCTGCCTTACGACACCTATTTCTTCATCCACCGCGTGTCCTTTAGCGTCTACGCGGGGTTTTTCATTCTGACGGTGGAAGAGCTGTTTGGCGGGCGACTGCGTTGGGTGCGCTGGGCGGCCTGGTCACTGATCGCCGTGGCTCCGTTCTGGATGCTTGGGATTTTGTGGACGCAGGACTACACCTTGTACCGCGTGTGGGCGGGTGCCATGGCCACACTGGCGGGCGCCAGCTTGGTTTGGGCTGTCGTCGACAACAGGCGGCGGCAGCAGTTTTCTGCAGAGCACCGGCTGGTCGTCGTCGTCGCATCGTTTACTCTCATTACGGCGGTGCGCGATTTTCTGGTGGTGCAGCTCAACTTTCCGGGCGATGCCGACCTTCGTTGGACATCGATCGGCGGCTCCGCCCTCATGTTGACCATGGGTTGGGTGTTGGTGGACCGGGCAACGGCCTGGGCGCGCGCAGTGCACCGCCTCAACGATACGCTGGCGCAGACCGTGGCCCAGCGCGAGGCCGAGTTGCGAGCCGCCTTCCAGCGCCTGCAAGCGGTGGAACGGCAGCGGGCAGCCGAAGAGGAGCGCCGCCGCCTGATGCGCGATATGCACGACGGTCTGGGCAGTCAGTTGGTGCAGACCCTCAACATGGTCCGCAGCGCTGGTGCGACCTTGGAGCGAACTTGCGTCGAGGCCATGCTCACCCAGGCCCTGGACGAGCTGCGGCTGACGCTCGACTCGTTCGAACCCATGGAAGGGGATTTGCCCGCCATTCTTGGGACGCTGCGCCGCCGGCTCGGGCCAGCCCTGGAAGCGGCGGGCATCGAGCTGCGCTGGGAGGTGCAAGACGTCCCCCCCGTTCAGGCGCTGGACTCGCGTGGCGTCATGCACCTGTTTCGCTGTCTGCAGGAGATTTTTGCCAACGTCGTCAAGCACGCCAGGGCCCGGCGCATCACGGTGAGTACCCGGCTGCGCGATGAGCACATCGTTTTATCGATCGAGGACGACGGGGTCGGTATGCCGCCAGAAATCCGTCAGACCGAAGGACGCGGGCTGCGCAACGTGCTGACACGAGCGGCCAAGATCGGCGCCGATGTCCGCTTCTACGATGCCCATCCCGGCACAGGGGTCGAACTGGTGTTCTTCGTCCACGGCCCGACGCTGGAGTCAGACAGCGATTGGCAGCAGTATGACGCTTGAGGCGATATACCCGACAAAAAAACTCGACTTTTGGTATACTCTACTAAAATGCTCGGGAATCAAGGGTTCCCTGTGTCGTCAAGGTCCACCAGGAGTCTGCCATGCGTCTGACCACCAAAGGCCGCTTCGCCGTCACGGCGATGATCGATCTGGCACTGCGCCAAGCCAGCGGTCCCGTTACCCTGGCAGCCATCAGCCAGCGCCAACACATTTCCCTGTCGTACTTGGAGCAATTGTTCGGCCGCTTGCGTCGTCATCATTTGGTCGAGTCCACGCGCGGCCCGGGCGGCGGCTATACCCTGGGTCGGCGTGCGTCCGAGATCACCGTAGCAGACATTATTTTGTCCGTGGATGAACCCATCGATGCCACCCAATGCGGCGGTAAAAAAAACTGCCATGGCGACGGGCAACGCTGCATGACGCACGACTTGTGGTCGGAACTCAATGAGCGGATGGTGGAGTTCCTGCGTTCTGTGACCTTGCAAAAACTCGTGGACGATCAGCTGGCCAAGGGCGTGGCGGTCGAGCCACCGCCGTCCATCAAACGGGCTATCTCGCCAACGCCGGTGGTGCAGCCGATCCGAGTCAATGCCCCCAATTCGGTGTTTGCGCTGGCCGCCGCCGTCGCCAAGTAATCATCGCCCCCGAGCCCATCTCCAGGAGCCCCTGATGAGCCATACGCCCCATTTCCCGGTCTACATGGACTACAGCGCCACCACGCCTGTCGATCCCCGCGTGGTTGACAAGATGGTGCCCTGGCTGTACGAGCATTTTGGCAACCCCGCCTCACGCAGCCACGCTTGGGGGTGGGAGGCCGAGAAGGCGGTCGAAACCGCCCGCGAGCAGGTCGCCGACCTCATTGGCGCGGATCCGCGCGAGATCGTCTGGACCAGTGGCGCGACCGAGTCCAACAACCTTGCCCTGAAGGGGGCTGCCCACTTCTACCAAGGCAGAGGTCGTCACATCATCACCGTCAAGACCGAGCACAAGGCCGTGCTCGACACCTGCCGCCACCTGGAGCGCGAAGGCTTTGAGGTTACCTATTTGGATGTGAACCCGGATGGCCTGCTGGACCTGGATGCCTTGCGCGACGCCATCCGGCCCGACACGATTCTGGCCAGCGTCATGTTCGTGAACAACGAAATTGGCGTCATCCAAGACATCGATGCGATCGGGCGCATCTGCCGCGAAAAGGGGGTCATCTTCCATGTCGATGCGGCGCAGGCCACCGGCAAGCTGCCCATCGACCTGGCCACGCTGCCCGTGGATCTGATGAGCCTGGCCTCGCACAAGACATACGGCCCCAAGGGCATAGGCGCACTGTATGTGCGGCGCAAGCCTCGCGTGCGGCTGGAAGCCCAGATGCACGGCGGCGGCCACGAGCGCGGCCTGCGCTCAGGCACGCTCGCCACCCACCAGTGCGTGGGCATGGGCGAAGCCTTCGCGATCGCGAAGGCCGAAATGGCCACCGAGCTGCCGCGCATTCAGCGCCTGCACGACCGGCTGCTCGCCGGGCTGAGCCAGATCGAGCAGTCTTTCATCAACGGCCATCCCACGCGGCGCGTGCCGCACAACCTGAACATGAGCTTCAACTTCGTCGAAGGCGAGTCGCTCATCATGGGCATCAAAGGCGTGGCAGTCTCCAGCGGGTCGGCCTGCACCTCCGCCAGCCTGGAGCCCAGCTATGTACTGCGTGCCCTGGGCCGCAGCGACGAGCTGGCCCACAGCAGCTTGCGCATGACGATCGGCCGCTGGACCACCGAGGAGCAGGTGGACTATGCCATCGCCGCCATCAAGGCCAATGTCGAGAAACTGCGCGAACTCTCCCCGCTGTGGGAAATGTACAAAGAAGGCATCGATCTCAACACCATCCAATGGGCCGCGCACTGACGCGATACTCAACTCTCCAGGAGAACGCACCATGGCATACAGCAACAAGGTCATCGACCACTATGAGAACCCGCGCAATGTCGGCAGTTTCGATAAAAGCGACGAAAACGTCGGCACAGGTATGGTCGGCGCACCTGCCTGCGGCGACGTCATGAAGCTGCAGATCAAGGTCAACCCTGCCACTGGCGTCATCGAGGACGCACGCTTCAAAACCTACGGCTGCGGCTCGGCCATTGCCTCCAGCTCGCTCGTGACCGAATGGGTCAAAGGCAAGACACTGGACGAAGCAGCGCAGATCAAGAACAGCCAGATCGCCGAAGAGCTGGCATTGCCGCCGGTGAAGATACACTGTTCCATCCTAGCGGAAGACGCCATCAAGGCAGCCGTCGAGGACTACAAAAAGAAGCAAACGGCGACAGCCTGAGCCGATTGTCTGCGCAACCCTCTGTTCTTTCGATCGCTCCCCATGGCCGTGACCATCACTGAAGCTGCCGCACGGCATGTGACCAAATACCTGGCCCGCCGGGGCAAAGGGGTGGGCGTGCGTTTGGGCGTCAAAACCACCGGTTGTTCGGGGTTGGCGTACAAGCTCGAGTACGCCGACGACGTCGCGCCGGAGGATGTGGTGTTCGAAGCCCACGGTGTCAAGGTACTGGTGGACCCCAAGAGTCTGCCCTACATCGATGGCACCGAACTGGACTTCGTGCGCGAAGGGCTCAACGAAGGCTTTAAATTCAATAATCCGAAGGAGCGAGACCGCTGTGGCTGTGGCGAGTCGTTCCGTGTCTGAGGACGGGCCGTCGCTGCAGGACGACGATTTTGCGCTGTTCGGTCTGCCGCGGCGTTTTCAGCTGGATCGATCAGAGCTGGATGCGCGCTGGAAGCAGTTGCAGCGGATGGCGCACCCGGACCGCTTTGCCCACCAGGGCACGGCAGCCCAGCGCATCGCCATGCAGTGGTCGGTTCGGATCAACGAGGCCTACCAGCGTCTGCGCGACCCATTGCGCCGAGCCGCGTACTGGTGCGAGCTGCAGGGGGCGCCCATCGAAGCCGAGTCCAACACCGCCATGCCAGCGAACTTTTTGCAGCAACAAATGCAGTGGCGAGAGGCCTTGGACGACGCCCACACACCCCAAGACATCGAGGCCCTGCTGCAAGCCGTTGAAGCCGAGCGGCGCGAACGTCTCGATGCCCTGGCCGAAGCCATCGATGTGCATGCAGATGCGCAGGCGGCGGTGGTACAGGTGCGTGCGTTGATGTTCATCGAGCGGTTTGCCGACACCCTGCAGGCACGGCTCGACGGCTGAACAACCCTTTCCGAATCCATGGCCTTACTCCAGATTTCTGAGCCGGGCGCCTCGCCCGATCCCCATCAGCGGCGCATCGCCGTCGGCATCGACCTGGGTACCACCCACTCGCTGGTGGCCGCCGTGCGGCATGGCGTTGCCGAATGCTTACCCGATGCGCAGGGGCGGGTGATTTTGCCCAGCGTGGTGCGTTATTTGCCGCAGGGCAGCCAGCCCTCGCGGCAGATCGGCCACGAAGCGCTGGCCGCGCAGGTGGGCGATCCCGCCAACACCATCAGCTCGGTAAAGCGGCTGATGGGGCGCTCGCTGGCCGACATTCAGTCGCAGGGGGTCGCCGCTCGGCTGCCTTATTCGGTGGTCGAAGGGCCAGGTGGGGTGGTGGTGCGCACCGTGGCAGGGGACAAAACCCCGGTCGAAGTCAGCGCTGAAATCCTCGCCGCCCTGCGCCAACGGGCCGAAGACACTTTTGATGCCGAGCTCTACGGCGCGGTCATCACGGTGCCGGCGTATTTCGACGATGCCCAGCGACAGGCCACCAAAGATGCAGCGCGCTTGGCCGGCCTCAACGTGCTGCGCCTGCTCAACGAGCCGACGGCGGCGGCCATCGCGTACGGCTTGGACAACGGCGCCGAGGGGCTCTACCTCGTGTACGACCTTGGCGGCGGCACCTTCGACGTTTCCCTGCTGCGCCTGACGCGCGGCGTGTTCGAGGTCGTGGCCACGGGTGGCGACTCCGCCTTGGGGGGGGACGACTACGACCGCGCCCTGGCCGACTGGGCGCTGGACCGTGTGGCAGCCGGGGCCCAGGTGGCGGCGCTGTCCGCATCTGACCGGGCCGGTTTGCTGGCCGAGTCCCGCCGGGCCAAAGAGGCCCTGAGCGACTGCGCCAACGACCAAACAGTGATACTGCAAGTGCCCACCGCCGCGGGGACCGTGCCGGTCTCGGTGTCGCCGGCGGAATTCGAGTCCGTGACCCGCCCGCTGACCGAGCGCACCTTGGCGGCCGTGCGCCGGGTGCTGCGCGATGCGCGCGTTGCTGCCGATGAGGTGCAGGGCATCGTTCTGGTGGGTGGCTCGACGCGCATGCCGGTGATCCGGCGGGCGGTCGCCCAGGCGTTCGGCCACGAGCCATTGACCAACCTCGACCCCGATCAGGTGGTGGCCCTGGGTGCGGCCATCCAGGCCAATCAACTGGCGGGCAACGACGCCAACGGCGAGCTGTTGCTGCTCGACGTCATTCCGCTGTCGCTGGGCATCGAGACCATGGGCGGGCTGGTTGAGCGCATCGTGCCGCGCAACACCCCCATCCCCACCGCCCGAGCGCAGGATTTCACGACCTACCGGGATGGCCAGACGGCGCTGGCGCTGCACGTGGTGCAGGGCGAACGCGATCTGGTGCAAGACTGTCGCAGCCTGGCGCGCTTCGAGTTGCGCGGCATCCCGCCCATGGCGGCCGGGGCCGCGCGCATCCGCGTTACCTTCACGGTGGACGCCGACGGCCTGCTGACCGTCAGTGCGCGCGAGCAAAGCACCGGTGTCGAAGCCCACACCGATGTCAAGCCGTCGTACGGCCTGACCGACGAACAGATTGCCCGCATGCTGCAGGACAGCTTTGCCACGGCCCAGCAAGACATGCAGGCCCGGGCCCTGGTCGAGGCCCGTGTCGAAGCCGAACGGATGCTGGAGGCGACCCGCAGCGCCTTGGCTGCGGATGGCGACCTGCTGACCGACGAGGAGCGCACGGCCGTGTTAGCCCTTATGTCTGCCGTCGAATCCGCGCGCGCCGGATCGGATGCCGCCGCCATTGACGCCGCGACCGAGGCCTTGGCCAAAGGCACCGAAGATTTCGCCGCGCGCCGCATGAACCGCAGCATTGCCCAGGCCCTGGCGGGCCGGCATGTGGAGAATCTCTGAATGCCCACGATCACCGTTTTGCCCCACCCCGAGTACTGCCCGCAAGGCGCCACCCTCCATGCCCCCACCGGCACCAGCTTGTGCGAGGCGCTGCTCGATCACGATATTGAAATCGAGCATGCATGCGAAATGAGCTGTGCCTGTACCACTTGCCACGTCATCGTGCGCCAGGGCTTCGAGTCGCTGAGCGAAGCCACGGAAGAGGAAGAAGACATGCTCGACAAGGCCTGGGGGCTGGAGCCCCAATCGCGGCTCAGTTGTCAGGCGCGGCTGGGCACACACGACGTCACGGTCGAGATTCCGCGCTACTCCATCAACCACGCTCGCGAGCGGCACTGAGGCTGGGGCCCATGCGCCAAATCGTCCTCGACACCGAAACCACCGGCCTGTCTCCCCAGGATGGCGACCGCATCATCGAAATCGGCTGTGTGGAACTGGTCAACCGCCAGCGCACCGGCAACAACCGGCATTTCTACCTGAATCCGGAGCGCGACATCCACGAAGATGCCTTGCGCGTGCACGGCATCACGCTGGACTTTTTGGCAGACAAACCGCGGTTTGCCGACATCGCCGCCGAGCTGCTCGACTACTTGCAGGGGGCTGAGCTGATCATTCACAACGCCCCCTTCGATCTGGGTTTTTTGGATGCGGAATTTGGCCGCCTGGGGCTGGGGCCGACCCGAAGTCTGGTCAGCGGGGTGATCGATACCCTGGTCAAGGCCAAGGAGCTGTGGCCAGGCAAGCGCAACGGGCTGGACGCGCTGTGCGATCGGTTGGGCGTAGACAACTCCGGCCGCCAGCTCCACGGCGCTCTGCTCGACGCGCAGCTGCTCGCCGATGTGTACATCTACATGACCCGGGGGCAGGAGTCTCTGGTCATCGAGGTGCGTAACGACACAGCAGCCCCAGGCATGCTCGAGCAGCGCGACCTGGCGGCCTATGATTTACCCGTGTTGCGTGCCAATGAGGCCGAACTGGCCGAGCACGCCGCAGTGCTGGCTGCACTGGACAAGGAATCCAAAGGCCGCACCGTCTGGCGCCTTCACGAGGGGACGCCGCAAACGGCAGGGTGAGCCTGAGCCAGAAAGCGTGAAAAATGAAGTTATAATTCGTCTCATCGATTGGGTGATTAGCTCAGCGGTAGAGCACTGCCTTCACACGGCAGGGGTCGTAGGTTCGAACCCTGCATCACCCACCAAATATCACCGAAGCGCCTCTTGCAGAGGCGCTTCGTTTTTGGTTCGCCGCATCCCGGCATACCCGCCCAAGGCAGCCGCAGCACCCGCGTGACGGCTTCATGCCATTGTGTTGACTTTTGTTCCCAAATGGCCACTGGTGGGCAGCGGCAAATCCCCTGCCGGTGCGGGCTGTGGCAGCGTATTGAGCAGGGCCAGCGCCCCTTGCTGCTGCAGTTGCAACGCTTTGCGCAACATCAAGATCTGGACGCTCCCAGGCCCCGTACTGGCCGACGCCGCGGCCATGGCGGCGGACGAACTGGTCAAGGTCAAGCTATTCATAGCTCAAGGGTACGACAATGGCAGCCCGTGTGCAAGGGGAAGGATGGAGGAGGGCGCATCTGTCAGGCCAGCGAAAGCGGACTTTCCATAATCAACAAATGTTTTGCTGTTGAGTCCCCTTCTCCAGGAGACGCGCCCATGCGCAGCGCCGATTGCGATTCGTTTTACCGCCGTTCGATCGACAAGCGCGACGCCTTTTGGTCCGAACAGGCTCGCCTCATCGATTGGCAAAGGCCATACGACCGCGTCTGCAACATGGACCGGCCACCCTTTGTGCGCTGGTTCGAGGGCGGGTTGACCAACCTGTGCCACAACGCGCTGGATCGCCATCTGGCCGAGCGTGCGGAGCAGAACGCGCTGATCTACGTCTCCACCGAGACCGACACCGAGCGCGCCTACACCTTTCGCGAGCTGCACACCGAGGTGCAGCGGATGGCGGCGGTCTTGCGCTCGCTGGGTGTAGGCCAGGGTGACCGCGTGCTGATCTACATGCCGATGATCCCCGAGGCTGCCTTTGCCATGTTGGCCTGCGTGCGCATCGGCGCCATCCATTCCGTGGTCTTTGGCGGCTTTGCCAGCCACAGCCTCGCCAGCCGCATCGACGACGCCGCGCCCAAGGTCATCGTCAGCGCCGATGCCGGCATGCGTGGCGGCAAAGTGGTGCCCTACAAGCACCTGCTGGATGAAGCGATCCGCCTGTCGGCCCACAAACCGGCACACGTGCTGATGGTCAACCGCGGACTGGCAGCGCTGGATCCGGTCGCAGGACGCGATGTGGACTACGCCACCCTGCGCGAAGCGCATCGGGATGCGCAAGTGCCGTGCGAGTGGGTGGACAGCACCCACCCGAGCTACATCCTGTACACCAGCGGCACCACCGGCCGCCCCAAGGGGGTGCAGCGCGACACCGGTGGCTATGCGGTGGCACTGGCCGCCTCGATGCGCCATATCTATATGGCCAACCCGGGCGAGACGTTTTTTTCTACCAGTGACATCGGCTGGGTGGTCGGGCACAGCTACATCATCTACGGCCCACTGATCAACGGCATGGCCACCATCATGTACGAGGGCACACCGATCCGGCCCGACGCCGGCATCTGGTGGCGCCTGGTGCAGGATTACCGCGTCAGCATCATGTTTACCGCGCCCACCGCCGCGCGCGTGCTCAAAAAACAGGACCCGGCCTATTTGACCAAATACGATCTGAGCAGCTTGCGCGCGCTCTTCCTAGCTGGCGAGCCGCTGGATGAGCCCACCGCCACCTGGATCGCGCAGGCGCTGGGCAAACCGGTCATCGACAACTACTGGCAGACCGAGACCGGTTGGCCGATTTTGGCGATTTGCAATGGCATCGAGCGCACGCCGACCAAGTTTGGCTCGCCCGGCAAGGCCGTCTATGGCTACGACGTGCGCCTGATCGATGAGAATACCGGCGAGGAAATCCACGAGCCCGACCGCAAGGGTGTCATCGCGGTGCAGTACCCGCTGCCACCGGGCTGCTTGCAAACCGTCTGGGGCGACGACGAGCGCTACGTCAAAACCTATTGGTCCAGCATTCCTGGGCGGCAGATGTACAGCACCTTCGATTGGGGGGTGCGCGACGCCGACGGTTACTACTACATCCTCGGCCGCACCGACGATGTCATCAACGTCGCCGGCCACCGCCTAGGCACACGCGAGATCGAGGAGAGCATCTCCAGCCACCCGGCGGTGGCCGAAGTGGCGGTGGTCGGCGTGGCCGACGCGCTCAAGGGCCAGGTCGCCGTCGCTTTTGCGGTCCTCAAGGATCCGTCGCTGGCGGCGACCGAGGCGGACGCGGCCCGGCTCGAGGCGGAGATCATGAAGGTGGCGGACGAACAGTTGGGCGCAGTGGCCCGTCCAGCGCGCGTGCGCTTCGTGCAGTTGCTGCCCAAGACCCGCAGTGGCAAGCTGCTGCGCCGCGCCATCCAGGCGGTTTGCGAGGGCCGCGATCCGGGTGACCTGACGACGCTGGACGATCCCAATGCTTTGCAGCAGATTCGAGACCTGATGCGCACCGGCTGAGCTGCGTCCTGCGGTTTGGGTATCTGGCCGGTTTGTGGGTATGATGGGGCTCGTTTTTCTGTCTCATCGCCCATGCAACAACTGACCGACACCGACGCCGACTTCGACAAAGATCGCGTTTTCGAGCTGGCGGCGGAGCTCTTCAGCATTCTCTCGACGCCTACCCGGTTGCGCATCCTCAACGCTCTGTGCGATAAAGAAAAGTCGGTGTCGGAACTGCTGGCCGAAATCGACACCACCCAGCCCAATCTTTCGCAGCACCTCAACCTGCTGTATCGGGCTGGGGTACTCGCCAAACGCAAGGAAGGCACACAGGTTTATTACCGTGTACAGAGCGAGCAGGCAGTCGCGCTGTGTCGGACGGTGTGCACGCAAATCGCCATCGAGCTCGACCAACCCGAGGGGGTTCCAAGCAGTCGCCGCCTCTCGCCGTGGCGCTCTTGACCGCCTGCGGCGCGTCATTTTCCACACCGCTGCGGCCTTTGGTGGCACAATGCGACCTGCACAGGCCCTTCCAGTGTCACTGTCGCATCCGCCAACCGGTTCAGCCGTGTCGCGGAAGGTTGTACCAACCATCAAGTCTCCTGCAGGGAGACGGAGGCCAGCGATTTCATGAGCGTGACGACGAGCGTCTACCAAGCCTTCAACGGTAGTTCGTATCTCTTCGGCGGCAATGCGCCGTATGTCGAGGAGTTGTACGAAAAATATCTTACCGATCCCACCGGCGTCCCCGAGTCTTGGCGCGAATATTTCGACGCGCTGCAGCATGTTCCCGCGGTCGATGGCAGCGATGCTCGCGACATACCGCATATGCCAGTGGTTGCGGCTTTCGCCGAGATGGCCAAACAGGGCACCACTTCGGTGGTGGCCGCCTATGGTGCCGACTCCGACTTGGGCCGCAAGCGTGTGGCGACCCAGCAGCTCATCGCCGCCTACCGCAACATCGGAGTCCGCTGGGCCAATCTGGACCCACTCAAGCGCACCGAGCGCGAGGCCATTCCCGAGCTGGACCCGGCATTTTACGGGTTTACCGATGCCGATCTGGAGACGGTGTTCAATACCAGCAACACCTATTTCGGCAAAGAAACCATGTCACTGCGCGAGCTGCTCAACGCGCTGCGCGAGACCTACTGCGGCACGATCGGCGCCGAATACATGTACATCAGCGATCAGAAGCAAAAGCGCTGGTGGCAGGAAAAGTTGGAGAGCATTCGCAGCAAGCCCAATTTTACCGCCGAGCAGAAGAAGCACATTCTGGAAAATCTCACCGCGGCCGAAGGGCTGGAACGCTATCTGCACACCAAGTATGTCGGGCAAAAGCGCTTTTCCCTCGAAGGGGGGGAGAGCTTCATCGCTGCCATGGACGAGTTGATTCAGCGTGCCGGTGCCCATGGCGTGCAGGAAGTCGTCATCGGTATGGCCCACCGTGGGCGCCTGAATGTGCTGGTCAATGTGATGGGCAAAATGCCCAAGGACCTGTTTGCCGAGTTCGAGCACACGGCACCGGAGGATCTGCCCGCCGGTGATGTCAAATATCACCAGGGCTTCAGCTCCGATGTCTCCACCCCGGGAGGCCCGGTGCATTTGAGCTTGGCATTCAACCCGTCGCACCTGGAGATCGTCAACCCCGTGGTGGAGGGTTCGGTGCGCGCACGCATGGACCGGCGCGGTGACCGTGCTGGCGACCAGGTGCTGCCTGTGTTGGTGCACGGGGATGCGGCCTTTGCCGGCCAGGGCGTCGTGATGGAGACGCTTGCGCTGGCCCAGACGCGCGGGTACTACACCGGCGGTACGGTGCACATCGTCATCAACAATCAAATCGGTTTTACCACTTCCGACCCGCGCGACAGCCGCTCGACGCTGTATTGCACCGACGTCGTCAAAATGATCGAGGCACCGGTGCTGCATGTCAACGGAGACGATCCCGAGGCGGTCGTGCTCGCCACTCAACTGGCGGTCGAATACCGCCAGACCTTCCGCAAGGATGTCGTCATCGACATCGTTTGCTTCCGTAAACTGGGTCACAACGAGCAAGACACGCCGTCACTGACCCAGCCGCTGATGTACAAAAAGATTGCGCAGCATCCCGGCACGCGCAAACTCTACGGCGACAAACTGGTGGCACAAGGCGTCTTGCCGCCAGACGGGCCCGACGCGGCGGTCAAGGCTTACCGGGCCATGCTGGACGAAGGGCGCCGTACCGTCGATCCGGTGCTCACCAACTACAAGAGCCAGTACGCGGTCGATTGGGCGCCGTTCCTGGGCAAGAAATGGACGGACGCGGCCGACACGGCCATCCCGCTGACAGAATGGAAACGCCTGGCCGAGCGCATCACCACTGTCCCAGATGACATCACCCCGCACCCCTTGGTCAAGAAGGTGCTGGCCGATCGTGCCGCGATGGGCCGGGGCGAGATCAATGTCGACTGGGGGATGGGTGAACACATGGCGTTTGCCTCGCTCGTGGCCAGCGGCTACGCCGTACGCCTGTCTGGCGAGGACTGCGGCCGTGGCACCTTTACCCACCGCCATGCCGTCATTCACGACCAAAACCGCGAGAAATGGGATGTTGGCACCTACATCCCACTGCAAAACGTCGCGGACAATCAGGCCCCGTTCACCGTCATCGACTCCATTCTGTCGGAGGAGGCGGTGTTGGGTTTTGAATATGGCTACGCGTCGAGCGACCCCAACACCCTGGTCATCTGGGAGGCGCAGTTCGGCGATTTTGCCAACGGCGCGCAGGTAGTCATCGACCAGTTCATTGCCTCGGGCGAGGTCAAATGGGGCCGCATCAACGGTATCACGCTGTTCCTGCCGCACGGCTACGAAGGACAAGGGCCGGAGCACAGCTCGGCACGCATCGAGCGCTTCTTGCAACTGGCGGCCGACACCAACATGCAGGTGGTCCAGCCCACGACGGCCAGCCAAATCTTCCATGTGCTGCGCCGCCAGATGGTGCGCAACCTGCGCAAGCCGCTCGTCGTCTTCACGCCGAAATCGCTGCTGCGCAATAAGGATGCCGCCTCGCCGCTGTCCGAGTTCACCAAGGGCGGTTTCCAGACCGTGATTCCGGAGCAAAACACCGACGTCGTCAAGAACGCGCAGCGTGTCAAGCGGGTCATCGTCTGCTCGGGTAAGGTGTATTACGACCTGACGAAAAAACGCGAGGAAAAGGGCGCTGACGATGTCGCTATCGTGCGCGTCGAGCAGCTTTATCCGTTTCCGCACAAGGTCTTTGCGGCCGAGATGAGGCGCTATCCCAATGCCGTCGATGTTGTGTGGTGCCAGGACGAGCCGCAGAACCAGGGTCCATGGTTCTTCGTGCAACACAACATCCACGAGAACATGCTGGACGGCCAGCGCTTGGGTTATGCCGGTCGGGCGGCCTCAGCTTCGCCTGCGGTGGGATATGCCCACCTGCATCAAGAGCAACAAAAGGCGCTGGTCGAGGCCGCCTTCGGCCGGCTCAAGGGCCTCATCCTGTCCAAGTAAGAGAAAAGCCGCCCGTACGTTCGGCTGCGCCGCGCGCGGGCTCGGCTGCTCTTTTTGTATGTATTTGCCGAGGAAGAATACGCCATGTCCATCGTTGAAGTGAAAGTGCCGCAGTTGTCCGAATCGGTGGCGGAAGCCACGCTGCTGCAATGGAAGAAAAAAGTCGGCGAGCCGGTTGCGGCTGATGAAATCCTGATCGAGATCGAGACCGACAAGGTCGTGCTCGAGGTGCCAGCCCCGGCGGCAGGCGTGCTGGCCGAAATCCTCGTTGGTGACGGCGGTACGGTGGCGTCCGATCAGGTCATCGCCAAAGTGGACACGCAAGGCAAGGCGGGGGCGGACGCCGCAGCGGCCCCAGCGCCCGTTGCAGCAGCTTCCGCGCCACCGGCAGCCCCCGCGGTGAGTGCTGCACCGGCTGCCGCAGGCGCCATGGCTGGCGTTGCCATGCCCGCTGCCGCCAAGCTGATGGCCGACCATGGCCTGGCTCCCGGCTCGGTGGTCGGCACAGGCAAGGACGGTCGCGTCACCAAGGGGGACGTGCTGGCGGCCGTGGCCGCACCCAAACCCACCCCGTCCGTCGCCGCACCAGTGTCGATTCCCACCGGAGCGCCCGCCACGGTGCTGCCGCAGGTCAGCGCACCGGTGGGGCTGACGGCCGATCTGGCCAATCGGCCCGAGCAGCGTGTGCCGATGACCCGCCTGCGCGCGCGCATCGCCGAACGCCTGCTGCAGTCCCAGGCCACCAACGCCATACTGACCACGTTCAACGAGGTCAACATGGCCCCGGTGATGGAGCTGCGCAAGAAATATCAGGAACGTTTCGAGAAAGAGCACGGCGTCAAGCTCGGCTTCATGAGCTTCTTTGTCAAAGCCGCGGTGCATGCGCTCAAAAAATACCCCATCCTCAATGCCAGCGTAGACGGCAACGATATCGTCTATCACGGCTATTTCGACATCGGTATTGCGGTCGGCTCGCCGCGCGGACTGGTGGTGCCCATTCTGCGCAATGCCGACCAAATGGGCTTTGCCGACATCGAGAAAAAGATCGCTGACTTTGGCAAGCGCGCGGCGGAAGGCAAGCTGGGCATCGAGGAGATGACCGGTGGCACCTTCTCCATCTCCAACGGTGGCGTGTTCGGCTCCATGTTGTCCACCCCCATCATCAACCCGCCGCAGTCGGCTATTCTTGGCGTGCACGCGACCAAGGAACGCCCTGTGGTGGAAAACGGCCAGATCGTGATCCGCCCGATCAACTATCTGGCCATGTCATACGATCACCGCATCATCGACGGGCGCGAGGCGGTGTTGGGGCTGGTGGCGATGAAAGAGGCGCTGGAGGACCCCGCGCGCCTGCTGTTCAACATCTGACGCGACGGAGTGACCCCCATGGCACAAGCATTTGACGTCGTCGTCATCGGCGCCGGACCCGGCGGCTACATCGCGGCCATCCGGGCTGCGCAGCTCGGCTTCAAGGTCGCTTGCATCGACGAATGGAAAAACACCGCAGGCGGCCCCGCACCGGGTGGCACCTGCACCAATGTCGGCTGCATTCCGTCCAAGGCGCTGCTGCAGTCGTCCGAGCACTTCGAGCACGCTCAACACCACTTCGCGGATCACGGCATCAGCACCGGCATCGTGAAGATGGACGTCGCCAAGATGATCGCCCGAAAAGATGCCATCGTGAAGCAAAACAACGACGGCATTCTGTACCTGTTCAAGAAGAACAAGGTGACGTTCTTCCACGGTCGTGGCTCATTCCTCAAGGCCGTGGACGGCGGCTACGAGATCGCCGTCGCTGGCGACAAGCCCGAGATGCTGGTGGGCAGACAGGTGGTGGTGGCCACCGGGTCGATCGCCCGGGCGCTGCCCGGCGTGCCGTTCGATGAGGACAAGGTGCTGTCCAACGATGGTGCACTGCGCATGGGCGCGGTCCCCAAGAAGCTGGCGATCATCGGCTCCGGCGTGATCGGGCTGGAAATGGGCTCCGTCTGGCGCCGGTTGGGGGCCGAGGTGACCATCCTGGAAGGCATGCCCACCTTCCTGCCCGCGGTGGATGAGCAGATCGCCAAAGAGGCCAAAAAGGCTTTCGACAAGCAGGGCTTGAAAATCGAGCTGGGCGTCAAGGTCGGCGAGGTCAAGACGGGCAACAAGAAGGGCGTGAGCATCGCCTACACCACCGCCGCGGGCGAGGCCGCGACGCTGGATGCTGACCGGCTGATCGTCTCCATCGGGCGGGTGCCCAACACCGACGGCCTGAACGCCCAGGCAGTCGGCCTGCAGCTCGACGAGCGCGGCGCGATCGTGGTGGACGACCAATGCCGCACCAACCTGCCCGGCGTGTGGGCGGTGGGCGATGTGGTGCGCGGCCCCATGCTGGCCCACAAGGCGGAGGAAGAGGGCGTCGCTGTGGCCGAGCGCATCGCGGGCCAACACGGGCATGTCAATTTCAACACCATCCCATGGGTGATTTACACCAGCCCTGAGATTGCCTGGGTGGGCCAGACCGAGCAGCAGCTCAAGGCCGCCGGGCGCGCCTACAAAGCCGGAACCTTCCCGTTCCTGGCCAACGGCCGCGCGCGCGCTCTCGGGGACACCACAGGGATGGTCAAGTTTCTGGCCGATGCTGCCACAGATGAAATTCTGGGTGTGCACATCGTGGGGCCTATGGCCTCCGAGCTGATCGCCGAAGCGGTGGTGGCGATGGAATTCCGCGCCAGTGCTGAGGATATCGCCCGCATCTGCCACGCACACCCGTCGCTGTCCGAGGCAACCAAAGAAGCGGCGCTGGCGGTGGACAAGCGCACCCTCAACTTCTGACGGGCGATGCTGGCGCGTGCAAGCGTGCCCGCGCCGGACCCCGGCTGGGGGCCGGTGCGGCGCGCCTACGAAGCCGAACTGGCGGCGCGGGGCTTTCATAGCGACCCCGCGCAACTGCGCGCGGTCGAAGCGCTGGAGCGCTGCGCAGCGGAGTGGGCGCATTTCAAGCAGCGTCGATCCAACGCGCTCAAAAAGCTCATCAACCGCTTGCCCATTCCGCGCGGCGTGTACATGTACGGCGGGGTCGGGCGCGGCAAAAGCTTTCTGATGGACTGCTTCTACAGCGCCGTGCCGCTGCGGCGCAAAACCCGGCTGCACTTCCACGAGTTCATGCGCGAAGTGCACCGCGAACTGGCTGATCTGCAGGGCACGGTCAATCCGCTGGACGCACTGGCCAAACACATGGCCGTGCGGTTTCGGTTGATCTGCTTCGACGAATTTCACGTCGCCGACGTCACCGACGCCATGATCCTGCACCGCCTGCTGGAGGCAATGCAAAAGTACGGCATCGGCATGGTGGCGACCAGCAACTTTCACCCCGACGGGTTGTACCCCGACGGTTTGCACCGCGATCGCATCTTGCCGGCCATCGAGCTGCTCAAGCGCACCATGCAGGTGGTCAATGTCGACCACGGAGTCGATTACCGCCGCCGTGCCCTGGAGCATGTCAGCCTGTACCTGATGCCCCTGGGAGAGTCGACTGAGCAGGAGATGGAGGCCATCTTCGATCGGCTGGCTGAGGCGCAGGATGAAAACCCGATACTGTGCATCGAGGGGCGCGAGATCCGCGCGATCCGCCGCGCCGGCGGCCTCGTGTGGTTCGATTTCCGCACGCTGTGCGGCGGGCCGCGATCGCAAAACGATTATTTGGAGCTGGCCAGCCAGTTTCACACCGTGCTGCTCAGCAACGTCCCGCCGATGCCACCCAACATGGCTTCGGCGGCGCGGCGCTTCACTTGGTTGGTCGATGTCCTGTACGACCGGCGGGTCAAGCTCATCATCTCGGCCGCTGTGCCGCCTGAACAGCTCTATACCGAAGGGCCGCTGGCCCATGAGTTTCCGCGTACCGTCTCCCGCCTGCACGAAATGCAGTCGCGCGAGTATTTGGCGTTGGGGCGGCGCGACGTCGACACGACATTGACGTGACGAAGGGAAAAACGTCGGTCTGTGCGTAAGTCAGCGTGTCACGAGCTTCACACCAGGCTAGAAATGCACGATGCCTCGGCG
>NZ_JARJMT020000082.1 GCF_029335975.1 Tepidimonas sp.
GACAACCGGCACCTGCAGCAGGCCTTTTTGTTCGCCGTGCTGGGGGTGTACTTCACCTGGTTTTGGCACAAGGGCCAAACGCTGGCCATGAAGACCTGGCATATCCGTGTGGTGGACCGTCAGGGGCGGCCACTGACCCAGGCGCGCGCCTTGCTGCGCTACCTGCTGTCGTGGACCTGGTTCCTGCCGCCGCTGGCGCTGCGCGAAGCCATGGGATGGTCCGCGCTGGAAGGGGTCGTGCTGCTGGGTGGATGGATCGCCATCTGGGCCGTGCTGGCACGCTTTCATCCCGAGCGGCAGTTTTGGCACGACGCCTGGGCGGGAACCCGGCTCATCGATTGCCGCGCAACACGCTGCGCGAGCCCACCGCCAGCCATCACCTGAATGCCGCCCCGGGACGCGGGCGCGCCTGCACATCGCCGCCCGCACCCCTTTGGGGTTGCGCGTCAGTTGCGGTCTATTGCGGGATTAGACGGCGGCATCGTCTTCCTCGCCCGTGCGGATGCGGATCACCTTTTCGATGGGGGTGACAAAAATCTTGCCGTCGCCGATTTTGCCGGTGCGCGCCGCGCGCACGATGGCATCGATGCAGCGATCCACATCGCCGTCGCGCACCACCACATCGATGCGCACCTTGGGCAAAAAGTCCACCACGTACTCGGCGCCTCGGTAGAGTTCGGTGTGCCCCTTCTGGCGGCCAAAGCCCTTGACCTCGGTCACCGTCAAGCCCGTCACACCCTGCTCGGCCAGCGCTTCACGCACCTCTTCCAGTTTGAACGGTTTGATGACGGTGGTAATCTGCTTCATGCGGGACGACTCCGAGACGGCAATGGGTACCCTGCGGGCCACGACAGACGAGGACGGTCTGGCCGTCCACCGCTTGAATCTACCATATCGCAACAGGATTTTGGGCCGGATGGCACCTCAGCTCACCCCCGCCAGCGGTTGGTGTTGGGGTAGCGCCAGTCTTTACCGAAGCTGCGGTGCGTGACGCGAATGCCCACCGGCGCTTGGCGCCGCTTGTATTCGTTGATGCGAATCAGCCGCACCACTTGTTCCACCGCCGCTGCGGGAAAGCCCTCGGCCACGATCTGCGCCGGACTGCGGTCGTTTTCCATGTAGCGCTCGACGATGCCGTCCAGCACATCGTAAGGCGGCAAGGTATCTTGGTCCTTTTGGTCGGGGCGCAGTTCAGCGCTGGGCGGCCGGGCAATGATGCGCTCGGGGATCGGATTGCTCCCGCGTCCAAACGGATCGTTCGCATTGCGCCAGCGCGCCAGGCGCCAAACCCAGGTCTTGGTGACGTCCTTGATGACGGCAAAGCCGCCCGCCATGTCGCCATAGAGCGTGCAGTAACCGGTGGCCAGCTCGCTCTTGTTGCCGGTGGTCAGCACCATGTGGCCAAACTTGTTGGACAGCCCCATGAGCAGCGTGCCGCGGATGCGCGCCTGCAGGTTTTCTTCCGCGGTGTCGGCCGGCCGCCCTTCGAACAGGGGGCCCAGCGCCGCCAGAAACCCCTCGAAAATAGGCCCGATCGCGATCTCGTCATAGCGCACGCCCAGCCGGGCCGCCATCTCGCGCGCGTCCAGCCGCGAGATGTCGGCCGTATACGGTGACGGCATCATGCAGGCCCACACTGCATCGGGCCCGAGCGCATCGACGGCAATCGCCAATACCAGCGCCGAGTCGATGCCCCCGGACAGCCCGATGATCGCACCGGGAAAGCCGTTTTTGCACACATAGTCGCGCGTGCCCAGAACCAGCGCGTGCCACAGGTCCGACTCGATCGAGGGCACGGACGCGATGGGTCCCTGCACCGTCCAGCCGCTGGGGCCGTCGTCCACATCCACGACCAGCAAATCTTCGGCGAAACTGGGCGCGCGAGCCGCCACCGCACCGTGCGCATCGAGCGCGAAGCTGCGCCCCTCGAAGACGATTTCGTCCTGGCCGCCGACCAGATGGGCATAGACCAAGGGTCGCCCCGTTTGCTGGACGCGCTCGCGCATGGCGCGCTCGCGCTCATCGCCCTTGCCGATATGAAACGGCGAGGCGTTGATGACACACAGAACGTCGGCACCCGCATCCACCGTCTCTGCCGCTGGACGGGCATGCCAGGCGTCCTCGCAGATCAACAATCCCATGCGGTGCGTGCGCCCGGCATGGGCCACTTCGAATACGCAGGGACGATCACCGGGCACGAAATAGCGCCGCTCGTCGAATACCTGGGAGTTCGGCAATTCGCGCTTGGCATAGCGGTGCGTGATGCGGCCTTCGCACAGAACGCTTGCCGCATTTAGGCAGGGGGTGCGGCCCACGCTGCGGCCAGCGGACAGTGCCGATGAATCGGGGGCAGGCAGTGGCTGTCCCACCACGATGTGCAGGCCTTTCAAGCCCGCGGTCTGCGCGGCGACCGATTGCACGGCATCATCGCAGGCGTCGACGAACGCGGGTCGCAAAAACAGGTCTTCGGCGGCGTAGCCGCAAATGGCCAGTTCCGGCGTCAGCAGCACCTGCACGCCCTGGGCGTGTGCCGCGTGCGCGGCGTCGATGATGCGGCGAGCGTTGCCGACCAGGTCACCCACCACGAAATTGCACTGCGCCACCCCGATCTTGATCGCCATGGATGCCCCGACGTCCTCTGAAAGCGCGGATTATGTCACCCGGGTGGTGCACGACCCGCATGCGGTGCCGGCTCAGGAATGGAATGCACTGCTGCATGCCCAGCCGGAGGGCCGAGCCTGCGGGCCGTTCATGCGCCACGAGTATTTGGCGGCGCTGCACGACAGCGGCTGCGCCACGGCCGCCACTGGATGGGCGCCGCATTGGGTGACGCTGTGGTCGCGCGCGCATGGCTCGCTGGTCGCTGCCGCACCGTTGTACATCAAGACGCATTCTTACGGTGAATACGTGTTCGACTGGGCGTGGGCCGACGCCTACCGCCGACATGGGGTGCGCTACTACCCCAAGGGCGTGGTTGCGGTGCCCTTTACTCCCGTGGCAGGGCCGCGCCTGTTGGCCCGCGATGAGGCCGCCCGCATCGCGCTGGTGCAGGCGCTGCTGGCTCATGCCCGCGCGCTGGGCTTGTCATCGCTGCACATCCTGCTGGGGACAGACGCCGACTGCGCTGCGGCGGATGCATCCGCCATGCTGGCCCGCGAGACGGTGCAATTCCACTGGCACAACCGGCATCCGGCGCGCGGCGGCCGATTGACCGACTGGGAGGATTTTCTGGCCAGCCTCAGCCACGACAAGCGCAAGAAAATTCGCCAAGAACGGCGCAAGGTGGCCGATGCGGGCGTGACCTTCGAGGCGCGCCGGGGCGCGCAGATCACGGCCGAGGACTGGGCTTTTTTCGTCCGCTGCTACCGCCAAACCTACCACGAGCACGGCAATGCGCCGTATCTCAACGACGCGTTTTTCCGCGCGGTCGCGGCAGCCTTGCCGCAGCAGTGGCTGATGTTCACGGCCCGCGATGCCGCGGGTGCACCGATCGCGGCCAGCCTGGTGGCCCTCAGCGACGACGGCGCGTCACCCGCTGCGGCCTACGGTCGCGATTGGGGGGCGGTGGCACGCGTGGACTGCCTGCACTTCGAGGCGTGCTACTACCAACCGCTGATTTGGTGCCTGACGCACGGTGTCGAGCGCTTTGAAGGCGGCGCGCAGGGCGAGCATAAGGTCGCTCGCGCCCTGCTGCCAACGGTGGTACACAGCCGCCACTGGCTGGCGCACCCCGCCTTTGCGGAGGCGGTGGAAGACTATCTGGTGCGCGAACGCTTGGCGGTGCAGGGTTACCGCGAGGCGCTGCAGGCGCACTCACCCTATCGTCAGGCGCCCTGAGCGCTCCGCTGGGCCTCATAGGCCTGCACGCCAGAGAGCACTTCCTGGCACGCCTCCTCCACCGAACCCCAGCCGAGCACCTTGACCCACTTGCCGGAGTCGAGATCCTTGTAGTGCTCGAAGAAATGCTCGATCGTCTTCAGGCGCGCGGGGTTGAGGTCTTCGTAGGTCTTCCAGTGCGAGTACAGCGGCAAGATTTTGTCGGTCGGCACCGCCAGCACCTTGCCATCGACCCCGCCTTCGTCTTCCATTTTGAGAATACCGAGTGGCCGACATGTCACCACCACCCCCGGCGGCAACGGCACAGGGGTGATGACCAACACGTCCACGGGATCGCCGTCGCCTGACAGCGTCTTGGGCACAAACCCGTAGTTGGTCGGGTAGTGCATGGCCGTGTTCATGAAGCGATCCACGAAGATGGCACCCGAAGCCTTGTCGACTTCGTATTTGATGGGGTCGCCATGCATCGAAATTTCGATGACGACGTTGAAGGCGTCGGGGATCTTGTCGCCTGCGGAGACTTGATGGAGGGACATGGGTGCGCAGTTCCAAGAAAAAGTAAACAGATCGCAAAGTCTGACCGATTTTACTGGCACGAGCCTGACGGGCTGGCGCTGGCGGTGGCGTAGCGCAGTTCGGCAACACACTCACAACCACTGCGCGATGGTGTCAATGTCTTCTGCAAAGAGTTGACCGCGCTCGGCCATCAGGATGCGGCCATCGCGCCCGCGCACCAGGGTGATCGGCAGCCCCTTTGGCTTGGGCATGGCGCGCTGGACGTCGCGCGTGACCCATGCACACGAAAATGCGTAGCCGCGCTGCTGCATGTAACGCAGGGCCGCCTCGCGCGTGCGGTCGATCGACAGGGTCAACAACTGCCAGCCGGGGCGCTGGCGGTGGCGCTGCCAGAACGCGTTGAGCAGCGGCGTCGTGACGGCACAAAACGGGCAGGTGCTGGCCCACCAGTACAGCACCAGCACCTGGCCCTCGGCACCTGCCGGCTCGAAGCGGCTGCCATCGAGCAGTTCCATCGCCGGCACAGTCCACGGCGCCCCCAACGCCGGCAGCGGCGGGGCTTTGGCCTCGGCAGCCGCCGCCTCGGCTGGCTGCGCTCTGCCGGACACGCTATTTGCGGTCAGGCAGAGCGCCCCCGCCTGTAACAGCCATCGGCGTCGGTTGATCGACATCGCATCACTCCTGCACAGCCGAGCCGGGTGGAAACCCCACCCGCGCCACAGCCACCGTCACGCGATAATCTATCGCGCCATGGCCGAACGTGTCATCCCCCTGTACGACCAGCGCAACCCGCGCGCTCCGGCATTGCCCACCCCCCGTCCGACCGCTCTGGCGACGAGCGACAAGTCCCTGCTCGACCGTCTGAAGCGGCCGCTGCGCGACCTGCGCATCAGCGTCACCGACCGCTGCAATTTTCGCTGCAGCTACTGCATGCCAAAAGAGGTATTCGGCAAAGATTACCCCTATCTGCCGCATGCCGATCTGCTGACCTTCGAGGAGATCACGCGGCTGGCGCGCCTCTTCCTCGCCCAAGGAGTGCGCAAGATCCGCCTGACCGGCGGCGAACCGTTGCTGCGCAAGGACGTCGAGCGGCTGGTGGAGATGCTCGCGGGCTTGCGCACGGTGGACGGCACGCCCCCAGAGCTGACACTGACCACCAACGGCAGTCTGCTCAAGCGCAAGGCGCGCGCGCTGCGCGACGCTGGTCTGCGGCGGGTGACCGTCAGCCTGGACGCCCTGGATGACGTGGTGTTCCAGCGCATGAACGACGTGGGCTTTCCGGTCGCACAGGTGCTGGACGGCATTGCTGCCGCGCAGGATGCAGGCCTGGCGCCGATCAAGGTCAATATGGTGGTCAAGCGCGGTACCAACGACGACCAGATCGTGCCGATGGCGCGACATTTTCGCGGCAGCGGCATCGCGCTGCGCTTCATCGAGTACATGGACGTGGGCTGCTCCAACGGCTGGTGCATGGACGAGGTGCTGCCCAGTGCCGAGGTACTGGCCCGGCTCCAGCAGACCTTCGCGCTGGTGCCTCTGCAGCCCAGCAGCCCCGGCGAAACCGCCGAGCGCTGGGGTTACGCTGACGCTGACGGCCACCACGACCCGGCGTTGGGGGAAGTCGGCTTCATCAGCAGCGTCACGCGGGCCTTCTGCCGCGAGTGCAACCGCGCACGTCTGTCGACCGAGGGGCGGCTGTATCTGTGCCTGTTTGCCGAACAAGGCTATGATTTGCGCGCCCTGCTGCGCAGCGGTGCCAGCGACACCGAGATCACCGCGTCGCTGGCGGCCATCTGGAGCCAACGCGCCGACCGCTACTCCGAGATCCGCGCTTTGCTGCCACCCGAGACGCGCCGCACG
>NZ_JARJMT020000092.1 GCF_029335975.1 Tepidimonas sp.
CAAGGCCAGCGCAGGCGGCGGCGGCAAGGGCATGCGGCGCGTGGACGCACCCGAGGGCTTCGACGAGGCCCTGGCCTCGTGCCAGCGCGAGGCGCTCAACAGCTTTGGCGATGCGGCGGTGCTGATCGAAAAATATGTCCAACGCCCGCGTCATATCGAGATCCAGGTGTTTGCCGATGCGCATGGCAACGCGGTCCACCTATTCGAGCGCGATTGCTCGGTCCAGCGCCGCCACCAGAAGGTGCTGGAGGAAGCCCCCGCCCCCGACATGCCGCCGGAGCTGCGCGAGCGCATGGGGCTGGCCGCTGTCGCGGCCGCGCGCGCGGTCGGCTATGTGGGCGCGGGGACGGTGGAGTTCATCGTCGAGCAGCCGCAGGGGTACGAGCACCCCGAGGCGATGCGCTTTTACTTCATGGAAATGAACACCCGGCTGCAGGTCGAGCATCCGGTCACCGAGGCCATTACCGGAGTGGACCTGGTCGAGTGGCAGTTGCGCGTGGCGGCTGGAGAGCCCTTGCCCTTGACCCAGCGCGACCTGCGCCTGCAGGGCCATGCGATCGAGGCGCGCATCTGCGCCGAAAACCCGGACAACCAGTTCCTGCCTGCCACGGGCCGACTGCGTGTGTACCGCAAGCCGCCGTGCAGCGCCTTTGCCGTATCGGATGTGCGCATCGACGACGGCGTGGGCGAGGGCGATAGTGTCAGTCCGTACTACGACTCGATGATCGCCAAGCTGATCGTACGCGGCGACACGCGTGCGCAGGCACTGGCGCGGCTGGACCAAGCGCTGGCGCAGTTGCACATCGTGGGCGTGGCCAACAATGTGGCGTTTTTGCGCCATGTGGTGCGCAGCGCATCGTTTGCACAGGCGCGGCTGGACACGGCGCTCATCGAGCGCGAGGCCGCCGTCCTCTTTGGCCAACAGCCGGTGCCGCTGACGGCGGCGGTGGCAATTGCGGTGGCCCACACCCTGGCCACCGACGCGCAAGTCGCCCGGGGGGCGAGCGCCGACGGGCACGACCCCTGGAGCGCGCGCGACGGTTATGCCAGCCATGGCGAGCGCAGCCGGCGCTTCGCCTTCCAGTGGGGCGAGAACACCGTGCCGGCCCGCCTGACCTGGCGCCGAGACGGCACCCGCTGGCTGGTCGTGGGTGAGGGCGAGGCCGCGACCGCCGGTGCGCTGGCGTGGCGCGACGCGCCGGGGGGCGGTTGGGCCCTGGGGGTGTCGTTTGCCGGGGAGGACTGGCGTGCCACCGTCTATGCCCAGGGGGAACGGCTGCATCTGTTCACCCCGCAGGGGTCGGCAGCCATCGTCAAGTTGGACCTGCTGGCCCATGCCGGTGACACGGCGGCCGAGGGCGGGCGCCTCACTGCGCCCATGCCGGGCAAAGTCGTCGCCTTTCTGGTGCAGGTCGGCGATGCGGTCAAGAAGGGGCAGCCGCTGGCCGTGCTGGAGGCGATGAAGATGGAGCACACCATCGCCGCCCCGGCCGACGGCACCGTCGCCGAGCTGCTGTATGCGCCTGGCGATCAGGTGGCCGAAGGAGCCGAATTGTTGCGTCTGGCCAGCGCCTGATCCGGCACGCAACCATCGCACAACCCAAGACACTGTGTCATGAGCACTGCACACTACCCCAAACGCGTGCGTCTGATCGACGTGGGCCCGCGCGACGGCCTGCAAAACGAAAAGCAACCCGTGCCGACGGCGGTCAAAATCGAACTCGTGCACCGGCTGCAGGCCGCGGGCCTGCGCGAGATCGAAGTCACCAGCTACGTCAGCCCCAAATGGGTGCCGCAGATGGCCGACAACCACGCCGTCATGGCCGGCATCGCCCGCCAGCCGGGCGTGCGCTACTCCGTGCTCACGCCCAACCTCAGGGGCTTCGAGGCGGCGCTGGCCGACCAGCCGGACGAGATCGTGGTGTTCGGCGCGGCCAGCGAGGCCTTTAGCCGGAAAAACATCAATTGCAGCATTGCCGAGAGCATCGAGCGCTTTGCGCCGGTGGTGGAAGCGGCGCGCAAGGCTGGGATTGCCGTGCGCGGTGCCATGAGCTGCACCGTGGGCTGCCCCTACGAGGGCGAGATCGCGCCCGAGCGCGTGGGCATGCTGGCCAAGAGGATGAAGGATATCGGGGTGCAGCGCGTGGACGTGGCCGACACCATCGGCGTGGGCACGCCGCTGAAGGTGCAGCGCGCCATCGAGGCAACGCTGGCACACTACGACATCGACCACATCAGCGGCCACTTCCACGACACCTATGGGCAGGCGTTGAGCAACACGCTGGCCGCGCTGCAGATGGGCGTGTGGAACTTCCAATCCTCGGTCGCGGGGCTGGGGGGCTGCCCCTATGCCAAAGGCGCGACCGGAAATGTGGCCACCGAGGACGTGGTGTATCTGCTGCACGGCCTGGGTATTGACACCGGCATCGATCTGCAGGCGCTGGCCGACACCGGTGCCTGGATCAGCGAACAACTGGGGCGCCCAACAGGGTCGCGTGTCGGGCGCGCCCTGCTGGCCAACGTCATCGCTCGATAATATCTGCCCATGGCGATGAATCCCCCCGCCCACCGGCACCTGTCGCTGGCCGATGCGCTGCGCCGCAGCCCGGCCGGTGCGCCCGTGCCGTCACCCTGCATCGGCGTTTGCCGCATGGACGACGCCCGCGGCCTGTGCGCCGGTTGCTGGCGCACGCTGGACGAGATCGCCGCCTGGGGCGGCAGCGACGACGCCACCCGACGCCGGATTTGGCAGGCGGTGCAGGCGCGGCAGGCAGCCGCGTCACCCAACCCCACCTCCGGGGTAGTGCACAGCGCCAATGAACCGCCCAGGGTCGTCGCCAGAGGTTTGTCCGTTTCGACGACTGTTGCTAACATCGGCGGCAATCTCGGAGCAAAAGGTGAAACCCCCTGCATTGGCGCAGCGGTCGTCCGACCGGTTGGGCCGTCCAATCCCCAAGGGACGGTCCCCGACCCCGCAGGCCCGGGCCACCGTGGCCCGGCTGTGTGATGGGCTGCAACCGCGGCGCGATTGGCTGATCGAGCATCTGCACCGGCTGCAGGATGCATTGGGTGGGCTGTCGCGCGATACGCTGGCGGCACTGGCTGAGCGGCTGCGTCTGAGCCAGGCCGAGGTGTACGAGGTCGCCACCTTCTATCACCACTTTCGCGTGCTGGACGACGGTGCAGCAGCGCCACGCACGACCGTGCGCGTCTGCACCAGTCTGCCGTGCGCGCTGGCCGGTAGCGAGCGGCTGCTGGCGCGCGTACGCGCCACCTTGGCCACAGATGACGGCGTGGTGGTGGAGGCGGTGCCCTGCCTTGGCCAGTGCCACCAGGCGCCGGCGGCTTGCGTGGGCCGGCGGCAGGTGGCACCGGCCCAAGAGGAGGCGGTGGTGGCGCTCGCGCGCACCGGCGAGACCACACTGCGCCGCGCCCCGGCGCATGGCGCCCCGCCGCAGCCGCGCGACTACGCGCAGTTCGAGCGCATGCTGCGCGGGGAGCTGCGCCCAATCGATGTGCTGCGCGAGCTGGAGGCCAGCGGTCTGCGCGGCTTGGGCGGCGCCGGCTTTCCCGCCTGGCGCAAATGGATCACGGTGGCCGGCCAGCCGGGCCCGCGCCACGGTGTGGTCAATGTGGATGAGGGCGAGGTCGGCACCTTCAAGGACTGGCATGT
>NZ_JARJMT020000095.1 GCF_029335975.1 Tepidimonas sp.
CGCTGCGACCGCGACCTCTCGCCCTATGCGCCGCGCGACATCGCGGCCATCCAGGGCCACAGCGACGCCGCCTGGCGGGCGCTGGCGCAACTGATCACCGTGCTCGAAAATGGGCAGGCCGACCCGGCCTTGTTGGCGCGCCTGCGCGCAGCCGCGGTGGACACACGGGTGCCGGTGCTGGGCATCACCGGCACGGGCGGCGCGGGCAAGAGCAGCCTGACCGACGAACTCATCCGCCGCCTGCGGCTGGACCAGGAAGACCGCCTGCGGGTGGCCGTCATCAGCATCGACCCGAGCCGGCGCAAAAGCGGTGGGGCACTGCTGGGCGACCGCATCCGCATGAACGCCATCGGCCCGTGGCAGCAGGGCCCGCGGGTGTACATGCGCAGCCTGGCCACGCGCGAATTCGGCAGCGAAATCTCGGCCGCGCTGCCGGATGTGGTCGCCGCCTGCAAGGTGGCGGGCTTCGACCTGGTGATCGTGGAGACCTCCGGCATCGGCCAGGGCGACGCGGCCATCGTGCCGCATGTGGATGTGCCGCTGTATGTGATGACGCCAGAGTTTGGCGCGGCCAGCCAGCTGGAAAAAATCGACATGCTGGACTTTGCCGAGTTCGTGGCGATCAACAAGTTCGACCGCAAGGGCGCGCTGGACGCCCTGCGCGACGTGGCCAAGCAGGTGCAGCGCAACCGCGAGGCCTGGGGCCAGCGGCCAGAGGAGATGCCGGTGTTTGGCACGATGGCCGCGCGCTTCAACGACGACGGTGTGACGGCGCTGTATCAGGCGCTCAAGGTTCGGCTGGCCGAGCTGGGGCTGAACCTGCCGCTGGGTGTGGAAGGCGGCCGGCTGCCGCGGGTGGAGGTGCGCCACAGCAGCAACCAGACCCCGATCGTGCCACCGGGGCGCACCCGCTACCTGGCCGAAATCGCCGAGACCGTGCGCGACTACAAGCGGCGGGTGCATGAGCAAGCCCGGCTGGCGCGCGAAATCCAGCAACTGCAGGCCACGGCCGCCATGCTGCGCATCGGCAAAGTCGGCCGCGCCAAGGCGGCCGAGGCCGTCGACGAACTGGCCCAGCAAAAACAAGAGCAGCAAGAACCCGCCGCCCGCAAGCTGCTGGCGCAGTGGCCCGCCATGCAGCAGGCTTACGCGGGCGACGAGTATGTCGTCAAGATCCGCGACAAGGAAATCCGCACCCGGCTCACCCATACGACGCTGTCGGGCACCAAGATCCGCAAGGTGGCGCTGCCCAAATACGAGGACCACGGCGAGCTGCTCAAGTGGCTGATGCTGGAGAACGTCCCCGGCAGCTTCCCGTACACCGCCGGGGTCTTCGCCTTCAAGCGCGAGGGCGAGGACCCGACGCGCATGTTCGCCGGCGAAGGCGACCCGTTCCGCACCAACCGGCGCTTCAAGCTGCTGTCCGAGGGCATGCCGGCCAAGCGCCTATCCACGGCGTTCGACTCGGTCACGCTCTACGGCGCCGACCCCGACCCGCGCCCGGACATCTATGGCAAGGTGGGCAACTCGGGCGTGTCCATCGCCACGCTGGACGACATGAAGGTGCTCTACAGCGGCTTCGACCTGTGCAGCCCAAGCACCAGCGTGTCCATGACCATCAATGGCCCGGCGCCCACCATCCTGGCCATGTTCTTCAACACCGCCATCGACCAGCAGATGGACAAGTTCCGCGCCGACAATGGGCGCGAACCGACCGACGCCGAAGCGGCCGAGATCAAGGCGTGGGTGCTGGCCAATGTGCGCGGCACGGTGCAGGCCGACATCCTGAAAGAGGACCAGGGTCAAAACACCTGCATCTTCTCCACCGAGTTCAGCCTCAAAGTGATGGGCGACATCCAAGAGTATTTCGTCCACCACAATGTGCGCAACTTCTACTCCGTCAGCATCAGCGGCTACCACATCGCCGAGGCCGGCGCCAACCCGATCAGCCAGCTCGCCTTCACGCTGGCCAACGGCTTTACCTTCGTCGAGGCATATCTCGCACGCGGCATGCACATCGACGACTTCGCGCCCAATCTGAGCTTTTTCTTCAGCAACGGCATGGACCCCGAATACACGGTGCTGGGCCGCGTGGCGCGGCGCATTTGGGCGGTGGCGATGCGCGACAAATACGGCGCCAATGAGCGCAGCCAAAAACTCAAATATCACATCCAGACCAGCGGCCGCAGCCTGCATGCGCAGGAGATCGCCTTCAACGACATCCGCACCACACTGCAGGCGCTCATTGCCATTTACGACAACTGCAACAGCCTGCACACCAACGCCTATGACGAGGCCATCACCACGCCGACCGAGGAGAGCGTGCGCCGGGCCATGGCCATCCAGCTCATCATCAACCGCGAGTGGGGTCTGGCCAAGAATGAAAACCCCAACCAAGGCGCCTTCATCATCGAGGAGCTGACCGAGCTGGTCGAGGAGGCGGTTCTCCAAGAGTTCGAGCGCATCGCCGAGCGCGGCGGGGTCCTCGGCGCGATGGAAACCGGCTACCAGCGCGGCCGCATCCAAGACGAGAGCATGCACTACGAGATGCTCAAGCACACCGGCGAGCTGCCCATCATCGGCGTCAATACCTTTCGCAATCCGCACGGCGACCCGATCCCCGAGTCGCTGGAGTTGGCCCGCTCCACCGAGGCCGAAAAGCAGTCGCAACTGCAGCGCCTGCGCGACTTCCACGCCCGCCATGCGCACGAGGCGCCGGCGATGCTGCAGCGCCTCAAGGATGCCGTGATCGACAACCGCAATGTCTTCGAGGTGCTGATGGATGCGGTGCGCTGCTGCTCGCTGGGGCAAATCACGCAGACGCTGTTCGAGGTGGGCGGCCAGTACCGGCGCAATATGTAAGCCTCACTCCACCGGCCAGGCCACCCCCTGGTCGGTCAGGATGGCGTCGAGCGGCACATCGTGCGGCTCGGGCTGCAGCCACGGCACAAAGGCGCTGGCGTAGGCCAGGCCAACGGTCGTTGGCCGGGGCTGCAGCTGCGCCAGCGTGCGGTCGTAAAAACCGCCGCCGTAGCCCAGCCGCACGCCTGCGGGTCCGTAGCCGACGCACGGCACGAACAGCAGCGTAGGCTGTACCACCTCGGTATCCTTCGGCTTGGGGATGCCGTAGGCGTCCTTCTCCATCGGGCAGCCGGGGTACCAGACGTGAAAGCGCAGCGTGGCCGCCACCTTGTCGATCACCGGCAGCGCGATGCGCCGCTGCTGGCGCGCGGCGCGCGCGTCTTCGACGTTGGCGGCTTCCTGCCAGCGGTGCAGCGCGGGCAGCGGGTCGAACTCGCCCTTGATCGGCCAGTAGGCCCCCACCACGGTGTCGGCTCGCTCCACCATCCACACCCGCATGACGCGCTG
>NZ_JARJMT020000106.1 GCF_029335975.1 Tepidimonas sp.
GGAGGGAACCGAGGTGCATCGCCCACCGTCTTCGACCGCGCGTGAGCGCAAGCGGTGGGGGATGAGGGGGATGCGAGGTGCCTCTGCAGCCACGCCACCGCAGCACCGCCTCAGGTCACCGCGTGAATCCGCGGGCATGCGCGGTGTACTGCCAGCGCTTCCCGCCGCGAGGCCGCGCTGTGACCTCCCGCGTCACTCCGCCCCGGCCGGAACGCCCAGGCCGCGCTGCACGGCGGCTCGCGCGAGGAAGGCGGCCAGTGCGCGTTGTACCTCGGGGAAGTCGCTCCAGCCCACCAGGTCGCCGGCCTGGTAGCGCTCGATGAGGTTGTGCACCCAGGGGAAGATGGCGATGTCGGCAATGGTGTAGTCCTCGCCCATGATCCAGGTGCGGCCCGTCAACCGCTGGTTGAGCACGCCGAGCAGCCGGCGCGACTCGGCGGTGTAGCGGTCGCGTGGGCGTTTGTCCTCGAAATCCTTGCCACCGAAGACCGTGAAGAAACCCACCTGGCCGAACATGGGGCCGATGCCGCCCATCTGGAACATCAGCCACTGCAGGGTCTCGTAGCGGCGTGCGGGCGCCGTGGGCAGGAAGCGCCCGGTCTTCTCGGCGAGGTAGATCAGGATGGCGCCGGATTCCCACAGCGGCATCGGCTCGCCGTCGGGGCCGTTGGGGTCGAGGATGGCGGGGATCTTGTTGTTGGGGTTGAGCGAGAGGAATTCGGGGGTGAACTGGTCGCCGGTGTCGAAGCTCACGCGGTGCGCTTCATACGGCAAGCCGCATTCCTCCAGCATGATGGAAATTTTCACGCCGTTGGGCGTGGGCAGGCTGTAGAGCTGCAGCCGCTCGGGGTGGCGCGCCGGCCATTTGCGGGTGATGGGGAAGGTGCTGAGTTGGGCCATGTGTGGAAGCCTCGCAGAGGGCGAAAGAGCACAAACGCTGAAAAAAATTGCTGCGCGGGTGCGACTTTGACATCAGCCGAAGCTTACTCCCTCGAGATGCGTTGCTCGCATCTGGCGTGTATGCCGAGACGCCTTTTTCGATCAATCGTCTGCCCGGCGTGGTCGCCTCGCATCCTGCGCGCCGTGCCTTGCGCTGCATACCGCTCGCAGCTCGTCTTCGCGTTTCCCAACAATCGGCCTCTTTGCCCAGCTTTGGCGCTGTGACAAGGTTCGCGCTGCCGTGCGCCACCCAAGTGGCGCGAACAGCCGCTGCACCCGCACGGTACCCGAGCAGGGCGCAGCGGCTGAACTCGCTCCGCCTACTTGGCGTCAACCGCTTGCGCCGCCGTCTGAACATTGTTCATGCGGTTTTGCAAGCTGTAGTAAGCCGCGATGTTCACGATGTCTCGGTCAGAGAGTGGTTTGGCCATGGCGTTCATGGTGGGGTCTTGCCGTTGGCCGTCGCGGTAGGCGCGCAAAGCGTTTTCGAGATAGTGTCTCTCCTGGCCAGCCAGATGCGGCGTGCCCGGAATTCTCGAGATGCCATCTGCGTTGTGGCACGCAAAGCAGACAGCTGCCCGCTTTTTGCCCGCGCCCACATCAGGTGCGGGGCCGGATTGCGTTTGCGCGTGAGCCACGTGCGAGGCCAGCAGCCAAGCAGCCAAACCAATGCGAATCAGTGTTTCCATATGCATACCCAAAATCAGACGAAACTGTTGCGAAGCCAGATCACGATCCCGTAGACGAAGAACACGGCGATCCACAAGCCCAAAACCGCTACCGCCCCCGTTCCGAGGCGCGCTACGCTGCGATCAGCGGTGTAGAGGCCTTGCACGCGCCCGGCGCGGTACAGCAAGGTGAGATAAAAGCCGCCGACCAGTCCGCCCACGCCGACGAACGTGGAGAAGAACAGCAGCGTGGATGGCCAATCGACATGCACCGTGTAGGTGGCGATGTCATAGCCCAGCGGTTTGAGGTGGGCGATGCGCACGATCTCGCGCCACAACGCCAGCAGCGCCAGCACGCCGAAACCACCGACAACCGGCAGGTACCCGTTCGTGTGCGCCTTCAGACGCTTCGTCCAGACCAGCATGCCGATCAGTGACAACGCCAACCCCCATCCGATCGGATGCGCAGCCAGCCCGGAGCCGTCGGGATGGGCAAACTGCCAGAACAGAAACGGGATCAGCGAAAAAGCGAAGCCCCAGACCGCAAGCCGCTGGCCAAGCGATCGGACGTACTGGCGGTACTCCGGCTCGCGGTCGGCCCGCGTGGCAAAGTAGTGGGCATATGCGATCAGGAAGACGCCCACTGCAGGCAGCGACAGGCTCATGATGAACACATAGCGGGGCCACTGGATGGCATGCAGCGACGAGCCGCTGGTGTCCACCACGCCATTCGGCGCATACCAGTTCATCCACTGCGCGGGCAGCAGCTCCTGGTAGGACAGCGCGTGCATGATCAGTCCATCAAGGCAGAACAACGCCAGCGCGACCCAGGCAAAAATGCCCATGTACCGCTTGGCGCCCTCATGGTTGGCGTAGTAGAAGATGAACCAACTGCAGTAGCCGACGATGAGGGTGAAGATGAAGGCAATGACCCATCGCCCCGACAGGACGTTCGAAACATACCACTGCGGGTCGTAAATCACCTGTGTAAACAGCAAGGGTGCGACGCCCAGCACGATGAGCAGCGAGACCCCCACTTTGGCCACCTTGGTCATCGCCATCGACAGACGCCCCCAGAAAGGCCCTTTACCGCGTTGGTAAAAGCTGTAGATGGCCAGGCCGGCAGCACCTAGCGTCAGGTGCACAAAGGCAATGTGCAGAACCCAGGTGATCACCATCAAGCCCTGGAACAGCACCGGATGCGCGGGAACCCCAGCGGGGTCGCGCATGGTGTTCATGACGGTTCCGATATCCATCGCCTCACTCCCCCTTGGCAGCCACTTGTGTGGTCATTTTTTGTTGCTCTGCAATCAACCGATCCACATCCTGGCCGCTGTTGACTGTGGCAAGGTAGTGCGCAATCGCTCGGACTTCGTCTTCGGGCAAGTCGATGCGCGGCATGTAGGGCTGGGTACCGTGCTTGAGCGGCCCTTGCATGAATGCCATGATCAAATCCTCGTCGGTTGCACCGTGGAACTTGTCAGGGATGTTGCGCAGTGGCGTTTTGGGCTCCAGGGAGTGGCAGTTCGCGCATGCGACCTGGCTCAGCAAGCGTCCGACTTCGAGGCGGTTGCCATCATTGACCACGCGCAAGCGCTCCGGCACGAACGGATGCAGTTTGAGAAAGCCGCTTTCGGCGATCTTGTCCACCTCACCGACGATGCCCTTGCCCGGCACGTCACGCGCAATGACCTGGTTGCTGTAGATGTACTGGCCTGCTACGAAGGGCTTGCGCATCGATTCGCGCATGCGCTCTTCGGGCCACACACCGACCACCGAAATGAAAGCGAACAGTGCGACGGCCAGCGATGTGTAGATGCGCTGAGGCTTCCACCACGCAAACACCAACCACAGCGTGGACACGACAAAAACCGCCACCATACCCTGCGCATACACCGGCAGCAGATGGGTGTTGAGCATGACGATGGCGTTGTTCGGCAGCGTTTGCAGGTAGTACAGGAACATCATCACGGCAAACAGACCGCCGACCAGACCGATGGGAGTGAGGAACTTGACCACGCTGCGCCGCAGCTCCAGGTCCTTCATGCGGCTGGCCACCATCAAACCCACGACCACAGCCATGACCATCATGGAGCCTGTGCGCGTGCCCAGGTGCGCGAAGAAGTTGATGTTGTAGAAAGCGTCGTTGGTCGAACCGGTCTGGTACCAGTTGTCATGCCCGGGCCACATCATGAAAGACAAGATGCCGACGATCAGCAGCATCGTCGCCCACGATGCGAGCGCGAACGACCAGGTGAGCTTGAGATGGGTCTTGGCATCGATCTTGCCGATCAGGTAAACCAATGCATAGACACCAATCACCTCGACGGTGAAGTACACCCACTCAGCGGCCCAGACCCACACGAAGTTGTGAATCAGACCGCCAACACCGCGCGGGCTGGCAACCGTGATGGCATACCAGATACCGGGGCCCGTGATGGAGCCGATGATGTATGAAAATACCAGCAGGAACATGCCGTACTTCTTGACGAAGTCCATCAATTGCGGCTTGTTCTCCCGGTACGCTTTGGTCTCAAGCAACGCGAACAAAAAAGACGCGCCGACCGACGTGTGGGACGCCACGACGTGAATCACGCCGATGATGCCCATGACCCACGCTGTACCAATGGCGGGGACATAGAACGTCGGGTACATGCCGAGCATGTCCATACGTTTCTCCTTGAATGATGAGGACGCTCAGGCGTCAAGCGGTCGCACTCAGCGCGCGACATCGACAGGCCAAGAGCTAGTGTTTTGGTTTGTGGAGGGTTTCGGAGCCCTGCTGGCGCCCTGCGTATCAACAACGGCCAAGGTCAGCGAGCGCGAGCTTGTCGCACTGTCCCAGACCAGGTCGCGCCGTTTGGCGCAGAGCGCACATCAGCAAGCCATCAGACGCCTGCCCGCAGCAGCGAGCGTCAAGGCTGGCCCAGCCGGTGCGGCTTGGGTCGCGCCGATGCCGATGGCTGTCATCGGCCGCATCACCCGCGGGTAAGGGTTCATGTTGGTCTCCGAGCTCCATTGACGCCACCCGATCGCCCGCATGCAGGGGTGATTAGGCGCAGAGCGAACACGGATCGGTCACGACCGGCCCAGTGCTCGGTTCAAACCAGGGTCAGGAGAGGGCGGGCGGTGCCCGAGTGGGATGCGCGTCTCGGATGAAGCGCCTGTAAACAGCGGTGTCGTCGCCACCGGTGAGCAGCGGACCGGTGGAGGCCACGGCGGCCCGCCAGGTGTAGGCTTCGGTCGGAACGACAGGGGTGTGGTGGTGCAGCAGGCAATAACCGCAATGGTCGTCGTGCACCATTGGGGCGTCGGCTGGCGTCTGCGAACCCAGATCAACCGCAATACGCTGCGGCCCGTTTGTGCTGCAAACCTCAATCCATGTGATGCGCTGCGCGTTGGCGGCAAGAACTTTCGATATGGCTGGAGCGAATGCGCCAAAGACCATCGCGCACAGCGCAAGCCATGCGAGTCGTTGGTGCAGCCATCCGCGCAAGCGCATAAATCAGCCGTCCGTTGTGGCGAGAGCCGCCACCGTGCGGTCTTTCAAGGCCAGCAATTTCTGGACCTTGCTACCCAAGCCCATCAGCTGCCGCATGGACTCGGGTGAGAGGCGCTGGAGGTCGTCAAACCCGTTGTTCGCCAACTCAATCAGCTCGTACATCTCGCGCATACGGGCCAAGGCATAGCGGTCCGACGCGGCGGCCGATGGCGCCAGCAAGGCTTGGCGCAACATGGTGAGCGTCGGTTCAACCTCACGCCGCCGCCTCTCCGCAGCAACCGCCTTGAAGATCTCCCAGACGCTGCCCAAGGTGGTGTAGTACTCCCGCCGATCCCCGGGCTTGCGCGACAGCCTCACCAGCTGCCAAGCTTCGAGCTCCTTGAGGCTGATGCTGACGTTCGAGCGCGAAATGCCCAAGGCATCGCCGATATCCTCGGCATTGAGTGGGTGCTCGGAGACCAGCAGCAGCGCATAAATCTGGCTGACCGTCCGGCTGATGCCCCAGCGGCTCCCCATCTCGCCAAAGTGCGCAACG
>NZ_JARJMT020000119.1 GCF_029335975.1 Tepidimonas sp.
CGCCCAGCGCTTCATGGCCGGCCTGGATGGCTGGGCGCTGCGCCGCGCCGTCGCCCGCGCTGAGGCTCGCACCGCTGCGCTGGCGCAACGGGACGCCCGCCTGCAGGCGGACCTGAATGCCCTGCGCCAGCGCGCAGAAACTCCCGATGAGGCCTGGGCACACGCCCTCAGCCCGCTGGGGCCCGAGCTCACGCGCTCCGCTGACGCGGCGCGCGAATGGGCGACCAGCCAGGCCGAGCAGATGACCTGGCCCAACGGTCGGCGCTACAGCCTCTACTACGTCTGACCAGCGCGCGACGGCCCACCGTCGTCCATACGCCCGTATCCGTGCAAAGGCCCCGACGAGCGGGGCCTTTGGTCGAGGGCACGGCGTGAGCTCAGCCCAGAATGCGCTGCGCCATCCGGGCCTTGGTCTGCACCAGCTCCGCCGGCAGGTGGTGTGCCAGCTTGTCGAACAGCTCCTGATGCAATTCCAGCTCGCGCGCCCAATCCGCGGGGTTCATGTCGGTGACGGCGCCAAAGCGATCGGGGCCGAAGTCCAACCCGTCCCAGTGGATCTCATCGTAGGTGGGGCTGATGCCGAAGGCATGGTCCTTGCCCGACACACGCCCTTCCAGCCGGTCGATCATCCAGCGCAGCACGCGCATGTTCTCGCCAAAGCCCGGCCAGATGAATTGGCCGTTCGCATCTTTGCGAAACCAGTTGACGCAAAAGATGCGCGGCAAGGTATGCCCGGTCTGCTCCAATCGGCGCTCCATATCCAGCCAGTGCTGGAAATAGTCGCTCATGTGATAGCCGCAAAAAGGCAGCATGGCAAACGGGTCGCGGCGCACCACGCCTTGCGCGCCAAATGCTGCGGCGGTGGTCTCGGATCCCATGGTAGCCGCCATGTAGACGCCCTCGCTCCAGTTGCGCGCTTCGGTCACGAGCGGCACGGTGTTGGAGCGGCGACCGCCGAAGATGAAGGCATCGATCGGCACACCGGCGGGATCGTCCCATTGGGCGTCCAGCACCGGGTTGTTGGTGGCCGCGACGGTGAAGCGGGCATTCGGGTGGGCGGCTTTGCGTCCGGCGGCGCCATCGGCCGGGGTCCAATCCTGGCCTTGCCAATCGAGGCAGTGGGCGGGCGCGGGACCCATGCCCTCCCACCAGACATCGCCGTCGTCGGTCAACGCCACATTGGTAAAAATCACGTCATGCCGCAGGCTGGCCATGCAGTTGGGGTTGGTGGCATCGTTGGTGCCGGGAGCCACGCCAAAGTATCCCGCCTCAGGATTGATCGCGTAGAGTCGGCCATCGGGGTGGGGCTTGATCCAGGCAATGTCATCGCCAATGGTGGTGACCTTCCAGCCCTCGAAGCCCGCAGGCGGGATCAGCATCGAGAAATTGGTCTTGCCGCAGGCACTGGGGAAAGCCGCGGCGAAATGGTATTTCCTACCCTCGGGGCTGGTCACGCCGAGGATGAGCATATGCTCGGCCAGCCAGCCCTCGTCGCGCCCCATGACCGAGGCGATACGCAGCGCCAGGCATTTCTTGCCCAGCAGGGCGTTGCCGCCGTAGCCGGAGCCGTAGGACCAAATCTCGCGCGTCTCGGGGTAGTGGACGATGTATTTGGTGGTGGGATTGCACGGCCAAGCGACATCGGCTTGTCCCGGCTGCAGTGGCGCACCCACGGTGTGCACGCAGGGCACGAAATGCCCGTCGCTGCCCAGCGCATCGTAAACCGCACGCCCCATGCGGGTCATGAGCTTCATGTTGACCACCACATAGGGGCTGTCGGTGAGCTCGACACCGATCTGCGCGACGGGCGAGCCCAGCGGCCCCATGCTGAACGGGATGACGTACAGGGTGCGGCCGCGCATGCAGCCGTCGAACAAGCCCGGCTGGCCGTCGCGCCCGTGCTGCAGAATGGCCCGCATCTCGGCCGGGGCCATCCAGTTGTTGGTGGGGCCGGCGTCTTCAGCGCGTTCACTGCAAATGAAGGTGCGGTCCTCGACACGCGCGACATCGGACGGGTCGGTCCACGCCAGGTAAGAATTGGGGCGCTTGGCTGGATTCAGCCGCTTGAGCGTGCCAGCGGCGACCATCTGCTCGCACAGGCGGTCGAATTCGGCCTGGCTCCCATCACACCATTCGATGCGGTCGGGCTTGCACAGGGCGGCCATATCGGCCACCCAGGCGATCAGGCGGGCGTGTTTGACATAGGCAGGGGTGTTGAGCTGCAGTCCCTGCATGACGGGCGCATTCATGGCGGTAAAACCCTAGATGATGGTGTGCCAGAGCCTGGACCCAGCAGATGCTGGCCGACATACTCCGGCGCCTCAGGTGAAATCGGACCGGTGCCGCTCACCGGCTGGTGTGAACCCTGCGGCCGATCGTCACGCGGATCGCGGTGGCGGCAAAGACACGAAGCCCGCGGGATGGCCCGGGCCCATGCCAGTCCGGCAGGGTGCAACGTCGATTGTATGGACCGGCTCCGCTGAGCGAGGCGCGCTTGCCGAAAACCTCATGCAAAAAATGCATGGGAACATGACGCCCCAATGACGACCGGATAATCGAGCGCCTCATCCATGCGCCGACGAAAAACCCCGCCGGAGCGCAGCCCGGCGGGGTCATCGAAACCAGCGTGGCGCATAGGCGGCGCCAAGGCCGCTGCGCGAGGAGCGATCAAGCCATGAAGACGGCAATGAATGCCAACAGGAACATCAAAATCGCGCCCGCCAGCGGGACCAGCCAAGGGATCACGGATACGATGGCTTCGGCCGGATCGACCGGGTCGGCGCCGTGCTCGGTCGAGGAAACATGTGCCATGCGAGGTCTCCAGCATTGTCGAGGTGAAGCGGCGGCACCCAACACCACCAGTTTTACATTGTAGACAAAAAGCCCCTATGCAGGATCATCCGCACATCGCTCCGCTCATCCAGCCATCGGAACCGAATGAACCGCCCGCTGAGGCGCTGCTGCTGGCAGCCGGCCGTGGCGAGCGCATGCGCCCGCTGACGGACATACGCCCCAAACCACTGCTCGAGGTGCACGGCCGGCCTTTGCTGGTCTGGCATCTGGATGCGCTGGCCCGCGCGGGGGTGAAGCGCGTGCTGATCAACACCGCGTGGCTGGGTGAGCAGATCCCGGCGGCTTTGGGCGACGCGCGCGACGGTCCGCACGGCCCAATGGCGCTGGTTTATTCGATGGAGGGCCGGGACTTCGGTCGCGCCCTGGAAACCGCCGGCGGCATCGCCCGCGCCTTGCCACGGCTGGCGGATGTGTTCTGGCTGGCGGCGGGGGATGTCTTCATGCCAGGCTTTGCTTTCGACCCGGCCGCACGGGCACGCTTTGCCCGCAGCCCCGCCTTGGCCCATCTGTGGCTGGTGCCCAACCCTTCGCACCACCCGCGCGGGGATTTCGGGCTGGATGCGCAGGGCTTGGCGCGGGATTTGCCGGCCGATGATCCATGCCCGCGCTGGACCTATTCCACCGTGGCGCTGCTGCGGCGCGCGCTGTTCGAGCCGCCGTGGTGCGACATCCCGCCAGGCAATCCAGCGGGTGTTGCCGCGCCGCTGGCCCCGCTGCTGCGCCGGGCCATGGCCGCCGGCCGCGTCACCGCCGAGGTCTGGCCGGGCCCCTGGACCGACGTGGGCACCCCGCAACGCTGGGCCGCGCTCAACGCCCCGCTCCCGCTGCAGGGGATTGCGCCCCCCGTATCATCCCCGCCATGACGACCCCGATTCCCCACCTAGCCCGCTACGCGCAAAGGCGCGCCCGCCTGGCGGCTCAGCTCGGCGACGGCGGCATCGCCATCATTCCCACGGCGCCCGAGCGGGTTCGCAACCGCGACAGCGAATACCCGTTTCGCTTCGATAGCTACTTCTATTACCTAACCGGCTTCACCGAGCCCCGCGCCTGGCTGGTGCTGACGGCCGAGGGGCACACGACCCTGTTTTGCCAGCCCAAGGACCTGGAGCGCGAAATTTGGGACGGTTACCGTCTGGGCCCAGCAGCCGCGCCCCGTGCGCTGGGGGTGGACGAGGCCCACTCGGTCGACGAATTGGACGCGCGCCTGCCGAAGCTGCTGGAAAACCGCCGCACCGTCTGGTACCCGTTTGCTACGCACGTCGGGCTGGAGGCGCGCATCGACGGCTGGCTGCACAAGGTGCGCGCGCGGGTGCGCCATGGCGTACTGTGCCCCGATGCGCAGCGCGATGTGTGCGCCCCGCTCGACGAAATGCGCCTGCTGAAAGACGCGCACGAGCTCGATGTGATGCGGCGCGCGGCGCAGATCAGTGCACGGGCACACATCCGGGCCATGCGCCGCTGTGCGGCCATGATTCGCTCCGGCGAGGATGTGCGTGAATACCACCTGGACGCGGAACTGCTGCACGAATTTCGCCGCAGCGGCTCGCAGTCACCCGCCTACGGCAGCATCGTGGCCGCCGGCGCCAATGCCTGCGTGCTGCATTACCGAGCCGATGCCGCTCCAGTGCGCAACGGCGATCTGGTGTTGATCGACGCCGGCTGCGAGCTGGACGGCTACGCGTCCGACATCACACGCACCTTTCCCGCCAACGGCCGCTTCAGCGGACCGCAGCGGGACCTGTACGAGCTGGTGCGGGCCGCGCAGCAGGCCGCAATCGATGCGACCCGGCCCGGGGCGCGCTTCGCCGATGCGCACGATGCGACGGTCAAGGTGCTGGCGCAGGGCATGCTGGACCTGGGCCTGCTGGACAAGAACGACGTGGGCCACCTGGATGATGTGATCGAGAAGCGACACTACTTTCGCTTTTACATGCACCGCTCCGGCCACTGGCTGGGGCTGGATGTGCACGATGTGGGCAGCTATGTCGAGCCGGCCGAGCTGGGCCAGGTGAGCGAGCGGCGCGACCCGCTCAGCGGCGAGATCATCCGCGACCGCCCCAGCCGCATCCTGCGCCCTGGCATGGTGCTGACCATCGAGCCGGGCTTGTATGTCAGCCCCGCGGCCGGCGTGCCCGAACATTTTTGGAACCTGGGTATCCGCATCGAGGACGACGCCGTGGTGACCGACAACGGCTGCGAGCTCATCACCCGAGACGTGCCAGTCGCGCCCGACGCGATCGAGGCGTTGATGCGGGAGTGAGGACCACGGTGGGCGTAACCTTACCCCCTGGAATCCGTACCCCATAGCCGAGTCACGAATTGACTTGCGTGGCCTGAGCCGCAAGCCAGCCTTCGTCCGTGTGGGTGTAGGTGATGTCGCCCGCCCACACTTGGACGGGTTCCGTCTTGACGTGCGCCAGCGCGTCCCGCAGCCGGCTGATCTCCATCTGCTCTGCGCTCACGACCTTGCTGTCAGCGCCTTTGAGCTTGCCCTGTCGGCCAGCCTTGACCCAGTTGAACAGCGTCCGCTCCACCACGCCCAGCGACCTGGCCGCTGCCGCAATGCTCTGCCCGCCGCTGACCAGCCGTACAGCTTTGCACTCCAGCTTGTAGCGCGCCCGCACGGTCTTCGTCATTTCCGTACTCCTTGCTCGCGTTGAACCACTCAGCAAAGGGTGCGTTTTTCCGGGGGCAAGGTCACACATCGGCCGCGCCCGACATAGACGCGTTCGTGCCATGTGACGTTTGCTGCCGC
>NZ_JARJMT020000123.1 GCF_029335975.1 Tepidimonas sp.
CTCCCCGAGCGGTTGTTGCAGGTCGGCTTCCTGGCCTTGTTCAGCCAGCCGGGTGCACAGGCGGTTGAAGCGCAACAAATCGGCCAGCATCTTCCAAAAGTGCGGGCGCATCCAGTTGCGCCGCTGCGCAAACACGGTGGCCAGCGAGGCGCCGCCCCATTCGAGGGCCGGGCCGTGTGCGCCGGCTGGCACCTGCACCGAAAACGACATGTCCGACGGTGCCGTCGGCACACCCAGCTCCGCCAGCAGTGCGATCAGGTTCGGATAAGTCCGCTCGTTGAACACCAGAAAGCCCGTATCCACACCATGGGTGACCGGGCGACCCTGCGCATCAGGCAGGGTGATGTCCACCGTGTGCGTGTGCCCACCGAAGTAGTCGTTGGCCTCGAACAAGGTGACATGGGCCCGACCGCACAGGCGATGCGCAACCGCCAAGCCCGAGATACCCGATCCGACGATGGCGACTTTCATGAACGAGCTCCTGCTGCGGTGGGCAGATCTGCATCTGCTTTGTCCTAGACAAATACCATTGTATGCTTCGTTGATCACTTGTGCATGTCCAGGTTCCCGTCATGAACACCGCGCCTGCGTCTCCCTCATCTTCCACCGGTGCGCCGATGGCCCTTTGGGCGATTGCGGATGTGGAGCGAGAAACGGGCATCGGTAAGGATACCTTGCGCGTGTGGGAGCGCCGCTACGGCTTTCCGGCGCCGCAGCGCGACGAACGCGGGGACCGGCTGTACGACGCGGAACAATTGAGTCGGCTGCGCCTGATACGGCGCCTGCTGGATGCCGGGTACCGTCCAGGACGCGTGGTGGGACTGCCGCGCGATGCCTTGGAAGCCTTGGCCGCGTCGGCTTTGGCGCAAAACCTGGCTGCGCCCCAGCATTTACCGGGCTCAGCGGGCGAGCCGGATCATTTGGCGGATGACCAGCTCGCACCCTGGATGGCTTGGCTGCGCCAGGATCAGACCCTACGGCTGCGCGAGGCGTTGCGCAGTGCAGTGCGCACGCGCGGACTGGCGCAGACCGTCGAGGCGGTGGTTGCCCCGCTGTGCACGGCGGTCGGCCACGCCTGGCTGCGTGGCGAGATCGGGGTGTACCAGGAGCACCTGTTTACCGAGGTGGTGCAGGCCACCCTGCGCGAAGCCATCGCCCGGACCGACGAAACCCATCCCGTCGGCCTGCGGCCGCCACGCGTGTTGCTGACCACGTCCCCGGGTGAGCAGCACCAATTGGGCCTGTTGATGGCAGAGTGCTTTCTGGCCCTGGAAGGCTGCGACCGGCTTCCGCTGGGGGTTTGCACGCCAGTGGCCGAGATCATCGGCGCCAGCGAGCGCACGGGCGCCGATGTGGTGGCGCTCAGCTACAGCGACCACGCCAGCCGGCGCGATGTCGTCGAGACCGTGGCACAGTTGCGGCAGCAGCTGGCCGCGTCGGTGGAGCTGTGGATCGGAGGGGCTGGCGCGGTTCGCAACATGCGGCGTGTGCCGCCCGATGTCGTCGTGTTGCGCCGGGCGGTCGATGCCGCTGTCCAGGTGCGGCTGTGGCGCCAACGCCGCGGCCTGGCCTGATGCGGCGATGCCGGCGACGGTCGGCCGGCGCGGAACAATGCATCCGGTGCCCCGGTCTGGGAATTGGCAGCGCCGGAGTCGGAGGTCCCGTCCTCGTCCCCAGACGCGCCCGCCCGTCGCGCCACGGTATCAGTCGGGGTGCTTCAGCGGCAACAACGTGCCGTAGCGTTCGGCCAAAAAGCGCTCACCCTGCTCCAGCACGAAGTATCGAAACGCCTCCGCCGCAGGCGACAGCAGCTTGGCCAGCGTGTGCACCACATGCCAGGCGCGCACCACGGGGGTGCCTTCGACGTCGAGTCGGGCGATCAGCCCGTGCTCCAGTTCCAAGCGCAGGGCGTGCAAGGACAGCAGTCCCAAGCCAAGACCCGCCATCACCGCCTGCTTGACGGCCTCATTGTTCGGCAGTTCCATGGCGATGCGGGGCTCGAGCCGGTATCGCTCGAAAAATTCGTTGAATATCGCCCGTGTGCCCGAGCCATGTTCCCGCACGATGAAACCATAGGGCTGCAGCGACTGCACCGTGGGGTGTCCAATGCGCAGCAGCGGGTGGTCGGTGGGCGCCACGAAGACGTGGGGATGGGCACCGAAGGGCTCGGCCCGTACATTCAGCTCGTTGGGCGGGCGCCCCATGATGGCAATATCGACCTCGGCATTGCGCAGCATCTGCACGAGCTGTTGGCGGTTGCCAATGGTCAGTCGCACATCCAACCCCGCGTGCTCGCGGGCGAATTCGGCCAGCAGCGCTGGCACAAAGTACTGTGCGGTGCTCAGCAAGCCAATCGTGAGCGTGCCCACCTCCAGTCTTTGCAGGCGCGCAGCGGCGTCCTCGGCATCCTTGAGCGTGGCCAGCACCTTGCGCGTGTAAACCAGCATGTATTCGCCGGCAGTGGTCAGGGACACGCGCCGGCCTTGACGCTCGAACAGCGGCAGGCCGACGTGCCCTTCCAGCTCCTTGATTTGCATGGTCACTGCGGGCGGCGTGAGGTGCAGCGACTCTGCCGCGCGGGCAAAGCTCAGGTGTTTGGCGACCTCGGCGAACACGCGGAGCTGGCGGAAGGTGGCGTTGCGCATAAGGTTAAGTTTTACCTGAATCCAAAAGCAAGTAATCGTGAATTTACCTTATGTGAACGGATGCCTATAGTTCATCGCTGACGCCAGATACGGAGCCTACCCTGGCCCGCGGGTGTCGTGGAGTTTGCCCATATGCTGGATGCCCTGATCTTCGACGTCGACGGTACGCTTGCGGATACCGAGCATGCCCATTTGGCGGCCTTCAATGCCGCCTTTGCGAGCGAAGGGCTGGACTGGCGTTGGGACGAGGCGCTCTACACCCGGCTGCTCGAGGTTTCGGGCGGCAAAGAGCGCATTCGCCACTACTGGCAGCAGGTGCATGGCAACCGCCACGACATCGACGGCACCGAGCTGAGTGCGCTGATCGAGCGGCTGCACGAAGTCAAGACCGCCTATTACGAGGACGCGGTTCGCCAAGGTCAGGTCCGGCTGCGCCCCGGTGTGATCGAGTTGATCGAGGAAGCGCGTCGGGCAGGCTTGCGGTTGGCGATCGCCACGACCACCTCGCCGGTCAATATCGCGGCGCTGCTGCGCAGCGCCATGGGGCCAGACTGGCGGATGGCTTTCGGTGTGGTCGAGGATGCCTCCACCGCGCCGCGCAAAAAGCCGCATCCGCAGGTCTACCTGCAGACATTGCAGCGCCTGGGTCTGTCGGCGCAACACTGCCTGGCCTTCGAAGATTCGGCCAACGGTCTGCAAGCGGCTCGCGCTGCAGGTCTGGCGACCGTGGTTACCCCCAACGCATTTACGGCGCATCACGATTTTTCGGGCGCGCTGCGGGTCTTGCCGTCACTGGCCGGGGTGACGCTGGCCGATTTGCGGTCGTGGTATGCCGGATCGCTGAATCCGCCGACCGCAGCGGCTTGAACACCCCATTTTGTTCTGTCACCCAACATCGCAGAGATCACCATGCCCCTGTCCCAACGCACCACACTGACGCAGTTTTTGATCGAGCAGCGGCGCCGCCATCCCAGCGCCAGCGGCGATTTCAACGCCCTCGTGCTGGATGTTGCGCTGGCGTGTAAGGCCATCGCGCGCAGCGTCGCTTTCGGCGCGCTCGGCGGCGTTCTGGGCGCGCAAGCGGGCTCCATCAACGTGCAAGGCGAGGAGCAAAAAAAGCTCGACGTCATCAGTAACCAGTTGTTCGTGAGCGCCAACGAGTGGGGCGGGCACCTGGCAGGCATGGCCAGCGAGGAGATGGACGAGCCCTACAACATTCCGTCCATTTACCCGCGCGGCAAGTACCTGTTGGTGTTTGATCCGCTCGACGGCTCCAGCAACATCGACGTCAATGTCTCGGTCGGCAGCATCTTCTCGATCCTGCGTGCGCCGCAGGATGTCATCGACAGCGGCCGCGATGTGACCGCCGCCGACTTCTTGCAGCCCGGCTGCCAACAACTGGCAGCAGGCTACGCGCTCTACGGCCCTTCCACGATGCTGGTGCTGAGTGTGGGCACCGGCGTGCACGGCTTCACGCTCGATCCCAATTTGGGCGAATTTTTCCTCTCGCACCCCGACATCCGCGTACCCGAAGAGACACAAGAGTTTGCGATCAATGCCTCCAACAGCCGTTTCTGGGAGCTGCCGGTCAAGCGTTATGTCGACGAATGTTTGGCCGGTAAAACCGGTCCGCGCGGCAAAGACTTCAACATGCGCTGGATTGCGAGTATGGTCGCCGAGGCCCACCGCATCCTGATGCGCGGCGGAGTGTTTCTGTACCCGCGTGACATGCGCGACCCGACCAAGCCAGGCCGCCTGCGCTTGCTCTACGAGGCCAATCCGGTGGGGTTTCTCATGGAGCAGGCTGGCGGGCGCGCCAGCACGGGCCGCGAGCCGATTTTGCATGTGCAGCCCACGTCTTTACACCAGCGCATCGGCCTGGTGTTTGGCAGCAAGAGCGAGGTCGAGCGTATCGAACGCTACCATCGCGAGCCCACTCCGATCAAGGACGACAACCCCTTGTTCGGTGAGCGCTCGTTGTTTCGCGACTGAGCCATTGGCCGCATGCTGGATTCGAGAAGTTCCGAGGAGAACCCGCCATGTCTGACAAGCATCCGATCATTGCCATCACTGGTTCCTCCGGGGCCGGTCCCTCCACCGTCTCGCGCACTTTCCAGAACATCTACCGCCGCGAGGGGGTGCGCGCCGCCACCATCGAAGGCGACTGCTTTCACCGCTACGACCGCCAGGAATTGCGCCGGCCCATGGCCGAAGAAGAGGCCAAGGGCAAC
>NZ_JARJMT020000144.1 GCF_029335975.1 Tepidimonas sp.
AATCTGCCACCACCGGGATGAACGCCGGCCGCTCATCGTCGAGCAGCGTGTGCACTCGGCGGCCGCCGATCTCCTCGACGAACTGTTTGTGGTAGCGCATGGCTTGGGCGTCGTAAAAATCCGCTTCCGCGGTGCGCGGCACCGGCTGGCCGTTGATGAAGAGTTGCTTGTTCAGATACGCCACCTCGTCACCCGGCACGCCGACGACGCGCTTGATGTAGTCCAGGCTGGGCTGGGGCGGATAGCGAAAGACGATCACATCGCCCCGCTGCGGGCTGTGGTTGTCCACGATCTTGGTGTGGACGACCGGCAAACGGATGCCGTAGTGGTATTTGTTGACCAGGATCAGATCCCCCACCCGCAGCGTCGGGATCATGGAGCCAGACGGGATCTTGAACGGCTCGAACAAAAAAGAACGCAGCAGAAAAACCGCCAAAATGACGGGGAACAATCCCGCCGTCCAGTCCAGCCACCAGGGCTGGGCCAGCAGCTGGCGGCGCAGGGCCTCGGGGTCGCCTGCATCGGTGGTGATGCCCTGGCGGGCCAATTCTTCGCGGCGACGTTGGACCTCGGCCACAGCGCGTTCTGCGGCAGCGCGTCGGCGCGGCAAAAACACCCAGCGCTCGGCGATCCAGTAGGCGCCCGTGACCACCACGGCCAGCAGCAGCAGCAGCGCAAAATTGCCATCGATGGCGCCGGCATACCACGCGACGCCGTAGCCGGCGAATGCCGCCAAGACGACACCCGTGAGGGCGCCCATGGTTTGGTCGTTCATGACTCCTCCACCTGCAGGATGGCCAGGAAGGCCTCCTGCGGCACCTCGACGGTGCCGATCTGTTTCATGCGCTTTTTGCCGGCTTTTTGCTTTTCCAGCAGCTTGCGCTTGCGGGTAATGTCGCCGCCGTAGCACTTGGCCAGCACATTCTTGCGCAGCGCCTTGACCGTCTCGCGGGCGATGATGTTGGCGCCGATGGCGGCCTGGATGGCGACGTCGAACTGCTGGCGGCTGATGATCTCGCGCATCTTGCTGACCACCGCGCGCGCGCGCGACTGGGACTGGCTGCGGTGCACGATCATCGACAACGCATCCACCTTCTCGCCGTTGAGCAGGATGTCCACCTTCACCACATCCGAGGCGCGGTACTCCTTGAACTCGTAGTCCATCGAGGCGTAGCCGCGGCTGACGGATTTGAGTTTGTCGAAGAAGTCCAGCACGATCTCGGCCAGCGGCAGGTCGTAGGTGAGCATCACCTGCTTGCCGTGATAGGCCATGTTGAGCTGCACGCCGCGCTTGCCGTTGCACAGCGTCATCACCGGGCCCACATAGTCCTGCGGCAGATAGATGTGCACCGTGACGATGGGCTCGCGGATTTCCTGGATTTTGCTCGGCTCGGGCATGCGCGAGGGGTTTTCCACCATCAGCACCTCACCATCGCCCCTGACCACCTGGTACACCACGCTCGGAGCGGTCGTGATCAAGTCCTGGTCGAACTCGCGCTCCAGCCGCTCCTGCACGATCTCCATGTGCAGCAGACCCAAAAAGCCACAGCGGAAACCAAAGCCCAGCGCCTGCGATACCTCGGGCTCGAAATGCAGCGACGCGTCGTTGAGCTGCAGCTTTTCCAGCGCGTCGCGCAACTGGTCGTATTCGCTGGCCTCGGTCGGATACAGCCCGGCAAACACCTGCGGCTGCACTTCCTTGAAGCCAGGCAGCGGCTCGGTGGCTGCGGCCAGGTTGGCGCCGCTGGCGGTCTTGAACGATGTGATGGTGTCGCCCACCTTGGCCGACTTGAGCTCCTTGATGCCGGCGATGACATAGCCCACCTCGCCGGCTTGCAGGCGCTCGCGCGGCTGGTTGGCAGGCGTGAATACCCCCAGCTTTTCGCAAGGGTACTGCGCGCCCGTAGCCATCAGCCGGATGCGGTCACCCCGGTTGAGGCAGCCATCCACCACCCGCACCAGCATCACCACGCCGACATAGTTGTCGAACCAGGAGTCGATGATCATCGCTCGCAGCGGTCCATCCGGGTTGCCGTGCGGCGGCGGAATCTTGGCCACCACCGCCTCCAAAATGTCGTCGATGCCCATACCGGTCTTGGCCGAGCAGGGGATGGCCTCCGAGGCATCGATGCCGATGACGTCCTCGATCTCTCGCTGGGCGCGCTCGGGGTCGGCCTGCGGCAGATCCATCTTGTTGAGGACTGGCAACACCTCCACACCCAGGTCCAGCGCGGTGTAGCAGTTGGCCACCGTTTGCGCCTCGACACCCTGGCTCGCGTCCACCACCAGCAACGCGCCCTCGCACGCCGACAGCGAGCGGCTGACCTCATAGGAGAAGTCCACATGCCCGGGCGTGTCGATCAGATTCAAGTGATAGACCTGTCCGTCGCGCGCGCGATACTGCAGCGCGGCGGTCTGGGCCTTGATGGTGATGCCGCGCTCTTTCTCCAGATCCATGGAGTCGAGCACCTGCTCGGTCATCTCACGCTCGCTCAGGCCCCCGCAGCGCGCGATCAGGCGGTCGGCCAGGGTGCTCTTGCCATGGTCGATGTGCGCGATGATGGAAAAGTTGCGGATGTGCTTCATGGCCACAGAAAAAGGGCGCGCTTCCCAAGCAGCGCGCCCGATCGGTTCAAAGCCGGGATTGTAGGCGTTGTGCGGCTGTGGCCGCAGAGGGTGCCGCTCAGGGCCGCACCAACACCCACTGCGCCCAGTCGCCGCGGCGGATGAGCAGGCTCATCGGCCGGCCTTTGGGCCAATCGGCCACGGCGCGCTCCAATTCGCGCACGCTGGCGATGGTCTGATTGCCCAGACCGACGATGACATCGCCCGGTCGCACACCGGCCGCGGCAGCGGGACCGGTCACCTCGTCGACGCGCACGCCACCGGAGACTTTCAGCTCGCGCCGCTCGGCGGCGGTCAGCTCGCGCACGCTCAGGCCGAGCGGGCCGGCCTTGGCCGCCTTGGGCTCTTGCGCCGCCGAAGCGGCCACCGATTCATCTTCGAATGTACCCACGGTGAGGGTAACGGTCTTGGTCGCCCCGCGCCGCCACACCTCGACCGTGGCACGCGTGCCCGGCTTGGTATTGCCGACGATGCGCGGCAGGTCTGCCGATTTGTCGATCGCCTTGCCGTCGAAGCGCAGGATGATGTCACCCGGCTCGATGCCAGCCTTGGCCGCAGGCGAGCCATCCTCCACCCCACGCACCAACGCCCCGCCCAGCCGCGGCAGGCCCAGCGACTCGGCCACGTCCTTGTCCACCGGCTCGATGGCCACGCCGATGCGCCCGCGGGTGACCTTGCCATTGGCCTTGAGCTGCTCGGCGACGCGCACCGCCTCGTCGATCGGGATGGCGAAGCTGATGCCCATGAAGCCGCCGGAGCGGGAGTAAATCTGGCTGTTGATGCCGACCACCTCGCCACGCATGTTGATCAGCGGCCCGCCGGAGTTACCGGGGTTGATCGCCACGTCGGTTTGGATGAACGGCAGGAAGTCGCCGGTCTCGCGCTGCTTGGCGCTGACGATACCGGCCGTGACGGTGTTGTCCAGCCCGAACGGCGAGCCGATGGCCATCACCCATTCGCCGACCTTGAGCCGCTCGACATCGCCGACGCGCACCGGCTTGAGGCCGGTGGCGTCGATTTTGACCAGCGCCACGTCGGTGCGCTTGTCGGCGCCGACCACACGCGCCTTGAACTCACGCTTGTCCGGCAAGGTCACGATCACCTCGTCGGCGCCGTCGACGACATGCGCGTTGGTCATGATGAAACCGTCGGCGCTGTAGACAAAGCCAGAACCCACCCCGCGCTGGCGCTGCTCCGGCCCACGGTCGCGGCGCTGGGGGCCGCGCGGCAACGCACCCGGGGGCAGCGGAATGCCAAAGCGGCGGAAAAACTCGCGCATCTCCTCATCCGGCGCACCGGACTCCGGCCCGCCGGACTGCACGCGCTCGACCGTGCGGATGTTGACGACGGACGGGGCAACCTCATCGACCAGCACCGTGAAATCCGGCAACCCGGTCAGGCGCGCTGCGGCCGACTCCGTGCTGGCAGGCGCAGCCGCCCCCATCGCTGGTTGCGCACCAACGACATGTTGCGCGGCGCCCCACAGCAGGGCAACGGCTGCTGCCAGCGAGACAGCCGCCAGCGCCAGGGAACGACGCCGCGGCGACATGCCCGCTACCACGTTAGGTTCAGATCGGTTCATCATTTGGAATCCTCGTTGAAGGGTCCCGGCCGTTGGGCGGAGCCGGTTCCGCGGGCGACTCATCGCGCGCGCTCGAGTGCGCCCAAAAAATGTTGCAATGTGACCAGCGGCACCTCGCCCAGCGCGGTGACAGCGTGGCCCGCAATCCGCTCGGACAGCACCTGTGTCGCCCCCGCTTGAGTGCGGTGAACAGCGGGTCTATCGGCTGCCGAGAAAAACAGCGACACCGATGCCAGTCCGTCGGAGTAGACGCACTGCAGCGGAGCACGCGTCCGCGCCGACTCCTCGGTCCGGGCCCAGCAGGTGACCGGGCGAAAGCCTGGCACCTCGGCCTTCAGCCGCCAGCCTTCGGCCTCCGGCGTGGTTTTGCGCAACGCCGGGCGCTCGATATGGTAGCCACGCGTGTCGTCCATCTGGCGCACCAGCGCCTCCAACCGCAGCGGCACATCGAGCTGCAGCTCGGTGAAGGCAACCTGCTCCAGCACTTCGCCACTGGCCCCGAGCGTCTGCAGTTTGAGCGCCAGGCCGGTTCGCTTCTCAGACCAGATGCGGTAGCCGTAACGCAACGTATCGCGCGGCTGAAACTCCACCACCCAAGCCTCAAAGCCGGCCAGCCGCTCGCTGCCGACCACTTGCGCGCGGTAGAAATCCGCGACGTCGATACCCGGCACCCGCACCGGCCCCGGGAACAGGCGCAGCAGCTCGCGCCGATCGCGCACCGCCCACAGCTTGTCCGGCAACAGGGTCATGACCTCGTCGTCGCGGCGCCAGGTGATGCGTGTTGGCCCGTTGAGCGCCTCGATGCGCTCGATCTGCTGCCGTCCATCGCAGACGTGCGCGAAGCGCGCTGCGACGATTTCGCTGCCGCGTGTAACGACGAAGGTCCCGCTGTAGGCACGGTTGCGGGTGGCCTCATGCAGCCGCTCGATCCAGGCCTGGATATCGCCCGCTGGCTCGAGGCTCGCGCCCCGAGCAGTCGGCATCCCGGCCCACAGCAGGATCAGGCCCAAGGCCGCTGCGGCGATCCGGCCCGCCCAGCCTGCACTGCGGCGAGCAAACGATGCGTCACAGATCGTCATGGACCGCTACACCCTGCCTCAGCGCGCCGGTACATCGTAGCTGGCCGCCCGCAGAAAACCGGCGCTGCTCTGCAGCGCCGAGGCCCCGCCCCACTGGCGATGCGCAGCGATCAGCTCCTCGAGCTGGGGATCGCGCACCACCGCAGCCGGCACCGGTGTCGCGGCGCTGGGCGGGCCCGCAGTTACGGCCTGGGTCTGGGGCGGCTCGGCCTGGGCCATGCGTGGAGCGGTCTCGACCACACCCGGCACAACCCCGACCTGCCAGGCGACGGCCAGCACAGCCGCCAGCGCGGCCACGCCCGCCGCTACCTTCCAGCGGAAAACGGCATCGTTGGCCGCGAGTGGCTGCGGATGCACCACGACCGTGGGCGCATCGCTGCGCGGCGGCACGGGTTGCGCCGCCACTTGCGCCATGACGGCACGCACGAAAGCGGGGTCGGCCCCCGTCTCGGCGCGGCTTGCTTGGGCGCGCAGGGCATCGCCAATACAACGGTACGCATCCCAGGTCGCCCGGTCATCGCCCGGGTCGGCCCCGTCGAGTGCGCTCAGCGCCTGCAAGGGCTGGCATTCGCCGTCGAACAGTGCCGACAGCCATTCTCGCCGCGCAGCCTCGGTGGCGGACGGATCGTTCGATGGGGCTACAAACTTCATGGTCGACATCCAATCGGGTGGCCTTGCACGGCTGCGCTACCAACGCTTGCCGGATTGGCGCTCCAGCATGGGCTTGATGCGCGCCGATATCGCCTCCCGGGCGCGGAAGATGCGCGAACGCACCGTTCCAATCGGGCAGTCGAGCGCCTGCGCGATCTCCTCGTAACTGAGACCGTCGATTTCGCGCAGCGTGATCGCCTGAGCCAGCTCGGTCGGCAGGGCATCGACCGCCGCCTGCACCGCCTGGGCGATTTCCTTGCTCGCCAGCACCGCGTCCGGGGTTTCCGTATCGGCCACCTGCACGGTTAGTTCCTGCTCCAGTGCAGAAGTTTCATCGCCATCGTCCCCGCTGTGCAACGCACTCATGGACACCAGCGGATCGCGCTTGAGCTCCTGTAGCGCCTTCTTGGCGGTGTTGACGGCGATGCGGTAGAGCCAGGTGTAAAACTGGGCATCCCCCCGAAACTGCCCCAACGCCCGATAAGCGCGAATGAAGGTCTCTTGGGCCAGATCAGGGACGAGATCGGTGTCGCGCACAAGGCGCCCGATCAGGCGCTCGACCCGGCGCTGGTATTTGATGACCAGCAACTCGAACGCCCGCTGATCCCCCGCAACCGCGCGCTGCACGAGCGCGGCGTCGGCGTCGGGGGAGTGGCGAATTTCGTCCATCATGGCGTCGGCGCGGGGCGCCTGAATATACCCGATTGGCCCTCGGGGTCGGCCGCCGCCGCCAGGGCGCGGCGCAAGGTCAGCCAGTCCGCGGGATCGTCGCCGGCGGCATCCCGCTGGCACCACAGCCACAAGCGCTGCCCATCCGACGCTCGGGCCTCCAGCAGCACCACGCTCGTGCAGTCCCACGCCACACGCACCGCCTGCAAGGGGATTCCAGACGGGCGCGCCGTCCCCATCCAGCGCCATGTGCCGGCCACTGCTCCATGGGGGTCCGTCATGGGCTGCCACGCCAACTCGCCATACCGGGTGTGGCGCAAGCCCCAGATGGCCCAGCAGGCCGAGCCGGCCACGGCGGCCGCCAGCCCCCACCATGCCGCAGGGAGATCGGGCCGCACCCAGGCCCACAGGCCCAGCGCGACCAAGCCGCTGCTCAAGCCGATTGCAGCGGCGCAGGCATCCAGCCGTGCAGAGCCGACCGGATAGCGGATGCCGGCTGCCCCGGTGCGGGCCATGGGGCTCAGACCCGCTTGAAGACCAGCGTGCCGTTGGTGCCGCCGAAGCCGAAATTGTTCTTCAGCGCCACGTCGATGCGGGCATCCCGCGCCGTGTTGGCGCAGTAGTCCAGATCGCACTCGGCGTCCGCCTCGACCAGATGGATCGTCGGCGGAATCTTCTGGAGATATACAGCGAGCACGGTAAAGACGCTTTCCAGCCCGCGCGCGCCACCCAGCACGTGGCCCGTCATCGACTTGGTGGAGCTGATGACCGTGCGGCGGGCATGATCGCCCAGCGCAGCCTTGATGGCGCGGGTCTCGTTGATGTCGCCAAGCGGGGTGGAGGTGCCGTGTGCGTTGAGGTAGTCCACCTGATCCGCATTCACACCGGCGTTGCGCAGGGCGTTGAGCATGGAGCGACGCGGCCCGTCCATGTTGGGCGCGGTCATGTGGCCCGCATCGGCGCTCATGCCATAGCCGGCCAGCTCGGCGTAGATCTTGGCTCCGCGCGCCTTGGCGTGCTCGTATTCTTCCAGCACGAGCACGCCGGCTCCCTCGCCCAGTACGAAGCCATCGCGGTCTTTGTCGAACGGGCGCGAGGCGGCCTGCGGATCGTCGTTGCGCGTGGACAAGGCCCGCATCGCGGCAAAACCGCCGATGCCCAAGGGGGACACCGTCGATTCGGTCCCGCCGGCAATCACAACATCCGCATCGCCGTACTCGATCATGCGCCCCGCCTCGCCAATGCAGTGCAGGCCGGTGGTGCAGGCGGTGACGACCGCCAAGTTGGGGCCCTTGAAGCCATAGCGCATGGACACATGGCCGGCCACCATGTTGATGATGGAGGCGGGCACGAAAAACGGCGAGATGCGCCGCGGGCCGCGCTGGCTGAGCTCTGTGTGCGTCGCTTCGATAAGCGGCAGGCCGCCGATGCCCGAGCCAATCACGCAGCCGATGCGACAGGCTTCGTCCTCGGACAGCGCCTCGCCCACCGGCAGACCCGCGTCGGCCACGGCCTGAGCCGCGGCAGCGATGCCGTAGTGGATGAAGGTATCCATCGTCCGCGCCTCCTTGGGCGGGATGTAGGACGCGAGGTCGAAATGCTTGACCTCACCGGCGATCTGGCAGGCGAAGGCGCTGGCATCGAACTTGGTGATGCGGTCGATGCCAGAGCGGCCCGCGAGCAGGTTGGCCCAGGCCGCCTCCACCGTGTTGCCCACGGGGCTGATGCAGCCCAAGCCGGTCACGACGACACGGCGGCGGCTCATGGAGGATCAGGCCTTTTGGTGCGCCTTGGCGTAGTCGATCGCCTGCTGCACGGTGGTGATCTTCTCGGCGTCCTCGTCGGGGATCTCGATGCCGAACTCGTCTTCGAGGGCCATCACCAGCTCCACGGTGTCGAGGGAGTCGGCGCCCAGGTCGGCGACGAAGGCCTTCTCCGGGGTGACCTGGCTCTCCTCCACGCCAAGTTGCTCGGCAATGATTTTCTTCACACGTGCTTCGATGTCGCTCATAGTTCCCTCGTCGGGTGGTTGAAACAGCCTTGGCATTGTAGCGGCCCCGCCATCGGGGGATGCGCCGGCCGGTGGTCGAACAGAGATCAGGCCATGAACATGCCGCCGTTGACATGCAGCTCCTGCCCGGTGATATAGCCCGCCTGTGGACTGGCCAGGAAGACCACCGCATGTGCCACGTCCGCTGGCTTGCCGAGGTGGCCGAGTGGAATCTGCGCCAGCAGAGCCTGCTGCTGTTCGGGCGGCAGGCTGGCGGTCATGTCGGTTTCGATGAAACCCGGCGCCACGCAGTTGACCGTGATGCGCCGGCTGCCCAACTCGCGCGCCAGCGCGCGCGTCATGCCAGCCACCCCGGCTTTGGCGGCCGCATAGTTGGCCTGCCCCGGGTTGCCCGAGGCGCCGACGACGCTGGTGATGTTGACGATGCGACCGTAGCGCTGCTTCATCATCGGGCGAATCGCGGCGCGGCACAGACGGAACACCGCCTTCAGGTTGGTGTCGAGCACCGCGTCCCAGTCCTCGTCCTTGAGCCGCATGGCCAACATGTCGCGTGTGATGCCGGCGTTGTTGACCAGAATGTGCAGCGCCCCGTGCTCTTTGACCAGGGTGTCGACCAGCCCCTCGGCGGCGGGAGCGTCGTTGACATCCAGGCACACGCCGCGGCAGCCCTCGAAGCCCGCGAGCGCCTGCGTGATGCGCTGGGCGCCGTCTTCGCGGGTGGCGGTGCCGACTACGCGCACGCCACGGCCGGCCAGCTCGCGCGCGATGGCCGCTCCAATGCCGCGCGAAGCGCCCGTGACCAGGGCCACCTGGCCCACGAAAACCGGTTCAGACATGGGTCGATTTCTCCTGCGTGTTCGATGGGGTGGCCAGCGGCGCGCGGATCAGCCCGCCAGCAAAGCGCGCACCTCGGCCAGGGTGGCGGGGTCGTAGAGCGCCGCGGCCTGCAGCGGCGGCGCGATGCGCTTGGTCAGCCCCGCCAGTACCTTGCCAGGGCCACACTCGACGATGGCCTGGGCGCCGCGCGCCTGCAGCGCCTGCACGCACTCCACCCAGCGCACGGGGCCCGCAGCCTGGCGCACCAGCGCGTCGCGGATGCGCGCCGGCTCCGTCTCCACCGCGACATCGATATTGTTGACGACCGGGATCGCCGGGGTCTGGATTTGCACCTCGGCCAACGCCGCGCGCAGCGCCTCGGCCGCCGGGCGCATCAGGCTGGAATGGAACGGCGCCGAGACCGGCAGCGGCAGCGCACGCTTGGCGCCGCGCGCCTTGAGCAGCTCGCACGCCTTGTCCACCGCGGCCTTGGAGCCGGCGATCACGGTCTGCGCCGGGTCGTTGAAGTTGACCGCTTCGACGACCTCGCCGCTGCCGGGCGCGA
>NZ_JARJMT020000020.1 GCF_029335975.1 Tepidimonas sp.
CCCCCCGGCCCCCGCTGCCCGGGGCGCTGCCCGCCCACCCCCTCGGCGGGCGGGCGGGCGCGGCCAGCGACCCGCGGCGGCGCCGCCCCGCTGACTGGCCCGCCGAGCAGCACGCCGGGGCGTGGTTCGACGCTAGGGGCGCCAGCGCGGTCTTCGGCGCTGGCTTCTCGCGGATTCCCTCCAAGGTCTTCCCCAGCGCCGCCGGGGCGCTGGCCATGCCGCTGCTGCCATTCGCGCTGGCCTCGCTCGTCGGCCGGGGGGCGCGCTTCTATCTGGTGGCCGCGCTGATGCGCTGGGGCGGCGCGCGTATGGAGCCGCTGCTGCGCCGCCACATCGACCGAATCGGCTGGACGGCGGTCGCGTTGGTAGCGGGGGGCGGGGCGCTTTGGTACGCAGCGCGGCACTAGCCGCCCGTCTCGCGCAGCCAGCGCTCGATCGCGCGCGGGTAGATCAAATGCTCCTGCGTCAGCACGCGCGCGGCCAGCGTCTCGGGCGTGTCACCGGGCAAGATCGGCACCACCGCCTGCTCCAGGATCGGGCCTTGGTCCAGCTCCGCCGTCACCAGGTGAACGGTGGCGCCGGCGAAGCGGCAGCCTGCCTCGATGGCGCGCTGGTGTGTGTGCAGCCCCGGGAAAGCCGGCAACAGTGAGGGGTGAATGTTGACCAGCCGCCCCGCAAAGCGTTCGACGAAAGCGGGCGTGAGGATGCGCATGAACCCAGCCAGCACCACCCGCGCCGTTGCGTCGGGATCGAAGCGCGCGATCGCCTGCGCGAGCGCCGCATCGAACGCCTCGCGGCTGGGGTAGGCCTTGTGGTCCAGCACTGCGGTCGGCAGGCCCTCTCCAGCCGCCCACGCCAGCCCTTTGGCGTCGGGCCGGTTGCTGATGATGGCGGCGACGAACGCGCCGTAGCGCTCGCGCCAGCGTTGCGCCTGCGCCGCGCGCACGATGGCTTGCATGTTGCTGCCGGTGCCAGAAATCAGAATCACCAGCGGGCGAAGGGTCGATCGGGGAGCATCGCTCATAGCCCGGCAGTGTAGCGGCTGGCGCTAACGCGTCCCCGACAGCGCAAAACCGAACGACTGGACATAAACCGGGCTTCAAACCCCCCACCAGCCGGCGCGCCACCCCCACACGCCCACGGCCAACGCCGCCAGCAGCGGCGCCAGCCAGCGCCAGGCTGACGGCACGTCGGCATCTGGATCGGCCGCGCCGCGCTGCGCTCCGGGAGGCAGCGTCGCCAGCGCAGTCAGCCGCACGCCGAAAGGCATGCTGATGCGGGCGCGAATGTTCACGGCCCAGCCGTTGGCATCGAGCAGCGGACCGATGTTGCGCTGCCGCAGCTTCAGCCACGCCAGCAGCACCGACGGCCCCGAGACCAAGACCATCAAGCCCAGCACGGCGAGCGGCATCTGCCACCACGCCAGTTGCATAAAGCCCGTGACCACGGCCACCAACGCCGTGCCGATCGCCCCCAGCGCCAGGCCAATGGCGGCAAAGATGCCGGCAAAGCGCGCGATGTCAAAGGCCTGCTGCCCCACCGGCTTGGCTTCGGGCCGTTGCACGGCCCCGGCCCCCGCGCCGACGCGCTCGCTCGCCTGGGCCTGCACCGCCTGCTCGCGGGCCGAGGCGAATTTGCGCACCTGCTCGCCGATCAGTCGCGCGATCCGTTTGTAGGGGGCCCAGAAGGCCTCGCGCATGCTGATCGGGTTTTCCACCACGCGCACCACGCGCGCGCTCCAGTCCCGCCCTTGGCGATCGACGAACACGCCGTTGCGCCCCGGGACCATGAAGTCCGGCGCATCGCCGGCGGTCAGGGCGGCAACGATGGTCATCGCCGGCTCGCCGGCACGCTCGCACTGGCAGTACAACAGATACAAGCCGCTGTAGGCAGCGAGCGGCGCATGGGTGGTCGCATCGGCCACGGGTAGGCACAGCCGGCATTCGCGCTGGTCGATGAACAGCGTGCCGGCCTGGAAGGCGGCCGGCTGCGCCCCACTATAAAAGTCTTCAAAATTGACGAAGTTACGCAGCAGGATGCCCAAATCACGACGCCACAGCAGCAGGCGTTGCAGCGCGTCCAAGCGGTCCGCCAGCGCAACCGCCTCGCGGTCGAGTGCCATCAGGGCTCGCAGGCGCGCGGGCACATCGGTGGCGCGCCACTGGGCCAAGATATCAGCATCCCAATCGGCGACCGGCGTATCCGGGCGTGCCGCCGCCCACGCGCGCCAGGCCCCCAGGCGCTCGCATAGCCGCACCCAGTCGTCGGCCTCCAGGGTGTCGCGCTCGCCCAACAACGGGGTGACGGCCTGCTCGCGCAGCACGGCGATGGCCGCCGCCCACGCGGGGTTGATGCCGCCGCGCAACGGCAGCACGGCCGACGGCTGCACATGGGCCAGCGGCAAGGCGGCGAGTTCGGGCCGATCCGGACTGAGCGCTTGATTGGCCAGGGCTTGTACCTGCTCGGGCGTCCAATCGAGCGCGGCGGTGGCACGGGGGTCGAACGCCGCCAGCCGGCAGCGGGTGAAGTGATCTTCCACCTTCGCCGCCACCGCATCCACCGCATGCAGCGCCGCCGCCATCGTCTGCGGATCACCGGGCGGTCGTGCCGCCTGCCACGCGCTCACTGCGGCCACGTCGGCCTCGCACATGGCCAGCGCATCGGCATCGATACCCGGCTGGCCACTGCGGTCGAGCGTCGCCCCGCACGCGGCAGCGATCCGTTCGACCCAGTCCGCCAAGCCTGCGTCCTCTGCGCGGGCCAGAGCGGCCGGCACGACGCCATCGCCGTTTGGCAACCCCGGCGGGAACACCTGCGCCGGGTCTGCCATGTCCGACACCTGCAGCGCCTCGGCGTCCGGGCGGCCGGCTCGCGCCAGCAGCTCGCGCGCAGCGGCCTGCAGCGCTGCCCCTTCTTCGTCATCGGTCAGCGCCGCCAGCGGCAAGACATCGCCAGGACTCAAAATGAGGGCCGGATCACGCAGCCGCTGGCACACCCAGCGCACGGCAGCCAGCACATCGGGCAGCCGCACGCGGCCGTCGCCGTCGCTGTCGAGCGCGGCCAACGTCGCCGGCGCAATGGCCAGCCCCGCGGTGGGGCAGGCCAGCGCCGCCCACAGCTTGGGGTCCAGCTCCGCTAGGGCCCACAGGTCGGCGGCATGGTCTAGCCGTACCTGCTCCACACCGCCGGCATGGAAAAAACGCCAGCGCTGGGCGCCTGCGGCGGCGGTGGCGGGGGCGTGCGGCATAGGGGCTCCTTCGCGGCAGTTAGAGATGGTCAGGGCTGCGCTGCGCTGCGCACTGGGGCCATCGTAACTGGCTTTTCCGTGCCATGAGCGCTGCTGGCGTGCGGCGGCGCAGATCTAGCCCGGTCCGACCCGGGCGGGCGATCCTTGCGCCGGGGAGTCAGGCGTGCAGACGGGAGTGCCGCGGCAGGTGCGCCATCAAAAACTCCATTTGGTCCGCCAGGATGCGGCGGTTGCGCAGGATGAAGTCCTCCCACAAGCTGGGCACGTAGGGCGCGTAGAGCAAGGGCATATGCGCCTGCTCGGGCGTGCGGTTGCCTTTGCGGTGGTTGCAGGCGCGACAGGCGGTCACCACATTCATCCAGTGGTCGCGCCCACCCTGAGCGAGCGGCCGGATGTGCTCGCGCGTCAGCAGGGCCTCGTCGAAACGATCTCCGCAATAAGCGCAGACATAGCGATCGCGCGCGAACAATTTGGCGTTGGACAGCGACGGCACGATATCGAAGGGGTTGATCGCCGCCTGACCCCGGGTACCGATGATGGAGTGCAGTTCGACCACCGACTGCTGACCGGTGCGCGCGTTGTGCCCGCCGCGAAACGTGGCAATGTGGGCCCCCGCCACCCAGCGCACATCGCCGGCGGCGTAGTGCAGCACGGCCTCCTCCAGCGTCAACCACGCCTGCGGCAGGCCTTGCCCGGTCAGCTTCAACACCTTCATGGCTGTGTCATAGTAGCGCGCTTTGGCGACGAACGCATGACAGCCGCCCGCTCACCATGAAAATCACCTACGGTTTGCACAATCTGCGCCAGCGCCCCGCCGTGCCGAGGGCGCTGACCATTGGCAATTTCGATGGCGTGCACCGCGGCCACCAGGCCATGCTGGCTCTGCTCATCAACGAGGCGCGGCACCGAGGCCTGCCATCGTGCGCAGTCACCTTCGAGCCGCATCCGCGCGATTTTTTTGCCGAGCACTACCGCCGCCCGGAACTGGCGCCCGCCCGCATCGCGACGCTGCGCGACAAGCTGGCTGAGCTGCGCCGCTGCGGAATCGACGAATGCGTGATCCTGCCCTTCGACGACGCGCTGGCGCAACGGTCGGCCGAAGCGTTCGTGGACGAGGTGCTGCTCGATGCTTTGGGGGCGCGCTATGTGCTGGTGGGCGACGATTTTCGTTTTGGCAGGCAGCGCCGCGGGGACTACGCCTTGCTTGATGCGGCGGGCGAGGCCCGGGGCTTCGACGTCGCGCGCATGATGAGCTATGAGGTCCACGGAATGCGGGTGTCCAGCTCCGCCGTGCGCGATGCCTTGCTTGCTGGCGACATGGCCCGCGCCGCCGCCCTGTTGGGTCGGCCCTACGCCATCAGCGGCCATGTGGTGCACGGGCGCAAATTGGGCCGCACCCTCGGTGAATCGGCTGTCGGCCGCGGGGACGGCTTTCGTACGCTCAACCTGCGCTTTGACCACTGGAAGCCGGCTGCCAGCGGCATATTCGTCGTGCAGGTGCACGGACTGGATCCGGCGCCCGACGCCGCGCCGCTGCCCGGGGTGGCCAACTTGGGCGTGCGCCCCTCGCTAAATCCCAACGACGTCAACGGCGGCCGCGTGCTGCTGGAGACCCATTGCCTGGACTGGCCCGAGCGGGTGCGCGCTGCCCTGGCGCACGCCCCAGTGGCCGGAGAGGCCTACGGTAGAATCATCCGCGTCGAGCTGCTGCACAAGCTGCACGACGAACGCCGGTACGACAGCCTGGCCGCCCTGAGCGCCGGCATCGCACAGGATTGCGCCGATGCCCGGGCCTGGTTTGCCGCGCACGGCCCCACGCCCTCCCGCTTATCATGACTGATCGCCGTGAATCCGCCCCGGCCCCCGACTACGGCCACACGCTCAATTTGCCGGACACCCCTTTTCCGATGCGCGGCAATCTGCCGCAGCGCGAGCCGGACTGGGTGCGCCAATGGCAGACCAAAGGCATCTACCGCCGCCTGCGCGAAGCGCGCCGCGGCGCGCCCAGGTTCATCCTGCACGACGGCCCGCCGTACGCCAACGGCAAGATTCACATTGGGCACGCGGTCAACAAAATCCTCAAGGACATGATCGTCAAGGCGCGCCAGCTTGCCGGCTTTGACGCACAGTACATCCCCGGCTGGGACTGTCACGGCCTGCCGATCGAAAACGCGATCGAAAAACTGCACGGCCGGGGCCTGAGCCGCGACGAGATGCAGGCCAAGGCGCGGGCCTTTGCCGCCGAGCAGGTCGCCCAGCAAATGGCCGACTTCCAGCGCCTGGGCGTATTGGGCGACTGGGAGCGCCCCTATCGCACCATGGATTTTCGCAACGAGGCCGAGGAAATCCGCGCCTTCAAGCGCATCATGGAGCGAGGCTTCGTCTACCGCGGGCTCAAGCCCGTGTACTGGTGCTTCGACTGCGGCTCGTCGCTGGCGGAGTTCGAAATCGAATATGCGGACAAGCAGAGCCAAACGCTGGACGTGGGCTTCTTGTGCGCAGAGCCACACAAGCTGCTGCGAGCCTTCTTCCGCGACAGCGGACTGCCGCACGCCAGCCCCACTGGCCTGCAGGATCGGCCCATTTTTGCCGTCATCTGGACCACCACCGCGTGGACCATCCCGGCCAACCAGGCGCTCAACCTCAACCCCGAGCTGCTCTACGCCCTGGTGGACACGCCGCGCGGCCTGTTGGTGCTGGCCGAGGCGCTGGTCGAGTCCTGCCTGCAGCGCTACGGCCTGCAAGGGGCGGTGCTGGCCACCGTGCCCGGCCGCGCGTTGGAAAAGCTGCACTTCCACCATCCGCTGGCCCATGTCCATCCGGGCTACGACCGGCTTGCCCCAGTCCATTTGGCCGACTATGCCACCGCCGACGACGGCACGGGCATCGTGCATTCCGCGCCAGCGTACGGGATAGAGGACTTCAACACTTGCGCGGCGCACGGGCTGGCGCCGACCGATGTCTTGAACCCCGTGCAGGGCAATGGCGTGTATGCGCCGGAGCTGCCCCTCTTTGGCGGACAGTCCATCTGGGAGGCGGCCCCGGCGATCATCGACTCGCTGCGCGAGGCCGGCCGCCTGTTCGCCAGCCAAACCATCACACACAGCTATCCGCATTGCTGGCGACACAAAACGCCGGTGATCTACCGCGCTGCGGCCCAGTGGTTCGTGCGCATGGATGCCCCGACGGCCGCCACGCGCGGCATCTTTGCGAGCGATCCCGCGCCGCGCACCCTGCGCGAGATGGCGCTGCAGGCCATCGAGCACACCCAGTTCTACCCGGAAAACGGCCGCGCCCGGCTGCGCGACATGATCGCTAACCGGCCCGATTGGTGCATCAGCCGCCAGCGCAGCTGGGGGGTGCCGCTGCCCCTGTTGCTGGAGGTCGACAGCGGCGAGCCACATCCGCGCACGCCCGAGATCATCGACCTGGCCGCCGAGGTGGTGGAGCAAGGCGGCATCGAGGCGTGGAGCAAGCTCACACCGGCCGACATCTTGCGGCGCATTGGTGACAGTGGCGATCCGACGCGCTGGAACATGAGCCAAGACATTTTGGAAGTCTGGTTCGATTCCGGCACCACGCACACCACGGTGCTCAAGGGCAGCCACGCCGGCGCAGGGCATGACAGCGGTCCGCAGGCCGATTTGTATCTGGAAGGGCACGACCAGCATCGCGGCTGGTTCCATGCCTCGCTGCTGACGGCCTGCGCCATGTATGGCCGGGCGCCCTACCGCGGCTTGCTCACCCACGGCTTCACCGTGGACGGGCAGGGCCGCAAGATGAGCAAATCGCTGGGCAATGTCGTGGCCCCACAGGAAATCAGCGGCAAGCTCGGTGCCGAGATCATCCGCCTGTGGGTAGCGGCGACCGACTACTCGGGCGACCTGGGCATCGACGACAAGATTTTAGCGCGCGTGGTGGATGCCTACCGGCGCATGCGCAACACCCTGCGCTTTTTGCTCGCCAACATCAGCGACTTCGACCCGCAGTCCGACGCAGTGCCCGCAGCGCAGATGCTGGAGATCGACCGCTGGGCGCTGGCGCGCACGGCACAGCTGCAAGCCGAGATCCTGGCGCACTACCATGTTTACGAATTCCACCCCGTGGTGGCCAAGGTGCAGGTGTTTTGCTCCGAGGATCTGGGCGCGTTTTACCTGGACGTGCTCAAAGACCGGCTCTACACCACCGCTGCCAAAAGCTTGGCGCGGCGCAGCGCCCAAACCGCGCTGCACCAAATCACCCACGCCATGTTGCGCTGGATCGCGCCCTTCTTGTCATTCACCGCGGAAGAGGCGTGGGCGCTGATCGGCACGCCCGTCAACGGCTCGCCCTCCATCTTTACCGAGACCTATCTGCCGCTGCCCACGCCCGACGAGGCGCTGCTGGCGAAGTGGACGCGCATCTTGGCAGTGCGCGATGCGGTCAACAAGGCGATCGAGGATGAGCGCTCGGCCGGGCGCATCGGTCCGTCTCTGCAAGCCGAAGTGACGTTGACCCTGCCGCCTGAGGACCATGCGCTGCTGGCCACGCTGGGCGAAGATGCGAAGTTCGTCTTCCTGGTATCGGCGCTGACGCTGCAGGTCGGCGCCAACTTGGCGGCTGAGGTCAGGCCGTCACCGCATCCCAAATGTGCACGTTGCTGGCATTGGCGCGCCGACGTCGGCCACGATCCCGCGCATCCCCACCTGTGCCGGCGTTGCACGGACAACCTGTTTGGCAGCGGCGAGATCCGCCGCGCTGCCTGAGCCGCGATTGCGATGACCAAAAACGCTTCGCGCAGCATGCTGGCCTGGTTGGGCCTGGCATTCGTGGTCGTGCTGTTGGACCAAATCAGCAAGGGCATCGTCATGCTCTTGTACCGTCCGGGCGACGTCACGGCAGTGACATCCTTTTTCAATATCGTTCGGGTTCATAATCCGGGAGCGGCGTTTTCGTTTCTTGCCCATGCCGGTGGTTGGCAGCGCTGGTTTTTCACCGCAGTTGGTATCGCGGCCGTTGTCTTCATCCTGTGGATGTTGCGTGCCCACGCTCGACAGCGCCTGTTCGCTTTTTCGCTGTCTTGCTTGTTGGGCGGGGCAGTTGGCAATTTGGTCGACCGCTTGGTGCACGGTTACGTGGTTGATATGCTCGATGTGCATTTCCGCTGGCTGGCCCCGGTGTTTGCCGGAGGACACTTTCCGGCATTCAACCTGGCTGATGCTGCGATCACGGCCGGAGCGATCGGCTTGATCGTCGACGAGTTGCGACGCGTACGGCGGTCTGGCTGAGGCGAGACGGCCATGGGGCTGAGTTGGTCGGACTGGTTTGCCTGGCGACAAGACGCCGGCTCTGCGGCCCTGGTGATCTACGATCCGTTTTTGGTCACTTTGTCGGTGCTGGTCGCATGTGCCGGCGCAACAGCGGCGATGCACCTGATAGGTCTGGCGTCCCGCGCCGACCGGCTGAGCAGATCCGTGGCGCGCAGCGCATACGCAGTGGCGGCCGTGACGCTGGGCATCAGCGTATGGGGGATGCATTTCATCGGCATGCTGGCCACTGATTTTTGCCAACCCGTGCGCTACGAACCGCTGGGCACGGCACTGTCGATGATCCCGAGCATCGCCGCTTCGGCCATCGGCTTGCGAATCTATCTCCCAGCAAGCGGGGGCGACGCAGCCTCCGCTGCCCGGCGGATCGCCGCGGGAGCCTGGCTGGGCGCAGGCATCGGCGCCATGCACTACAGCGGGATGCAAGCCCTGCGCATGGAAAGCGCAGTGCGCTACGACCCTGTGGGCTTCGCCTGGTCGATCGCGGTGGCCGTGATTCTGGCGATCTTGGGTTTGTCGGCACACACATGGCTGCAGCGGCACACCGCCTGGCGCGCCGTCACCGTGCACACCCTCGCTGGTTGCCTTCTGGGCTTGGCCGTCAGCGGCATGCACTACAGTGCGATGCAAGCCACCTTGGTGCTGGGGCCTGTGGATGCCGAGTTCGAGCGCTGGTCCGAGCGTCCAACGCAACTGGCGCTGGCCGTGACGGCCGTGTTGGTGGTCGCCATCGGCTTTGCCTGGGGCATGATGGGGATCTGGACCTACCGTGCGCTGGCGCGCCGGCTGCGGGAACGCGAAGGGCTGCTGCGCGACATCATCGAACATCTGCCCGGGGCGATCGTGCGGGTACGCGCTGGCGGGACATTCGATCGATTGCTCGTATCGCCGTCACTGGCCGATCTCACTGGCCGCAGTCTACAAGCGTATGAGCGCGGCGAATGGTCGCTGTTGGATTTGCTCGCGCCCGAAGATCGAGCCAAGCTGGAGCAATTGGCGCCGCAGGTGCGCGGCGAGTGCTTTCAAACCGATTTGCACGCGCGCATCCGCCATGCGACGCGCGGCTGGCGACATCTGAAAGTGCGAGTGGTGTTGCATCCCTCCAGACACGCGGCGCGGGCGGGTGATGCGCAGCCGGTGCTGGATTTGTTTTTGCAAGACGTCACCGTTGAACACCAGGCGCTGCAACGTGAGCGGCAGCTGCAAGCGGCAATCGATCGACTGGTGGGCCGAGCGGTACTGAACCCCGATGGCGTGTTTGTGGAAGTCAATGCGCAACTCGCCGCCTGGCTGGGATACCAGCCCGAGGAGCTGCGCGGGCAACCCCACCGCATCGTTTGGCCAGAAGAGACGGATCCGACGCAGTTGGAGACATTTTGGGCGGCGTTGCGGCGTGGCGAAGCGCAGCCGGGGGAGTTTGCGCGCCGCACCAAAGATGGACGCATCGTGCATATCTCGGGCTGGTACCAGCCGCTGCTCGACGACGGCGGTCATGTCTATGCGGTGCTCAAACTCGTCTTCGACGTCACCGAGCGCGTTCAAGCACTGCAAAGGCTGCAAGTTGCCACGCAACAACTGGAACAGGCGCTGGCCAGTCGGAGCGCCTTTTTTGCCAATGTCAGCCACGAAATCCGCACGCCGATGAACGCCATCGTTGGCTTTGCCGAGCTGCTGCACGAACGGCTGGCGGCCGATGGCGAACTGCGCGAGCCCGCACGCGCCATTCGCGATGCCGCGCGCGGGCTGTTGCGCATCCTCAACGACTTGCTTGACGCGGCCAAGCTCGAACAGGGTGAGTTTCGCTTGATACCGGCGCCGTTTCGTCTCGATCGGCTGCTGCATGATTTGATATCCCAGTACGGCGTGCTGGCGGCGCGCCGCGGCTTGTCTTTGCGACTGCAGCTGGATGAAACGCTGCCGCTTTGCTGGGATGGCGATGCCGACCGCATCCGCCAAATTTTGGCCAACCTGTTGGGCAATGCGATCAAGTTCACCGAGCGCGGCCGTGTCGACCTTGGCGCAACCCAGCGCGACACCCTGCTGTTGCTCTGGGTGGAGGACACCGGCATCGGCATCGCGCCCGAACGGCAGGAGGCGATCTTCGAGCCCTTTGTGCAAGCCGACGCGGGCACGGCGCGGCGCTACGGTGGCACTGGCTTGGGCATGAGCATCGTCAAACGCCTGGTGGAGCGGATGGACGGCCGGATTGCGTTGAGCAGCGTGCCTGCGGTGGGCACTCGGGTGGAGGTGACATTGCCGCTGACCGCACTGCCGCAGCAGCGCTGCGCTGCCCAAGAGGCCCCGCGCGCCGACGCGCCGGCCGCCGCCCACCCATCGCTGCGAATATTGGCCGCCGACGATGTGGAGCAGAACCGCACCCTGCTTGCGCTGCTGCTGCAGCGCGAGGGGCATCAGGCGACCATCGAAAACGATGGCGCGGCTTTGCTGGCGCGCTACCAAAGCGATCCGACCGCCTGGGACCTGGTGCTGCTGGACTTGAAAATGCCGGTACTCGACGGGTGGGAAACCTGTGCCCGGCTGCGCGCCTGGGAACGCGCTCAGGGACGGGCGCCAATACCCGTTTGGGCCCTGAGCGCCAGCATACAAGACAGCGACCGGGCTGCCGCTCAACGCGTGGGCATGGACGGGTTTCTGGAAAAGCCGATCGACCCCGATGCCCTGCGTCAAGCACTGGCCGATGCCGCTGCGCGAAGGCAGCGTTGCGGACAAACCGCCGTCGAGCCGGCGGCGCCCGCGTCCTGCCCGCCAGCGCTGACCGGCGCCCCCCTGCCGGACGACGGCGTCGGCGCGGTCGATCCCCAACGCGGTATGGCATTGTGGGGGGCGGACTGGATGGCGCAAGTGCACAGCTGGCTGACGGAGCTCGCGCCGCGCTGGTCGGAGGCCGAGCGATGGGAGCGCGCCGAATGGCACCGCATCGCCGGGACGGCGGCCAATTTGGCCCTGCCGGCGCTGGCCCAAGCGGCACGCCGGCTGGAGGCCAGCGACCCACCCTATCCCGCCGACGCGCTGCAGGCTGCAGCCCGAGCTTGGCAAGCCCTGCAAGACTGGTTGGCCTCGACCGCCTCGGCCCCAATCACCCCGTCCCCCGCGTCCTCAGCGGTCGGTGGCCTGCCAGAGTGCCGCTCCGCACCACAGGCACTGCTGCAACGGCTGCAAACGGCCAGTCGGCATGGTGAATGGGATGATGCGGCCCTGCAAGAATTCGGCAAGCATTGCCCTGAACATGCCGCGGCCCTGCGTGCAGCGTGGGAAGCCTTCGATTTCGAGGCGGCGCAGCGCTTGCTGCAGCGTTGGCTCGCGCCACAATCCGATGATCGATCCGACTAAAGGGTATCGCCCATGTCCGACACTCCCACCATTGCCGATGGCTTTGCCGCCTGGGACGCGTTCGATACCGCCGCGCGGCTGCTGCTGGTGGACGACGAGCCGGCCAATTTGCAGCTGTTGCGGCGCGTGCTGCAGGACGAGTATCGCCTCTTTTTCGCGCGCAGCGGCCCAGAAGCGATTGAACGGGCGCGCGAGGTGCAACCGCGATTGATCGTACTTGACGTCATGATGCCGGGAATGTCTGGATTGGACGTCATTCGGGCGCTGAAGGCCGACCCGACCACCCGCGACATTCCAGTGCTCTTTTGCACCGCCTTGGGCGCTGCCGAGGACGAAACCGCAGGTCTGTCATTGGGCGCGGTCGATTATGTGACCAAGCCCATCTCCGCGCCAGTGCTGCGCGCGCGCATTCGCACCCATTTGGCTCTGGTGCAGCGCGAGGAAGTCGAGCGTACCCGGCTGGAGGTGATTCGACGTCTGGGCCGCGCGGCCGAATTCAAAGATAACGAAACGGGCCGCCATGTCATTCGCATGAGCCATTACAGTCGGCTGATAGCCGAGGCTTTGGGTGCGCCCGCGCGGTTCTGCGACACGCTGTTGGCGGCCGCGCCGATGCATGATGTCGGCAAGATCGGCGTGCCCGACGCGATCCTGCTCAAGCCCGGCAAACTCGATGCCAACGAATGGTCAGTGATGCGCCGACATCCTCAGATGGGGGCAGACATCATCGGCGACGACCCCAGCCCGTTGCTGCGCATGGCGCGCATCATCGCGCTGCAGCATCACGAAAAATGGGACGGCAGCGGCTATCCCCATGGATTGGCGCACGAGGCGATTGCCCCCGAGGCGCGCATCGTGGCCGTAGCGGATGTGTTCGATGCCCTGACCAGCGCACGCCCATACAAGCCAGCCTGGCCGCGCGAGCGCGCCCTGGCATTGCTGCAGGAACAATCGGGCTTGCATTTTTGGCCTGATGCGGTGCACGCCCTGATGCGCCGCCTCGACGACATCTGGCAGGTGCATATGCAGTGGCGCGATGAGGTCAGTGCCGGCGAAGCCGTCCCGCAGCCGGCCACCGCTGCCCCCTCCACGACGCCATGATGCGTGACGCGCGCCGCAGCGCTCACGGCACTGAAGGCTCGGGCGGATTGTCTGATTCGGTCGGTGCAGCCGGCCGAATCAGCGGCACCAGCTGGGCCAAGGGCTCCTCGACGGCCGCCTGCGCGCGCGACTCGACTTCGCGATACAGCGCGAGCACCCGCTGTCCTAGTGACGTCAGCTGCGCGCCGCCGCCGTGGCTGCCGCCGCGTTGCTTGCTCACCAACGGCGCCACGAAATCTCGATTCATCGCCTGCACCAAGGACCACACGCGCTGATAGCTCATACCCAGGCGGCGCCCCGTTTCGGCGATCGAGCCGGTCTCGGCGATACCCTGCAGCACATCAGCCTTGCCCGGGCCGATGGCGACGGCATGTTTGATTTGAATCCGAAAGCGGGTTCGCAGCTCAAGCGCGGAGA
>NZ_JARJMT020000155.1 GCF_029335975.1 Tepidimonas sp.
GGCAGCGTGCGCCTGCTCAAATGGCCGGAATACCCGACCGACTGGTCGCCCGAGACGGACAGCCGCACCCCGGTGTGGGAAGCCCTGCACCACCTGATTCGGGCGCTCAACCAACAAGGCGAGGTGGCCGCCGGCGCGCTACTGGCGCGCATGCCCGAGCGCGCCGAACCCATGCGCACGCTGGCCTACCGCCTCTACACCCTGTGCGAGCGCAAGGGCTGGGCCGACGACGCCCGCGCCTACAACGAACTCGTCACCGCCTGGAGCGGCATCGAACAGGCCGCAGGCGATGCGGACGTGGTGGACTCGCAAACGCCGATGGATAGTTGATCGAGGACCGGTTAGGACGCGAACTGCTTGGCCCTATCCCGGCTCACGCTGGAGGTAGTTCGACTTCCACACCCAGCCGCCGGCATCTACGGACACTGAACATTGGCAGGCTGCGATCGATACGCCCGCGGAAATCACGCCGGAGAAATGGCTGCGCCAATACATGGCCGCCGGCATCGACTGCGTGGCAGTGACCGACCACAACAGCGGTGCTTGGATCGACAAACTTAAGGCCGCCTATGAGGAAATGAAGGCGCAGGCCGCCGCCGGAAAACCGCCCGAGGGGTTTCGGGAGCTGACGCTTTTCCCGGGCGTGGAGATTTCGGCCAACGGCGGCGTGCATGTGCTGGCGATTTTCGACCCTTCCGCCACCACCAGCCATATCGATAGCCTGCTGGGTGCAGTCGAATACACGGATAGCAAGGATGGCAGCGATGGTGAGACGCGCAAATCGGTGGCCGAAGTGATCGAGAAGATCCTTGCGGTAGGGGCGATCCCCGTTCCTGCCCATGCCGACCAAGCAAAGGGACTGCTGCGTGTTACCCCGAACACAAAGCAGTGCGCCCTATCGGCCAACACGGTCCGGCAGGCGCTGGAAGTCGAGGGGCTGCTCGCGGTCGAGTGGCTGAGCTTGAACAGCCCTTATCCAGAAGCCGTCGAAAAGATCGCGAAACCGCTGGCCCGCGTGCTGGGCAGCGATTGCCACAGCTTCAAGGGACAGGCAGTGCCAGGCAGCCGCTTCACCTGGGTCAAGATGGCCCAGCCGACGCTGGAAGGGCTACGGCTCGCGCTACTCGATGGCAATGGCGTGTCGATCCGACGCAGCGATGAGGGGGCATTCGATCCGTTCAAAACGCCGGCCCATGTGATTTGTGCCATCGAGATCGAAAACGCGCGGGTCATGGGCAATGGCCAGCAGCCGGCGCGGCTGGCACTCTCGCCGTACTTCAACGCCATCGTCGGCGGCCGTGGCACGGGTAAATCCACGGTGGTGCACGCGCTGCGGCTGGCAACCCGGCGCGACAGTGAGTTGAAGAATCTGCCTGCAGACAGCGAGCCACGCGAGCGTTTCGAGGCCTTCGCCAAAGTGGCCAAGGGACGAGGCGACATCGGCGCGTTGCGGGAACAGACGGTCATCCGGGTAGCGTGGCAGCATGTAGGCGGGCAGACGCGGCTTGTCTGGCGCCCTCAAGGTCAAGGCCCCGCCGTGGAGGATGAGCTCGACGGGCAATGGCAACCCTCCTCCAGTCAGACCATTTCCGCCGAGCGTTTTCCGGTGCGCATCTTATCGCAGGGCCAGATCGCGGCACTGGTCGGGGAAGGACGGCAGGCGCTGCTCGCGATCATCGACCAGGCTGCGGGGGTGGCGCCCCTTTGGCAAGCGTTCAAAGATGCGCAACGCACCTTCTTCGTTCAGCGCGCGCGGCTGCGGGAGATCGACGGCAAGCTGGCGACGCTGCCGGAGACCGAACGTCGATTGAATGAAGCAGACGGCAAACTCAAGGCGCTCGCCCAGGGCGGTCACGCCGCCGTGCAACAGGCCTACGCCCGCGCCCAACACCAGACGCGAGCGGTAAATGACACGCTGACGCAATTGGGCGAAGCGGTGAAGGTGCTGCGACAAACCGCGGAAAACTTGCTGCTCGATGACTGGCTGCCGCAGCACTTCGGCGACACCGAGACGGATCTGCTTGCGTGGCGTAAAGAGGCCGATGCCCTGCTGGGGCAAGCGCGTGAGCGGCTGGAGCAAGAAGCGACGACGCTAGAGCGGGGCATCAGCCGCTTGGGCGGGGACAGGCGGCTTGCTGCTTGGCGTGCGCGATCCGAGGCGGCACGCGCGGCCTATCAGCAATTGCAGGCCAAGCTTAGGGAGCAAGGCGTGGCCGATCCACAGGCCTTCGCCCGCCTGACCCTGGAGCGCCAGGAACTGGAGGCACAGGCCAAGACCTTGCGGCAGCTGCAGGTGGAGCGCCCGATGCTGGTGGCACAGATCGAGAGCCAGAGAGCGCTGATCGTCGAGCACCGACAGGCCATCACCCGCCAGCGGAAAAACTTCCTGGAGCAAAAGCTGGCGCAGAACCCTCACGTGCGAATGAATATCGTGCCCTTCGGCTTCGATCCCTTCGTCATCGAGCGCAGCCTGCGTGAGTTGATCGAAGCGACCGACGAGCGGTTTGCCAGCGACATTCTGACCATTGAAAACGGCAGACCTGCGTCAGGGTTGGCCCATGACGTGGCAAGTGCAGCTGACACAGAGAAGCTGAGTGTGCTTGAGGCTGTGCGCAACAAGGTCATCGAGCGCCCCGACGAGTTGGGCGGAAAGTTCCGCAACTACCTGGAGCGCAAGGCCGACAAGCCGGAATTCGCCGATCACGTGCTGACGTGGTTCCCCGAGGACGACCTGCGCATCGAGTACCAGCGCGACGGTCGGTGGTACCCCATCGGCGAAGGCTCCCAGGGCCAGCGCTCGGCGGCGCTGTTGGCGTTTTTACTGGCCTTCGGCGAGGAACCTATCGTGCTCGACCAGCCCGAGGACGATCTCGACAACCACCTGATCTATGACCTGATCGTGCGCCAGATTCGCGAGAACAAGCTGCGCCGCCAGTTGATCGTCGTTACGCACAACCCGAACGTGGTGGTCAACGGGGATGCGGAACTCGTGCATGTGATGGACTTCAAGAATGGACAGTGCATCGTTGCAAAAAGCGGGGCACTACAGGAACAGGCCGTGCGCGAGGAGGTTTGCCGCGTCATGGAAGGCGGCCATGAGGCCTTTTCTCGCCGTTGGAAGCGCTTGGGCAGGGAGCTTTGAAATGCTAGGCACGCGTGCGGAACTGATGCAGAAGATCCGCCTGGGCGAAGACAGCTTTCTCGAACTGAAGGAAGTAAGGTTCGCCGGTGGCAAGGTGCGAGGACCGTCGCAGGAGGATCTGGCGGACGAGCTGGCCGCCTTTGCCAACAGCGCCGGTGGCGTGATGGTTCTGGGTGTCGAAGACAAGTCCCGGGAGGCGCTGGGCATCCCGACGGATCTGCTGGATGCAGTGGAAACCTTGGTGCGGCAAGCCTGCGAGGACTCGGTCAAACCGCCCTTGATGCCCATCATTGAACGCATGACGCTGCCCGATTCGGCCGGCTCGGAGCAGCCGGTCATTCGGGTCGAAGTCGCGCGCAGCCTGTTCGTGCACCAAAGCCCTGGCGGCTACTTGCTGCGCGCCGGATCGTCCAAGCGCCCGATACCGCCGGATCATCTGGCGCGCCTGTTTCAGCAGCGCAGCCAGTCGCGCCTGATCCGTTTCGACGAAACGCCGGTGCCGCGCGCCACGCTTGCCGATCTGGACGAGCTACTTTGGCGACGTTTTGCACCCACCCAAAGCGCAGACGCACCTGAGGTCTTGCTGTCCAAGCTGGCCATGGCCGCGCAAAACGATCAAGGTGCGTGGTGCCCGACGGTGGCGGGCATCCTGATGTCGAGCCGCCAGCCGCAGAGGCACTTGCCCGGCGCCTTCATCCAGGCGGTTGCCTATGAGGGCAATGACGTGGTGCCCTCGGGTGCCAGGGTTTACCAGCGCGACGCCCAAGACATCACCGGGCCACTGGACAAGCAGATTCGGGACGCCTGCGCATTTGTGCGCAAGAACATGCAGGTGGCCGCATTCAAGCGCGCCGAGGGTGGGCGGGTGGATATACCCCAGTTCGACATGACGGCAGTGTTCGAAGCCGTGGTCAATGCGGTAGCTCATCGCGACTATTCGATGGCTGGCAGCAAGATACGGCTGCGTCTCTTCGTTGACCGTCTGGAGCTTTATTCTCCGGGCATGCTGCCCAACACCATGACGCCTGAGAGCTTGCCATATCGGCAATCTGCCCGCAACGAAGCCTTGACGAGTTTGTTGGCGCGTTGTCCAGTGGGCGACGACGAACTGGCTGGCCACCGCAGCTACATTATGGACAAACGCGGCGAAGGGGTGTCCATCATCCTTGAACGCAGTGAGCAGCTTTCCGGCAAGCGCCCCGAGTACCGGCTGCACGATGACAGCGAATTGGCGCTGACGATCTATGCCGCTCGAACGGAGTAACAAGCATGAGTTTGAAACCCTGGCGCGAGATCGCTGTGCCGCACGAAGATGTGCTCAAAGGCACGTTCCAGCAAGCCGAGTTCGCGGCTGACCTGTCGCGCGTGCACGCGGGCACAGCAACGCCCGAATATCAGAATCCAACGCTATTTTTTCAGCGCACCTTCATCACCGAGGGCATGCGCTTGCTGCTCGACTCGGTGGTGAAGCGCCTCTCGGGCAAGGGTGGCGACCCGGTCATCCAATTGCAGACGGCCTTCGGCGGTGGCAAGACGCACACCATGCTGGCGGTCTATCACCTGGCCAAAGGCGATACGGTCGCCAGCGACCTGCCCGGTGTTCCCGCCATCCTCGATGCAGCCGGCGTGACGGAATTGCCGCGCGCACGGATTGCCGTGCTGGATGGCATCAAATCCTCACCCAACCAGCCAGTGGTGCGTGACGGGCAGGCAATCC
>NZ_JARJMT020000169.1 GCF_029335975.1 Tepidimonas sp.
CCCCCCCCGCCCCCATCCGTATGCGGAGTTTGCTGCGTCCCGGAGCCTGGCAGCCGAGGCCATCGATGCCCGGGGCAAGCGCCATCCGCTGCGCGACTGGGCGGCCCAGCGCACACCCGTGGGGGCCTTGGCCGGCATCGCCCGGCCAGAGGTATTTTTTGCCATGCTGCGCCAACAGGGACTCAACCTTGTGTACACCCTGGCATTGCCGGACCACGCACCGGCCAGCCAGATCGGCGCGGCGCTGCGCGAGGCTGCAACGCCCCGCGGCACCCCCCCAATCTGGCTGTGCACGGATAAGGACGCGATCAAACTGCACGGCCTGCACGAGGCGTTCCTGCCCGGGCAAGCCTCGCTGTGGCGCGTGCCGCTGGAGCTCACACCCGAGCGGGCTTGGTTTGCAGCGGTCGATCGCCACCTGCAACGGCTGCGCCCACGATCGGCCGCGCTATGATGTTGGCCATGGATCCGAAGCTGATCGAATTGCTGGTGTGCCCCGTGACCAAGGGTCCGCTGGTCTATGCGCGCGAGACTCAGGAGCTGATCTCGCGCGGGGCCCGCTTGGCCTACCCGATCCGCGACGGCATCCCCATCATGCTGGAAAACGAGGCCCGCGCCCTGGACGAAGCCGAGCTGGACCGACTGGCGCCGCCGCGCCCCGTGGCTCCCTGAAGCTGCCGACGCCATGCCCGTCGATTTCCACGTCGTGATTCCGGCGCGGCGCGCCTCCACGCGCCTGCCCGACAAGCCGCTGGCCGACATCGGCGGTGCCCCGATGGTCGTACGGGTGGCACAGCGCGCCCTGGCCAGTGGGGCGTGCTCATGTACCGTCGCCACCGACGACGCGGCGATCGTCGAGGCCTGCACCGCCGCCGGCGTTGCCGCCCTGCTAACCCGCGCGGACCACCCCAGCGGCAGCGACCGGCTGGCCGAAGCGGTGCAGCGGCTGCGATTGCCCGACGACGCGCTGGTGGTCAACGTCCAGGGCGACGAGCCGCTGATCGATCCCGCACTGGTGCGGGGTGTGGCCCAGGTGCTGCAGGATCGCCCCGATTGCGCGATGGCGACGGCCGCCCACCCGATCACCACGGCGGCGGATCTGTTCAACCCGAATGTCGTCAAGGTGGTGTTGGATCGGCGGGCAACGGCGCTGTACTTCAGCCGTGCGCCGCTGCCCTGGTGGCGCGACGCACCGCGCCACGATGGCGAATTGAACCTCCTCAGCTGGCCTGCGGAGGCGCGACCGCTGCGGCACATCGGCCTGTATGCATACCGCGCCGGGTTTCTGCGATGCTTTCCGCAGTTGCAGGCCGCACCCCTGGAGCACTGCGAGTCGCTGGAACAGCTGCGCGTGCTGTGGCACGGCGAGCGCATCGCCGTCACCATCACCGAACACGCCCCCGGCCCCGGGGTGGATACCCCGGAGGACCTGGCGCGCGTTCGGACCCTGTGGGCACGCCAGAGCGGCTGAACCCCCAGCGGTATCGCAGCCTGTAAGGCTGTGTCGGGGTGTGCATGCTATTCTTTGGCGCTGGCTGAGCGCCAGCCGCCGCCAGTCTGCAAGGTACCCCACCGCGCAGCGGCCCCGCTGATACGATCGTGACGAGTAAAGGAAACCCATGAGACTGATTCTGTTGGGCGCGCCGGGCGCTGGCAAAGGCACGCAAGCCGCGTTCATCTGCCAGAAGTACGGCATTCCGCAGATTTCGACCGGTGACATGTTGCGCGCGGCCGTGAAGGCGGGCACGCCGCTGGGTCTTGAGGCCAAGAAGGTCATGGAGGCCGGCGGCCTGGTCAGCGACAGCCTGATCATCGATTTGGTCAAGGACCGCATCGCCCAGCCCGATTGCGCCAACGGGTTTTTGTTTGACGGTTTTCCGCGCACCATCCCGCAGGCGCAGGCCTTGCGCCAAGCCGGGGTGCGCATCGACTATGTACTCGAAATCGATGTGCCGTTCGATGCCATCATCGAGCGCATGAGCGGCCGGCGCGTTCACCCGGCATCGGGCCGGACCTACCACGTCAAGTTCAACCCGCCCAAGGTGGAAGGGGTGGACGATGTCACCGGCGAGCCGCTGATCCAGCGCGACGACGACAAGGAAGAGACCGTGCGTAAGCGCCTGGAGGTCTATGCCGACCAGACCCGGCCACTGGTGGATTACTACAGCGGCTGGGCCCAGCAAGACCCCGCCAATGCGCCCAAATACCGCGCCATCAGCGGCCTGGGCTCGGTGGAAGAGATTACCCAGCGCGTCTTCGCAGCGTTGGCCGACTGAACGCGCCAGACCGGCCCACAGCGCTTCAGCCCAGGGCGGCCTGCTTCCACAGCAGGTGCAAAGACAGCGCGAGCCGGGCCTTGGCAGGAGGCAGATCTGTCACCGCGAACGGGTGCAGCGCCCGTCCGCCGGCGCCGGCGATCACCTCGCCCTCGGGGCAGCGGGTCGTCACCCAGACGGCGACTCCCTGATCCTCGGCATCGGCCAGGGCGCTGGCCAGTTCGACATGCAGCGATCCATTGCCCGTGCCGGCCACCACCAGGCCGGCCAAAGGGGGATCGGCATCCTCTCCCGCCAGTGCAGCACGCCGCTGCCGCAGCAGGGCGCGCACCAGTGCGCCATCCGCGCCGCCGTGGCTGGTAATCCATTCCACGCGCGGCCAGCGCTGCGCGGTCAACACGGCCTGCACACGCGCCGCCTGATCGGCGTGGGGTGAAACGGCAGCAGGCTGTACCAGCCACCGCACGCGCCCGGCCTCGACCCAGGCCGCCGGGCCGCCATCGCCCGCGCCGAACGCGTCCGCCCGGGCCGGATGCACCTTGCGCACCGAGCGGGCATCGAATACGCGCCCGGCGAGCGTCACCCACACCCCGCCTGCCGCCTGCAAAACAGGGTTCCCCGCCAGGGTCAAGGCATCGGCCAGGTTCTGCGGACCATCGGGCGTGGCCGCCGACGCTGGCCGCATCGCCCCCACCAGGACCACCGGACGGCAAGGTTGCAGCACCGCATGCAGCAGCCAGGCGGTTTCCTCCAGTGTGTCCGTGCCGTGGGTGATGATCAGGGCCGCCACCTCAGGGCGCTGCAGATGCCGCCACGCTGCGGCCAGGAGCGCCTGCCAGTGGGTGGGGGTCATGTCCTTGCTGTCCAGGTTGGCCACCTGCTCGGCCTCCAGCCGCATGCCCTCGGGCGGCACCAACCCCTCCAGCAGGTCGGCCACCGGCACGACCCCGGCCTGATACCCCACCACATCCTGTGCCTGGCTGGCGCGACCCGCGATCGTGCCGCCCATGCCCAGCACCACCAGGATGCGCGCCGGCTGCGCCGCCCGGTCCTCTGTCATGGCCACCCTCATCATGATTGCGTTGTAAAGAAATGACAAATCTTGGAACGACCCCACACTATGCTAACGTAGCGCCGGCGCGCGCTGGCCGCCCCGTCACCTGGGCGGCTGCCCGACGCGGCGAGCGCCACACAGGAAGATCCCGATGACCCCCGACACCCTCATGCTCGCTGGACTCGGCCTCGGCCTGCTCAACGCCGCTTTGTTGCTGGTCCTGGTGCTGCGCCGACCCCGCTTCGACACCCCAGCCGATCTCGATGTGCGCATTGGCATCATGGAACAAGCCTTGCAGGCACTGGTACAGACCGGGGCTCGCACCGACGCAGGGCTGACTCGGCTCGAAGCCCAACTGCGCGAATTTGCCCAAACCGCCCACCAAAGCCTGGATGCAAAGCTGGCGCTGACCCTGGAGGAGTCGCGCCACGGCCGCCATGAACTGGCCGCGGCATTCCAACAGTTTGCAGCCCGTTTGGAGCAGCGCATCGGGGGCTTTGATACGTCCATGGGGCAGCGATTCGACTCGCTGCAGCATGCCCTGCTTTCGCGATTGGCCGAAGCCACCCAGACCCAGACGACGCAGTTTGCGCAGGCGCAATCCGACACTGCGACGGCCCTCAAAGATTTGTTGGAAGCCACGAGCAGTCACATGCATCGCCAGCTTGCCACGCTGCAGGAAGCGGTGGCGCAGCAACTGCAAGCCATGACCCAGGGCTGGCAGCAAAGCGCCGAGCATTTGCGCCAAGCCCTCAACGAGCGCTTGGCAGCGATCCAGGCGGACAACACCGCCAAGCTCGAAGCCATGCGGCGCACGGTCGATGAGAAGTTGCACGCGACCCTGGAGCAGCGCCTCGGCGACTCTTTCCGCCTGGTCAGCGAGCGGCTCGAGCAGGTTCACGCCGGCCTGGGCGAGATGAAGCTGCTGGCTGGCAGTGTGGGCGATCTCAAACGCGTCATGACCAATGTCCGCACACGCGGCACCTGGGGCGAGGTCCAGCTTGGGGCCATCATCGAGAGCCTGCTGACGGCCGAACAATACGAGCGCAATGTCAAGACGGTCGAGGGCAGCGCGGACCTGGTCGAGTACGCCATCAAGATGCCGGGCAAAAACGACCACGAAGCCGTGTGGCTGCCCATCGACTCCAAGTATCCCGTGGAAGACTACCAGCGCCTGCTCGACGCCCACGACAGCGGAGACAAGGAGCTGGTCCTCAAAGCGGGCAATGCCTTTGCAGCGGCCGTCCGGGCGCAAGCCAAGAAAATCCGTGAAAAATACATCGCCCCGCCCAAGACGACGGACTTTGCCATTCTGTTCGTCCCGACCGAGGGACTTTTTGCCGAGATTTGTCGCATCCCCGGCATGGTTGAAACGCTGCAAAACGACCACCGCGTCGTGATCGCTGGCCCGACCACGCTGGCTGCCATGCTCAACAGCCTGCGCCTGGGTTTTCGCACTCTGGCCATCGAGAAGCGCTCGTCCGAAGTCTGGAATATCTTGGCCAGCGTCAAGACGGAGTTCCGAAAGTTCGGCGATACCATCGAGGCCACCCGCAAGTCCATCGACAATGCCGCCAAAAAATTCAGCGACATCGGGATACGTACGCGGGCTATTGAGCGCCGCTTGCGCGGGGTGGAAGAACTCCCGGCCGATGCCGCGACGGGCCTGGATGCGACCGACCTGCTGGCGCTGGACGACGAAGCGGTGGACGATGTGAGGGTGACGCAGCACCCTCCAAGCACAGCCGCGCCATGACAGACTGGCGATGGCGGAGTGAGAGGGATTCGAACCCTCGATGCGGCTCTACACCGCATACTCCCTTAGCAGGGGAGCACCTTCGGCCTCTCGGTCATCACTCCAAGGAACCGACATTATGCCCCAAGTTTGGGGGAATGACGGCCCACAATCCCGAAAATCAAGCCCCCTGCAGGGTGTCGGCGGGCTGATCGAGGTCGAACTCGCGGTGCAGGGCGCGCACGGCCAGTTCCATGTACTTCTCGTCGATGACGACGGAGGTCTTGATCTCGGACGTGGAGATCATTTGGATGTTGATGCCCTCCTGCGCCAGGCAGCGAAACATGCGGCTGGCCACGCCCACATGGCTGCGCATGCCGATACCAACGATGCTGACTTTGCAGATACGGGCGTCGCCCACCACGTCGGCCGCGCCGAGGGCCGGCACCACCTGCGCCTTGAGCACATCGATCGTGCGGGCCAGATCGTTGCGGTGGACGGTAAAGCTAAAGTCGGTCTTGCCGTCCTTGCTGACGTTTTGGATGATGACATCGACCTCGACATTGGCATCGGCCACGGCGCCCAGGATCTGGGCGGCGATGCCAGGCTTGTCGGGCACGCCCAGCACGGAGACCTTGGCCTCGTCGCGGTTGAACGCGATGCCGGAAACGACGGCTTGTTCCATGGATGCGTCTTCCTCCAAGGTGATGAGGGTGCCGGAGCGGGCCTCCTCGTGGATGTCGATGTCCCAAGGGGTGAAGCTGGACAGCACGCGGATGGGCACCCGGTACTTGCCGGCGAACTCCACCGAGCGGATTTGCAGCACCTTCGAGCCCATGCTGGCCATTTCCAGCATTTCTTCGAAGCTGATGCGCGCCAGGCGCCGGGCTTCGGGTACGACGCGCGGATCGGTGGTGTACACGCCGTCCACGTCGGTGTAGATCAGGCACTCGTCTGCCTTGATCGCCGCCGCGACGGCCACCGCCGAGGTATCCGAGCCGCCGCGCCCCAGTGTCGTGACACTGCCGCCGGCGTCCACGCCCTGAAAGCCGGTGATGATGACCACGCGCCCGGCGTCGAGGTCGGCACGGATGCGCCGGTCGTCGATGGATTCGATACGGGCCTTGGTGTAGGCGCTGTTGGTGCGGATGGGCACCTGCCAGCCGCAGTAGGAGACGGCTTCGATCCCCTCGGCCTGCAGCGCGATGGCCAGCAACCCGACCGAGACTTGCTCGCCCGTGGCCGCAAGTTGATCCAACTCACGGTAGTAGGCATCGCCAGGCTTGGCAGGGGCGACTTCCTTGGCCAGACCAAGCAAGCGGTTGGTCTCGCCGCTCATTGCGCTGGGCACGACGACCATTTGGTGGCCAGCGCGCACCCATTTGGCAACCCGTTTGGCGACGTTGCGGATGCGCTCGGTCGAGCCCATGCTGGTGCCGCCGTACTTGTGAACGATCAATGCCATGGAGGTTTTTCGGGTGTGACGGCCGGCCTCGACTGGCGGGAGCCGGCGCAGACGCCCGGGCTACCCCCGGGCAAACCTGAGGATTATAAGGGCCGGGGCACGGCGTACCCCGGCCCCTGCCCCGCCGGCGCGCACGGGTCGGACCGATAGTCGAGCACCGCTCCGGCACGCAACAAGTAGCCAGCCCCCACCCGCAGCCGCATGGCATGACCGCGCGTGCGCGCCGCTGCGATCTGCCGAGCCACCTCTTGCCATTGGGCCTCGGTTCCGCTGGCACCGTGGCGCTGGCGCAGCCAGTGGCGCAGCGCATTGATGGCGCGCTCCGGCGACAAGGCGCGCAGCCCAGCCAGCGCGGGCGGGTCGCCAAGCCGCGCCAGATCGTCCGCCGCCAACTCCTCCAGCAGGCGCTGGGCGGTCGCGGCGTGGCGCGCACTGCGTGCCAGGGTCGCAGCATAGGTCGGGAACGCCCGCGCCAGCGCGGGGATGACCTGCAGCCGGATGCGGTTGCGGGTATAGGCGGGATCGGTGTTGGTCGGGTCGTCGACCCAGGCAATGCCCTGTCCGACCAACCAGCGCCGCAGCGCCTCGCCGTCCAGCGCCAACAACGGCCGGCCAAACCATACCCCGTGGATGCAGCGCCGCTCGGGCATGCCGGCCAATCCGGGCAAACCCGCCCCGCGGGTCAGGGCCAGGAGCAAGGTTTCGGCCTGGTCCTGCGCATGGTGCCCCAGCAAAACGACGCCCAAACCCCGAGCACGGGCCGCATCGGCCAGGGCACGGTAGCGGGCGCGGCGCGCGGCATCTTCGGGGCTGTCCCCAGGTGCAGGCCGGGCATCGACACGCAGGGGGGCAAACGGCACGCCCCAGCGGGCAGCCGTGGCCGCCGCATGCGCTTCGAAGGCGTCCGCCGCCGCCTGCAAGCCGTGGTGCACATGCAAGGCATGCACCTGCCCAGGCCAGCGCGCGGCCGCCGCCAACAGCAGCGCGGTGGAATCCGCCCCTCCGCTGAAAGCCACGGCAAGCCCGGCCCCAGAAGGCAAGGCAGCAGCGTGGCGCTGCCACCACGCGTCGAGTGCGGCCAGTACGGCCGGGTCAGCCGTGGGGACCACGCGGCGCGGCGCAGGCTCAGCCTTGGCTGGCCTTGGTGTCGTTGAAGCGCCCGTAGGCATTGAGTCGGGCATGGCGGCGCTCGATCAGCTCGGCCGGCTCCAGATCCACCACCTGCCGCAGCGACTCGGCCAGCGCCCGTTTGAGCAGCACGGCCATCTGCTGCGGGTCGCGGTGCGCGCCGCCCACCGGCTCGTTGACGATTTTGTCCACCAGGCCCAATGCCTTGAGCCGGTGCGCGGTGATGCCCAGCGCCTCGGCGGCGTCAGGCGCTTTGTCGGCGGTTTTCCACAAAATCGAGGCGCAGCCCTCGGGGCTGATCACCGAATACACGGCGTACTGCAGCATCAGCACCTGGTCGGCCACGGCAATCGCCAACGCACCGCCGGAGCCGCCCTCGCCGATGATGGTGCTGACGATCGGCACCTCCAGCTGCGCCATCTCGAAGATGTTGCGCCCGATCGCCTCGGACTGGTTGCGCTCCTCGGCGTCGATGCCGGGATAGGCGCCCGGCGTATCCACGAAAGTGAACACCGGCAGGCGGAACTTCTCGGCCAGCTTCATCAGACGCAGTGCTTTGCGGTAGCCCTCCGGCTTGGTCATGCCGAAATTGCGTAGCGCGCGCTCTTTGGTGTCGCGCCCCTTTTGATGACCGATCACGACACACGGCTGGCCGTTGAAGCGCGCCAGCCCGCCGACGATGCTCTGGTCATCGGCAAAGTGGCGATCGCCGTGCAGCTCGGTCCAGTGCGTGAAGATGGCGCGCACATAGTCCAGGGTGTAGGGCCGGTCGCTGTGGCGCGCAATCTTGGTGACCTGCCACGGCGTGAGCTTGCTGTAGATGTCCTTGGTGAGCTGCAGGCTCTTTTTGCTCAGGCGGTCGATCTCTTCGGAGATGTCGACGGCGGACTCGGTCTGCACATAGCGCAGCTCTTCGATCTTGGCTTCGAGTTCCGCGATCGGCTGCTCGAAATCCAGAAAGTTGCGTTTGGCCAAGGTGTCACTCCACGGGCGTTCGGGCCCTCGTGCCGCCGGTGGGTGTGCGACATGCGCATACCCGCAGCGGGGTTCAGTACGCCACCGGCACCGGATCCAGCGAGCGCCAAATATACCAAGTCGCCACACTGCGGTACGGTGCCCAGGCGGCGGCGACCTCGCGCGCATCGCTGCGGCTGACCGGCTCACCAGAAAAGTAGCACTGGCTGATGCCGCGCAGCAATCCCACGTCATCCAACGGCAGCACGTCCGGACGCATCAGGTGAAAAATCAGAAACATCTCGGCCGTCCAGCGACCGATGCCACGAATCGCCATCAGGTCGCGGATGATGGCCTCATCGTCCATGGCTTGCCAGGCGGCAGGGTCGATACGACCGTCCTCGAAGTGCCGTGCCAGGTCGAGCAGGTACTCCACCTTGCGCGCGCTCAGGCCCGTGGCGCGCAGCTCCTCGGGTGCGCGAGCCAAAACGGCCGCCGCCGTGCAGCCCCCCAGGCACGCCTCCAGTCGCTCCCAGACCGCCTGGGCCGCCTTGACCGAGATCTGCTGCCCCACCACGCTGCGTGCCAAGGTGGTGAAGGCGTCCCCACGCGACTGCAGGCAAGCGCCCGGAAACTGCGGGATCAGCCGCGCCATGACGCGATCGCGCCCGGCCAGATGGGCGCAGGCCTGCGTCCAGAACGCCGGCACGAAGCCGCCCCCGGATGGCTGCGCCACCAACGGCGGCACTCCAGCGACGGCGCGGGCGCGCGGCACTGCGCTCATGCCCGCTCCCAGGTGGTGCCGCCGGGTCCGTCTTTGAGCACGATGCCCTGCGCAGCCAGTTCGGCACGGATGCGGTCGGCGGCCGCGAAGTCCCGCGCTGCCTTGGCCGCCGCCCGCTCAGCGATGCGTGCGGCGATCGCAGCCTCGTCCAGCCTCACCCCAGCGCGCAAAAACGCCTGGGGATCCTGCTGCAACAGGCCCAGGGTGGCGCCCAGCGCACGCAGCAGGCCACTGAGCTGCGCATCGCGCGTGCGGTTGACTTCGGCCGCCAGCTCGAACAAGACGGCGACCGCCTCTGGGGTGCCAAAATCTTCGTCCATCGCAGCCTTGAAGCGCGCCGCGTGCGGCTGCCCCCAGTCGATGCCCGCGAGCGGCCGAGGTGGCACCGCATCGAGGGCCGTGTACAGCCGCTTGAGTGCCGCGCGCGCATCCTCCAGGTGCTGGTCGCTGTAGTTGAGTGGACTGCGGTAGTGCGCCCGCACGATGAAGAAGCGCACCGTCTCGGCATCGAACTTTTGCAGCACCTGGCGAATGGTAAAGAAGTTGCCTAGGCTCTTGGACATCTTCTCGTTGTCCACGCGCACGAAGCCGTTGTGCATCCAAATCCGCGCCAGCGGCTGGCCCGTCGCCCCTTCGCTCTGGGCGATTTCGTTCTCGTGGTGCGGAAACTGCAGATCCGCGCCGCCGCCGTGGATGTCGAAACTCTCGCCCAGCATCTCGCAGCTCATGGCCGAGCATTCGATGTGCCAGCCTGGGCGGCCCATCCCGTAGGGGCTGTCCCACTTGGCCTCGTCCGGCTCTTCGGGCTTGGCCGCCTTCCACAGCACAAAGTCGAGCGGATCGCGCTTGCCATCGCCGATGGCGACACGCTCGCCCGCGCGCAGCTCGTCCAGGCTTTTGCCCGAGAGCTTGCCATACCCGGCAAAGGCGCGCACCGCGTAGTTGACGTCCCCGTTGTCGCTGCGGTAAGCCAGCCCCTTGGCCTCCAGGCGACCGATCAGGTCCAACATCTGCGGCACGAATTCGGTGGCGCGCGGCTCGAACGTGGGCCGCTCGATGCCGAGGGCATCGGCATCGGCGTGCAGCGCATCGATCATGCGGTTGGTCAGGCTGCGGATGGTCTCGCCGTTTTGCAGGGCGCGGGCGATGATCTTGTCGTCGATGTCGGTGATGTTGCGCACATAGGTCACGCGCAAGCCGCTGGCCTTGAGCCAGCGCTGCACCACGTCGAACGCCACCATCGAGCGCGCATGGCCCAGGTGGCACAGGTCGTACACGGTCATGCCACAGACGTACATGCGGACGTGGCCAGGTTCGATGGGCTGCAGCGGATCGAGCCGCCGGGTGAGCGAGTTGTAGATGCGCAGGGTCATGACGGTGCGTGCCCGGCGGGTGCGGCCCCCGGGCTACAATCGGCCGAAAGGCGCGTATTGTGCACCGATGCCCGATCTGTTTCACCTCCTCTGCCCCGTGTTTTGCCCCGTGACGCGTCTGCGTTGCTCGCGCGCGCGCCGGCTTGGCCTGGCGCTGTGCCTGGGTGCGCTGCTGCTGGGCAGTTTGCCGCAGGCTGCCAGGGCGCAGCCGGTGATCCCGGCAGCCCCCTATGCCGATGCCCAGCGCCTAATCGCCAGCGGCGAGCTGGCGCTGGCGCAGCAGCGGCTGGAGCAATGGCTGCAGGAGCGTCCCACCGATCCACAGGCGCGCCTGCTGTTGGGGGTGGTGCTGACCAACCGGGGCGACACCGAGGGGGCGCGACAAATTTACGAAAGCCTGACCCAAGCCTACCCGGAGCTGCCCGAGCCGTACAACAATCTGGCCGTGCTGCAGGCCGCCCAGGGACGTCTGCCCGAGGCGCGCGCCGCGCTGGAGTCGGCCATCCGCTTCAACCCCGACTACGCCACCGCCCACCGCAACTTGGGCGACGTCTATGCCCACTTGGCGCTCGGCCATTGGCAGCGCGCCCTGACCCTGCAGCCCGACAGCCCGGGGCTGGCCGAGCGCTTGCGCGCGCTGCGCGAGCTGCTGGGGGCCGCACCCCCGCGTTGAACCGTCGAACCTCTGCTGCGCACGCGCCTCTCACTTGCCATGATGATTCGAACCTTTTCTGCGCACCGCCGGGCCGCCCTCGGCCTGTTGGCGGGCGGCGCCCTGCTCGGCTGGTCCGCCGCCCACGCCCAGCCGTCTCAGCCTTCCCAAACGTCCGTTTCCCCTTCTGCGGCAGGTCCCCGACCCGCACCCACTGGAGCCCGTTCCGTGAATCCCCAAGTCGAACTCCACATCGCCGGCCATGGCGTCATCACCCTCGAACTCGACGCCGCCAAGGCGCCCAAGTCGGTCGAGAACTTTCTGGCGTATGTGCGCGACGGCCACTACGACGGCACGATTTTTCACCGCGTCATCGACGGCTTCATGATTCAGGGGGGCGGTTTCGAGCCTGGCATGAAGCAAAAACCCACGCGTGCCGCGATCGAAAACGAAGCCGCCAACGGCCTGAAGAACGACCGCTACACCATCGCCATGGCGCGCACCCAGGCGCCGCACTCGGCCACGGCGCAGTTTTTCATCAATGTGGCGGACAACGGTTTCCTCAACCACACCGCTCCCACGCCCCAAGGCTGGGGCTACGCGGTGTTTGGCCGCGTCGTCAAAGGCACCGAGGTGGTGGACGCCATCCGCAAGGTGGCCACTGGCCGCCGCGGCTTTCACGACGACGTGCCGGTGCAGGACGTGGTCATCACCAAGGCAGTCGTTGTCACGCCCTGACACCCGCCGCATCTGGCCCCGCCCCATGAGCGCATGAGCGGCTTGGCCCTGCTTGACCACATCGACGCGCTGCCATCATTGCAGCGCGTCGATTGCGTCTCGGACATTCACCTGCACGCGCAGGACCCCGCCACGGCCGCCGCATGGCACGCCTATTTGGCGGCAGCTCCTTTCGATGCGCTGTGCATCCTCGGCGACCTGTTCGAGATCTGGGTTGGCGACGATGTCTTGACCGCCGATCCGGCGATCGACCCCGAAATCGCGTTCATGCAGCACGCCGTTGAATCGCTGGCCGCATTGGCCCGCCGGCGTCCGGTATTCGTGATGCACGGTAACCGCGACTTTTTGCTCGGCCAGGATTTTGTCGCCGCCAGCGGGGCGCGACTGCTGGCCGATCCAGCCGTGCTTGCCTTCGATGCGCGCCGGTGGCTGCTCAGCCACGGCGATGCTTGGTGCGTGGCCGATCGGGACTACCAGGCGTTTCGCGCGCAGGTGCGTGGGGCGGCTTGGCAAACGGCCTTTTTGGCGCAGCCGCTGGCCGACCGACTGGCGCAGGCGCGTGCCCTGCGCCAGCGCAGCCAACAGCACCAAGCGGCGCAGCGTCAGGCTGGCGTGGCGCCGGCCGACGTGGATGCGGATACAGCCGCGCGCGCCGTGGCGGCCGCGGGCGCTGCGGGCCTGGTCCACGGCCACACACACCGGCCCGGCGTGCACCGCCTGGGCGCCAAGGGCCATCGTGTGGTGTTGAGCGACTGGGACGCCGACGCGCAGCCCCCGCGGCTGCAGGTGCTCAACCTTGACCGGCAGGGGGGCTGGCAGGTGCGCCCCTTGCCCTGCCCGGCCCTGGTATGAACACCCGGGTGTCGTCTTCACGACCTCCCGAGCCGCCCATGGGGGGACCCCGCTGGCTGCGAAAGGTGACGCACTGGCTGAAACATTGGCACCGGCGCTGGCGGGCACGCCGGGGCGACGGCCGGGCCATCCCGGACCGGCTGTGGGCGCGGGTCGTGGCCGATTTGCCCTGTTTGCATGCCTTGGATACAGGCGAACTGACTCGATTGCGCGACCTGTGCGCGGCCTTTTTGGCGCGCAAGGTGTTCAGCGGGGCGCATGGCCTGGTGGTGGACGACCGCATGGCGCTGTTGGTCGCAGCACAGGCCTGTCTGCCCCTCAGGCATCGTGGGCTGACCGCGCTGGCGTGGTACGACGACTTCGTGGGGATCGTTCTGCATCCCGACGAGATGATCGCGCCGCGCCGCACCCACGATGCAGCGGGCGTCGTGCACGAGTACGATGAAACGCTGGCCGGTGAGGCCATGCAGGGCGGTCCGATCGTGCTGGCGTGGCCGCGTGTGCTGGGCGCAGCGCCCGGCGCAGCGGGCATCGGGCACAACCTGGTGATCCACGAGTTTGCTCATGCCATCGACCTGCACGGAAAACCGTTGGGCCAGCCGGCCGACGGCTGCCCGCTGCTGCCTGCCGGCTTTCTGGGGCTGTCGGCTGCGGCTGCACGGCAGCGTTGGCACACCGTTCTGAGCGAGGCGCATGCCACACACCGCCAGCGGGTGGCCTTGCACGAGCGGTTTGGCGCCCCGCCACCGTGGCTTGATGCCTACGGCGCTGAATCCCCTGCGGAGTTTTTTGCCGTGACCTGCGAGGCCTATTGCGTAGACCGCGAGCGGCTGGCCGAGGCCCATGCCGAGTGGGTCGCGCTGCTGGACGCTTTTTTTGCCCGGCCTACAGCGTCTGGCAACACCCCTTGACTGCGCGGGACGATCAGCGCCGCAGCAGCACCTTTAGCACTGCTTGCAGCCGCCGCTCATGCACCGCATCGTGGGCCGTGGCCAGCACGCGCGCCACATCCTGCGCCCAAGTCTCGGCAGGCCCGGGTTCGTGCCGGCGCGTGAGCAGCCGTAGCTGCAACTGGCGACGGGCATCGACCTGGTCGGCGGGCGTGGGCACATCGGCCGCAATCTCCAGCCGCAGCAAGGGCTCGGCAGCTTCGGCGGCGGGGGCGGCAGCCCGCCCTAGCGCCTGAGCCCACGCAGGGCGCGCCGCCGCAGCCTGGCGGCCGCCCAGCTGCTGCGCGGGCGGCAGGCGCGCCGCATCGCGCGCGGACCACGCCGCCAGCAGCTCGGTCAGGGCCTCGCCGTGGGCGCGCGCCGCCAACTGGCGCAGCTTGGCCTCGGCGCGCTCCAAAGCTTGCCGCTGGGCGCGGAAGGCAGCATCCCCCAGTCGTGGACGCGGGGGGGCGTCGGCACGGGGGGGACGCTCCGGTCGGGCGCGCAAAGCCGGTTTGGCAGGCCCCGAGCGCGCTGCAGCTGCTGCGCTGGCCGGGACCACTCCCGGCCGATCATCGCCCCGGCGGGCCACGACGGCACGCGGCGCCGCTGGCGTGGGTGCATCGCGGGAGGCGTCGGCCGCTGCTTCGGTCGGTGTTTCGGCTGCGCTCGCAACCGGGGCCGCAGCGGCCTCGTCCACCGTTGCGCCCTGCGCCTGCGCGGCGGCCCGCAGAGCGGCCATCGCTGCGCGGATCTGCTGGGCGTCGTCGGCGGCGCAGGCGGCTTCCAGGGCGCGCGCAGCCTCCAGCACTGCGGCGTCGAGCCGGCTGGTGTCGGCCTGGGTCTTCTCCCGCTCGGCGCTCTTGCGCGCGAAGGCCTCGTCGATGGGCTGGCGGAATGCCTCCCACAGCTTTTGCTCCCGGCGACGATCCAGTGGCACCCGGTGCGCCTCGAGCTGCCAGCGCTGTTGCAGGTCTTTGACGGCATCCAAGCGCAGGCGCGGCTCGGCCGCCAGCGCCTGGGCCTCGGCAATCAACGCCTGGCGACGCGCGGTGCTGTCGGCCTGCGCGGCCTCCAACCGTTCGTGAGCGGCGGCCATCGCGGCCTTCCACAGCGGCTGCAGCTCTGCAAAAATCTTTTCGCTGACATGGCCCCCTTGGCGCCAACGCTCGGCAAAAGCGTGCAGATCGCGCAGCTGGGCCTTCCAGTCCTCGCTGGTGCCATGGGCTGTGGTCCAGGCGCGCACCTCGTCGATCAGCGCCAGGCGGGCCTGTCGCGCCGCCTCATGCTGGGCCTTGATTTCACGCCGCCAGGCTTCGACTGCATGATAGGCTTGGTTGCACGCCTCGTCGAAGCGCTTCCACAGCGCCTGGTTGGAGGTGCCCCCTTGGTCGGTCTGCTTCCATTGCTCGCGCAACTGGCGGATGGCCTCCTGCAGCTTGCGGCCGATGGGCCGTTGCCCCTCGGGCCCTTGGGTCAGGGCTATGGCCTGGGCCAGCAGCCCTTCGCGCAACTGGTCGGCGCGCCAGCGCTGCCAGTCCTCCAGCTCCTTGGCCTTGGCCAGCGCCGCGAGCGCCCGGGCCTCGAGCTCCGGCCCTGCGTGGCGGCCGTGCACTTTGTGCGCATGGCGCAGCTCGCCGGCGTAGCGGCTCATGGCCTTGGTGTGGCCGGCGGCCAGCTCGCGCTCCAGCGCTTCGATCGCCGGCAGCAGCGCGGCCTGGGCCAGCGCCTGCACCGCCTTGGGCACGGGAGCGGCCGACTCGGCCTCGGCGGCCAGCGGCTCGCCGCGCTGGGCACGGATTTCGTCGGCCCACACGGGCACCCCAGGCAGGGGCGCCTGGGGATCATCGGCCGCGGCGGCGGCCTGGGCGAGCGCCGCCTCGAACGCCTGCCAGACCGCATCGAGCTGCTGGCGTGCGGCCTCGAGCTGGTTCGGGTAGCGGGGGTCGAGGTCGGCCCAGCCTGCGGCGGTGGCCAGCCCCTGCTGACGTTCGTGCCAGTCGTTCACATCTTGTGCCAAGCCGTCGCGTGCCGCTTGCGCCTCGGCAAGCGGTTTGGTGGACAGCAGGTCGATGCGCTGCACCAGCAGACCAGCGGCCTCACGCTCGACCTGCACGCGGGTTTGCAGGTCCTCGATGGCTTTCATGCGCTCGGCCAGGCGTTGACGCAGGCCAGCCAGCGGCTCGCGCGACAGCGGGGCCCCGGCCTTGGCGGCATCGCGTTGCCAGGCCATGGCGTCGGCCAGATTCAGCCGCGGGGCGTCCAACAGCGCTTCGGCCCGGGCGGCCCACTCGGCAGCCAGGGACTCCTGGGCGCGGGCGCGGCGAAGTTCCTCCAACCGTTCCTTGACCAGTTTGGCAGCCCCTTTGTCGCGCGTGGCCAGCTCGCGATAGACCTCGGCCACATCGTCGGCCGGCGGGTCTGTGGCCAGCCATTCGCGCAGGCGCGCAGCACGCTCGCCCGAAGTCGGCGCCGTGAAGGCGCCACGGGTGCGCTGGTCGAGTTCGGTCAGAGAAGTTTTCGCGGAAAGGGGTGCGGACGCGTTCACGGTGCAGGGCGCGGGGGATGGCCGCTCAGGGAAGTCGGGGATGAGATCTGGCGGCCAGGTCGGCCGCCGCCAAACGCTTATTGTCACCTACCCGGCCCACAGATCCAGCGGAGGGTCGTGCACGACCGCCTTGAGCAAGTCGCTGCGGGACACAAACCCCAGCAACGCGCCCTCGCCGTCCACCACCGGCAGGCCCGGCAGGCCGGTGTGCAGCAGGGCCAGTGCGAGCCGTCGCAGCGGGGTGTCCGGGGTGACCGCGGGAATGGGGGTGACCATGACATCGGACAAAGGCTGTGCCAAAAAGGCGCGCCAGACCAGGGCGCTGTCCTCTGGGCGGGGCAGGCGGTCGATGTGCAGCAACTCGGCCCGGGTGAGCAGGCCCACCAAGCGGCCCTGCGCATCCAGCACTGGGGCTTGGCCCAGGCCACGCTCGGCCAGGCGCCGCCAGCCCTGCGCCACGCTCATGTCCTCGGTGACCGTGACCACCTCGCGGGACATGACATCCTGCACCCGCTCCAGCGGATGGCGCTGGGATGCGGGGTGCTGTACCTGGCCATAGGCCTGGACGGCAGCGGCTGCAGGCCGCGGCAGCGGGGTGTCGCTGGCGGGCTCGTCGCCCGAGCGCCGGCCCACGGCGCGATAGCCACTGCCCGCAAAATCGGGGCGGTCGGTTTCCTCCGCCAGGGCTCGCAGGCGCCCGGCGCGCAACGAGGGCAACACCCGTCGCAGGTCCTCGATCGGACCGCGGTACACCAGGCCCGACGTGCCATAGATGGCCAGCATGCACACCCTCCTGTCCGCATCCACACACCGGTGTCCCTGCGACGCGACGCCTGGGCCTCAGTCGGGCAGGAACAGCGCCTGCAGATCGCTCAACCAGTCGAAACCATGCGCGGTCGGCGCCAGCCAGCCGTCGTCTCCCACGGCGAGCCAGCCGCGCTCGCGCGCGCGCTCAATGGTCGCCGATAACGCCGTCGACGGCAAGCCTGTGCGTTCGCTAAAGGTCCGCAGCGCAAAACCGTCACGCAGGCGCAGGGCATTGAGCATGAATTCGAATGGCAGGTCGCGGACTGCCACCTCGTGCTGCTGCGCCACGGGTGTGCCCGCCAGCGCCTGCTGCACATAGCGCGCCGGGTCACGCCAGCGCACCTGGCGCACGATGCGCTGGGCAAAACTCAACTTGCTGTGTGCGCCCGCTCCGATGCCCAGATAGTCGCCGAACTGCCAATAATTCAGATTATGTCGACAGCGGTGACCAGCGCGGGCATAGGCCGAGACTTCATAGCGCACCAACCCGGCGTCGGCCGTGCGCTCGACGATGCGGTCGAGCATGGTGTAGGCCGCGTCATCGTCCGGCACAGGCGGCGGATGCTTGGCGAACCAGGTGTTGGGCTCGATGGTCAGGTGGTAGATGGACAGATGTGGGGGCTGGTGCGCCAGCGCAGCGTCCAGGTCCCGCTGCAGATCGGCAAGTGTCTGGCCGGGCAGCGCATACATCAGATCCAGATTGAAAGTATCGAAGTGCCGCGCCGCTTCGTCCACCGCGGCGTGCGCCTGGGCGGCATCATGCACCCGCCCCAGCGCGCGCAGCAAGCGGTCGTCGAAACTCTGCACGCCAATGCTCAGGCGCGTCACCCCCGCGTCGCGAAAAGCGGCAAAGCGCTCGCGCTCGAAAGTGCCGGGATTGGCCTCCAGCGTGATCTCGGCACCGGGCTCCAGCGGCAGGTGGGCGCGCAGCTCCGACAACAGCTGGCCGATCACCTCCGGGTCGAACAGGCTGGGTGTGCCCCCACCGATAAAGACGCTGACCACCGTACGCCCCCAGACGAGCGGCAAGCTGGCCTCCAGGTCGGCCAGCAGGGCTCGCACATAGTCCTGCTGGGGCAAAGGGCCGGTTTGGCCGCTGGCTGCTCCCCATTCGTGCGAATTGAAGTCGCAGTAAGGACACTTTTTGAGGCACCACGGCAAATGCACATAGAGTGCCAGCGGGGGCAGGCCCTGCAGCCGGACCTGGCCTGGACGCTGCCACAACACGGCCGTCTCGCGGGCGGCGGCCACGCCGTGCCCGCTCAGCCCGCTGGCCATCTCCGCTCCTGCATCAGGGCCAGCATGGCGCGCGCCGCGCGGCCCCGGTGGCTGTGGGCGTTCTTGACCTCGGTGGGCAGCTGGGCGAAGGTGCAGCCAAAAGCGGGGATGAACATCACCGGGTCGAAGCCGAAACCGCCCTCGCCAACTGGCTCGCGCGTGATCACGCCCTCGACACGGCCAGAGGCGACCAGCGGCTCGGGGTCCTCGGGGCTGCGTACTGCGACCAGGGTGCTGACCATCGCGGCGCGGCGATCGTCGATGTCGCGCATCTGCTCGAGCAAGGCGCGCACATTGTTGGCATCGCTCTTGGGATAGCCGAACTGCGTGCAGTAATGCGCCGTGTCCACCCCCGGCCGGCCGCCAAAGGCCGCCACACAAAGCCCAGCGTCGTCGGCCAGAGCCGGCAAGCCGCTCGCAGCGGCCGCATGGCGGGCTTTGGCCAACGCGTTTTCGATGAAGGTGCGGTGCGGCTCTGGCGCCTCGGGGATGCCCAGGCTGCCCTGCGTCACCAGCTCCAGGCCGAGCGGCGCGAACATCGCTTGCAATTCGGCCAATTTACCCGGGTTGTTGGAGGCCAGCACCAAACGGCGCGGAGGGTTTGTATCCGCCATAACTTCACCGCACCTCGGCGCCAGCCAGCGCGGCGCGCTGCATCGCGATCAGCTGCTGGATGCCGCCATCGGCCAGCGTCAGCAGCTGCTGCAAATCCTCGCGGCTGAAAGGCTCTCCTTCAGCCGTGCCCTGCAGCTCGACAAAGTGGCCCGCCCCGGTCATGACGACGTTCATGTCGGTCTCGCAGCCGGCGTCCTCCAAGTAATCCAGGTCCAGCACCGGCACCCCGCTCACGATACCTACCGAGACGGCCGCCACCGGGTGCAAGATGGGGTTGCGCTGTAGTTTGCCCTCGGCCAGCAGCTGATGCACGGCGTCCTGCGCCGCCACCCAAGCGCCGGTGATGGCCGCGGTGCGGGTGCCGCCATCGGCCTGCAGCACATCACAATCCAATGTGATGGTGCGCTCGCCCAAGGCGCTCAGATCGAAGACCGCGCGCAAGGAGCGGCCAATGAGGCGCTGGATTTCCTGCGTGCGGCCGCTTTGCTTGCCGCGCGCGGCCTCGCGGTCGCTGCGGGTGTGGGTGGCACGGGGCAACATGCCGTACTCGGCCGTCACCCAGCCCTCACCGCTGCCTTTTTTGTGCGGGGGCACGCGCTCTTCCACCGAGGCCGTGCACAGCACGCGGGTGAGGCCAAACTCGATCAGTACCGAGCCTTCGGCATGGACGGTGTAGCCCCGGGTGATGCGCACGGGTCGCAATTGGTCGGGGGCGCGGCCATCGTGGCGTCGGTGGCCAACAGCACCCGCTGTAGGGTTTTGCGTCATGGTTTCGTCCTTGAGGAATATCGGGCACTTGGGAATCCGGTACAGGAGTGTCCGCTGGCCTGCTGGCCGTGGAGGCTGACTGGCCCGTGCGGACTCTCCCCGGCCGGCTCCCAGCCCAGGCGGGCACGAACACGATCCCACCAACGCGCAGGCGTAGGTTCGGGCAGCGCTTCGCTGGCCAGTGCGCGCTGCAAAGCGAACACCGACTGCGGCCGCGACAGCGGATCGAGCGCCATGCACCAGCGCACCACATCGAGCAGCTGGTCGGAATAGCTGCCCTGCAGGCGTGCCAGCGCGCCATCCAGTCGGTCTTTGTCGCGTCGCTGGGGGACGTCGTGAGGCGGACAGCCCTGCATGCAAGCGTACATGCACGCACCGATGGCGTAAATGTCGGTCCACGGCCCCAAGCCAGCGATCTCGGCGCGACGGTACATCTCTGGCGCGGCAAAGCCCGGGGTATACATGGGGCGTGCGAAACCGCCCTCGGGGTTGAGCACTTCGCGCGCCGCGCCAAAGTCGATCAGCACCGCGCGGTCGTCGTCGGTGATGAAGATGTTAGCCGGCTTGATATCCAGATGCAGCATTTTGTGCTGGTGCACGATGCGCAGCCCGCGCAGCACCTCGTCGAAGATCGAGCGGATCGTTGCCTCGCTCAGCGCTTTGTCGCCCTGTCGGCTGCGCGCCGCCAAGATGAACTCTTGCAGCGACGCGCCCTGCAAGTAGTCCATGACCATATAGACGGTCTCGTTCTCGCGGAAAAAATCGTGCACGCCCACCACGGCGGGGTGAGCGATTTGCGCCAGCGCCCGACCTTCCTCGAAAAAATTGCGCAAACCCCGCCGGAAGAGGGCCTGCTTTTCGGGGGCGACGACCGGCGACCGCTCGCCGGGCGAGCGCAGCGCGAGCGACGCGGGAAGATACTCCTTGATGGCGACTTCGCGCCCATTGGCGTCCAGCGCCAGATAGACCAGCCCAAAACCGCCGGCCGCCAGCAGGCGCACGATGCGGTAGCCGCCGATCACCGTATCCGGCGGCAGAGGAGCGGGCTTGGTCTTTGACATAATCCTTGCATGCGCAACTTTCGTGCTCAAGCGGCCGGCGCCGCCCCCCGGACCGCCCTCTGCTAAAGGCCATGCCAGTGTACAGCATGACCGGCTACGCCACGGGGCAATGCCTGCCTCGGGCAGCCGCCAGCGACGACCGTGCGCCCGGCACCAGTGTGCTGGGTTTGGAAATCCGCGCCGTCAATGGGCGCTTTCTGGACCTGTCGCTGCGCCTGCCCGAAGACCTGCGGATGGCCGAGCCAGCTCTGCGCGAGCGCGTCGGCGCGCGGGTGCGACGCGGCAAGGTGGAGTTGCGCGTCTGGATCGAACAGCGCGGCGATGGCGGCATGCGGGTGCCGACGGTGGCCGAACTGCAGCGCCTGCTCAGTGCGCAGGAGCGGGTGCAGGCCTGGCTGACGCAGGCGCGTGCCCTGTCCGTGGCCGAGGTGCTGCAACTCGCCCAACGCGGCGCCCCGGTGACGACCGACTGGATAGAGCCGCTGCTGGCGCTGGCCGAGCGGGTGTTGGACGATTTCACCGCCGCGCGCGAGCGCGAGGGCGCTCGGCTGGTTTGCATGTTGCGAGACCGTGTAGCCCAGCTGCGCGGGCTGGCAGCACAGGCCGAGCCGTTGGTGCCCCAGATCGTGGCGCAGCAGCGCGAGCGCTTTGTGCAGCGCATCCAGGATGCCCTCGGGGCCACTGCGGCAGATCCTGCTGCGGCGCAGGAGCGGGCGCTGGTCGAAGCAGCGGCGTTCGCCGTCCGGGTGGATGTCGCCGAGGAGTTGACGCGACTGCAGTCACACTTAAGCGAAATCGAGCGGCTGCTGCAGCGCGGCGGCGAAGTCGGCAAACGGCTGGACTTTCTGATTCAGGAACTGCACCGCGAGGCCAACACACTGGGCGCCAAGTCGGCCAGTCTGGAGCTCACGCGCCTGTCGGTAGACATGAAAGTGCTGATCGAGCAGATGCGCGAGCAGGTCCAAAACCTCGAATGACCCCCATGGAATACCCCGGCAACCTGTTCGTCGTGGCCGCCCCCAGCGGCACGGGCAAGTCCAGCCTCGTCAAAGCGCTGCTGGAGATGGACTCGCGCATGGAGTTGTCCGTCTCCCACACCACGCGCGCCCCACGCGGGCAAGAGCTGCACGGGCGCGAGTACTTCTTCGTCAGCGACGAGGAGTTCGACCGCATGGTTGCCGCCAATGCCTTTGTCGAGTGGGCACGGGTACACAACCACCGCTATGGCACCTCGCGCAAAGCCATCGAAGACAAGATTGCGGCCGGCGCGGACATTGTTTTGGAAATCGACTACCAGGGGGCGCTGCAGATCCGACGCCAGTTTGCCAATGCGGTGCTGATCTTCATCCTGCCGCCGAGTTGGGAGGAACTGCGCAACCGACTGCTGCGCCGCGGCGAGGACAGCGAGGACGTCATCGAACTGCGCCTGCGCAATGCCGCCGAGGAGATGGCGCATGTCCATGCCTTCGACTACGTTATAATCAATGAGATTTTTGAGCGGGCATTGTTCGATCTCAAGACGATTACCCATTCGCAGCGCCTGCGGGTCGCGGCCCAGCGCAGGGTTCGCGCCGAAGTGTTTCAAGCGCTGAATATCCAATAGCTTTTTTAACGTTTGCCGGAGGTTTTCATGGCACGCATCACCGTCGAGGATTGCCTGGAAAAAATCCCCAACCGCTTCCAACTCGTGCTGGTGGCCACCTACCGCGCGCGCATGCTCAACCAGGGCCACGCCCCCAAGCTGGAGACGCGCAACAAACCCGCCGTGACCGCCCTGCGCGAAGTGGCAGCCGGGCTCGTTGGCCTGGAGATGTTGCGCAAGGTTCCCGTCTGAAGGCCGATTCCAGTGATCCCGCAAGGCGCCCACCCCAGGCGCCTTTTTTGTTTACATTACTGGGGTGAGAGTTGACGCTGTGAGTCCCGCCGAGGCTACCGCCTTTGGCACCCGGCCGCCTGCCCCGCCTCCCCAAGCGGCAGCCAGCGCGGCGGCGGCCAGTTTTGCCGCCCTCGAGTCGCGCCTGGACTATCTGAACGCCGCCGAAATCGATCTGGTCCGGCAGGCCTATCGCTTCGCGGATCAGGCCCACCTGGGTCAGATGCGCAAAAACGGCGATCCCTACATCACCCACCCCATCGCAGTGGCGCAAATCTGCACCGAATGGAAGCTGGACGCCCAGGCCCTGTGCGCTGCCTTGCTGCACGACGTGCTGGAGGACTGCGGCGTCACCAAGGCCGAGCTGACCCAGCGCTTCGGCCCCGCCGTAGCGGATCTGGTGGATGGGCTGACCAAGCTGGACAAGCTGGAGTTCGACAGCCGCGAGCAGGGTCAGGCCGAGTCCTTCCGCAAGATGCTGCTGGCCATGGCGCGCGATGTGCGGGTGATCCTGATCAAACTCGGGGATCGGCTGCACAACATGCGCACCATGGGTGACATGCCGCGCCACAAATGGGGACGCATCGCGCGCGAGACGCTGGACATCTACGCGCCCATCGCCCACCGACTGGGGCTCAACAATTTCTACCGCGAGCTACAGGATCTGGCCTTTCGCCACCTGCACCCCTGGCGCTATCAAGCGCTCTCGAAGGCGTTGGCGCGCTCGCGCGCGCGGCGACGCGATCTGATCGCCCGTGTGCAAGGCGAAGTCGAGGCGGCATTCGCGCACAGCGGGCTGGAGGTGCGTATCAGCGGACGGGAAAAAACGCTCTACTCCATCTACCGCAAGATGGACGCCAAGCATCTGTCGTTCGCGCAAGTGACCGACATCTACGGCTTTCGCATCATCGTGCCGCAGGTGCTGGACTGTTACACCGCCATGGGGGTGTTGCACCAGCTCTACAAGCCGCTTCCAGGCAAATTCCGCGACTACATCGCCATCCCCAAGGTCAACGGCTACCAGTCGCTGCACACCACGCTGGTCGGGCCATTTGGCACGGCCATCGAGTTTCAGTTGCGCACCGCCAACATGGATGTGGTCGCCGAATCTGGCATCGCCGCGCACTGGCTGTACAAGGCAGGGGACATGGCGGCAGAGGCCTCGGCACAGGCCCTCAATGTGCAGTGGCTGCAGTCGCTGCTGGACATCCAACAGGAGACCAAGGACTCCCGCGAATTCTGGGACCATGTGCGCATCGACCTGTTTCCCGACTCGGTCTATGTGTTCACCCCAAAAAACAAGATCATGGCGCTGCCGCGCAGCGCCACGGTGGTGGAT
>NZ_JARJMT020000170.1 GCF_029335975.1 Tepidimonas sp.
GTCCCCATCCCCTGCCGTCTCTGCCCCCCGATCGGGCTGGCGCCGGGTATTGTGGGCAGCGCTGGTGATTGTCTCGGGCACCGGGCTGGCGGGCGCCATGCTGATCGCCCTCGGCCTGGCAATGGCCTACCCCAACCTGCCCGACGTCAGCGAGTTGGCCGATTACCGCCCCAAGCTGCCACTGCGCGTGTACGCCCGCGACGGCTCGTTGCTGGCCGAGTTTGGCGAGGAGCGCCGCAACCTCGTGCCGTTCGAGGACATCCCGCCGGTGATGATCAACGCCGTGCTGGCCATCGAGGATGCGCGCTTTTTCGAGCACAGCGGCATCGATTACCGGGGCCTGCTGCGCGCGGCGCTGGCCAATCTGGGCGAAGCCAAGAGCCAAGGCGCCTCCACCATCACCATGCAGGTGGCACGCAATGTCTACCTGTCCAGCGAAAAAAGCTATCTGCGCAAGATCTACGAGGTGCTGCTGACCTTCAAGCTCGAGCACCTGCTCACCAAGGAGCAAATCCTCGAGATCTACATGAACCAGATTTTTCTGGGCCACCGCTCGTACGGATTTGCGGCGGCGGCGCGAACCTACTTCGGCAAATCCCTCGAGGAGCTGACCATTGCCGAGGCGGCCATGCTGGCCGGTCTGCCCAAGGCGCCATCGGCCTACAACCCGATCAGCAATCCCAAGCGGGCCCGCGCGCGCCAGCTCTACATCATCGACCGCATGCTGGAAAACGGCTTCATCACCGCCGCCGAAGCCCAAGCTGCCCGCGAAGAGCCCTTGCGGCTGCGCCGCGTCGACGCCGAGCAGGCCATCCATGCCGAATACATCGCTGAGATGGTACGCCAGGCCGTCATGGAGCGCTATGGCGAGGACGCCTACACCGCCGGACTGCAGGTCCACACCACCATCGACCCAGCCCTGCAGCGCGCTGCCTGGCGCGCCGTGCGTCAGGGCATCCTGGACTTCGAGCGGCGCCAGGTCTACCGCGGGCCCGAGCGGTTCATCGAGCTGCCTGCCAATCCTGCTGCGCGCGAGGCGGCCATCGACGACGCGCTGGCCGCCGTGCCAGACAACCCGCCGCTGCTGAGCGCCGTGGTGCTGTCGGCCGATCCGCGCAAAGTGGTCGTGGTGCGCAGCGACGACGTCCCCATCGAAATCACCGGCCAAGGGCTGGAGCCGGTGCGCTCGGGTCTGAGTGATCATGCGCCGCCGCAGCTCAAGCTGCGCCCCGGCGCCGTGGTGCGCATCGCCAAAGGCGCGCAGGGTTGGTATCTCACGCAGACCCCCACGGTGGAGGCGGCCTTCGTCGCTGTCGATCCGCGCGACGGCGGCATTCGCGCGCTGGTCGGCGGCTTCGACTTCGAGCGCAACAAATTCAACCGCGCCACCCAGTCGCAGCGCCAGCCCGGCTCCAGTTTCAAGCCCTTCATCTACTCTGCTGCCCTGGAAAAGGGCATCATGCCGCAAACGGTCGTCAACGACGCGCCGTTGTTCTTTCCGGCCAGCGTGACGGGCGGCAAACCCTGGGAGCCCAAGAACTACGATGGGCAATACGAGGGGCCGATGACCGTGCGCACGGCACTGGCCAAGTCCAAGAACATGGTTTCGATCCAAGTGCTGCGGGCCGTCGGCACCCAGTCGGCGCAACAGTGGATCACCCGCTTTGGGCTGGACCCCGCCAAGCATCCGCCCTATCTGACCATGGCGTTGGGCGCAGGGGCTGTGACGCCGCTGGAGATGGCAGCCGGCTACAGCGTGTTTGCCAACGGGGGGCACTATCTGCCCCCGGTGCTGATCACCCGCATCACCGACCCCAAGGGCCGGGTGCTGCTGGAGGTGCCGCCGCAGGCCCCGGACGAGGCCAACCGCACCCTACCCGCGCGCAACGCTTTCCTCATGGGGCAACTGCTCAACGAAATCACCCGCTCCGGCACCGCCGCGCGGGCGCAGGCGACGCTCAAGCGCCCGGACCTGTACGGCAAGACCGGCACCACCAACGACGCCCAGGATGCGTGGTTCGTGGGTTTTCACCCGACGCTGGCGGCGGCTGCCTGGCTGGGCTACGACACGCCGCGCAATCTGGGCCGGCGGGCCACGGGCGGGGCGCTGGCGCTGCCGATCTGGATCGACTTCATGGGCCAAGCCCTGCGCAACACCCCCGTATACGACTTCACGCCACCGTCCGGCGTGGCATTCGTGAACGGAGATTGGGTGTACGACGAATATGCCGACGGCAGCTTTGTCAAACGCCTGGGGTTTGACGATGCAGCCAACCTACCGGCGGCAGGCGAAGCCCCACCCGACGGGGAGAGCGACCCGCACGAAAAGCGCAGCATCCTGGATCTGTTCCGCCAGTAGGCTCCCCCCTGGCCGACGGACGGTGTGGCGGCTCAAGGGACAAACGTCAGCGGCATGCCGGCTTGCGCCGACGCCTCGCGCGAGAGGTGGGCAAAAAACTCCCCGGTGCCCTTGGTGTCCATCCAGTGCTGGCCGTCGAAGCGGTAGTGATAGCCGCCGGAGCGTGACGCCATCCAGATCTCGTGCAAAGGCTTCTGCAGATTGATCACGATCTGGCTGCCATTGCGGAAGGTCAGGGTGATCATGCCGCCGACGCGCTGGTTGTCGATGTCGGCATCGGTGGTTTCGTTCAGGCGGTCGCAGCTGAGTTCCACCGCCTTCAAGGCCGCCTCGGCCCGGTCCAGGTATTCGAGATCGGTCATCACTACAATCGCCCGCATGCAAAGAATCCGGCGGATTGTAGGACCGTGTCTGGCCGCTTGGACGGCCGTGCTGGCCATGACCCTGTCGGGGTGTGGCCAGAAAGGCCCCTTGACGCTGCCCTCTGCCACCCCGCCCGACGCCCCTGCAAGC
>NZ_JARJMT020000173.1 GCF_029335975.1 Tepidimonas sp.
GCTGTATACCCTGGTGCTGTTTGCCGCCTGCTTGCTGCCCTATCTGTTGCACATGAATGGCTGGCTGTATCTGCTGGTGGCGGTGGGGCTGAATGCGGGCTTCGTGGCGTATGCCTGGCGGCTGTGGCGGTCGTACTCCGACACCCTGGCCCGCCAGACCTTCCGCTTTTCTCTGATCCATTTGTCGGCGCTGTTCGCAGCCATGTTGGTGGACCACTATCTGATCATGACGCCATGACCCGTCGTTTTTGGCGCTGCGGGCCACGCCCGAGGAGCTGCCCGCGTTAGCGAAAGCCTTCAAGGTCTATTACAAGAAGGTGGAGGGCCCAACCCCTACCAGCTACACCATGGACCACTCGGCGGGCAGCGATGTGTACGACCCCCAGGGGCGCCTGCGCCTATACCATCGCTACGGCAGTGGGGCGCAGGCCCTGGCAGAGGATGTGCGGCGATTGCTCGCTCAGGGCTGATCGCTGGGGCGGTTGCGCCAGTCGACCGTTGCGTCGGCTTTGGCAACCCCAAGTCTGGGGCGTCAGCCCTGAATTTTGTCGGCTTCGGAGGTAAAGGCGTCGGCGTAAAACGCATCGGTCGGCAGGCCGGCGGCCGCGTAATCGCGTCGGGCAGATTCCACCACCACCGGGGCGCCACAGGCATAGACCTCGAAGCCGCAGAGGTCCGGATGGTCGGCCAGCACGGCCTGGTGCACGAAGCCGGTGCGGCCGCTCCAGCGATCCTCGGGCAACGCGTCCGATACCACAGGAATATAGGTCAAATGGGGCAGGCTCGCGGCCGTCTCGCGGATCCAGGCGTCCTGGTACAAGTCCTGGGGGCGTCGGCCGCCCCAGTAAAGCCAGACGGGGCGGGTGATACCCTTGTGCTGCATGTGCTGCACGATGGCTTTGATGGGCGCGAAGCCGGTGCCCGAGGCCAGCAGGATGATCGGCTTGTCGGTGCCTTCGCGCAGATAAAAGCTGCCATATGGCCCTTCGATGCGCAGGATCTCTTTTTCCTTCATCGCTCCGAAGACATGGTCAGTGAACTTGCCGCCCGGCATGTGCCGAATGTGCAGCTCCAGCATGGGCACGTCGGTTTTCACGTGCGGCGCCATGGCCATAGAGTAGGCGCGGCGCGTGCCGTCGCGCAGCAAAAACTCGATGTACTGCCCGGCGTGGTACTCAAAAGTGTCGTTGGCTGGCAGTTGCAGGCGCACGATCATGACGTCGGGCGCGGCGCGTTCGAGCTGCAGTACGCGCACGGGCAGCTTTTTGACCGGGAAGGCGCCAGCCTCGGTCACCTGACGCGATTCGATCACGACATCGCTGTGCGCGGTGGCGCAGCAGGTCAGGATCAGTCCGGCCGCCTCTTCGTCGGCGCTCAGGGCTTTGGACTGGTGCGGGCCGTGCGTTACGGTGCCAGACAGCTTGCGGCATTTGCACGACCCGCAGGCGCCGTCCTTGCAGCCGTACGGCAGGCCGATGCCTTGTCGGATGGCGGCAGCGAGCAAGGTTTCGTTCTCGGTGGCCGTGTAGGTGCGGCCGCTGGGTTCGACGGTGATGGTGAATGTCATATTTGCGCTGGCGGGCCAAAGGCCCCATCGAGGGTCAGGCAGAATTGTCGCAAATGCCGTGGCGCAGCGCGCACACAGGGGTTTGGCCAGTTTGCCACGCAGGATGTGAACCGATGTTGAATGGAACGGGTGGAGTGCTGCCGGCGCGGTTTCGGCGGCAGCGGGTGCTGATCGTGGGCTGCGGTGACGTGGGGCTGCGTGCTGCGCGCCTGCTGGGGCAGCGGGTGCGTCTGCTGGCCTTGACTTCCAGTCCCGAGCGGGTGCAGGCGCTGCGGGCGGCGGGCATCACCCCCTTGGTGGGCGACTTGGACCAGCCGCGCACGCTGCAGCGCTTGGCGGGACTGGCGGACCGTGTCCTGCATCTGGCCCCGCCGCCCAGCGAGGGGCTGAGCGATTGGCGGCGCGACCCGCGTTCGCGCGCCTTGGCGGCGGCGCTGGCCCGTCGGCGCGCCCCGGCGGCGCTGGTGTATGGCTCGACCAGCGGGGTGTACGGCGACTGCGGCGGTGCGTGGGTGGATGAGACGCGCCTGCCCGCCCCCGAGACGCCGCGCGCCTGGCGACGGCTGGATGCCGAGCAGCAGTGGCGTGGGTGGGCGCGGCGCAGCGGGGCGCGGGTCAGCGTGTTGCGCATTCCCGGCATCTATGCGCATGACCGCCCGGGCGGGCCGGCCGAACGCCTGCGTCGTGGCATGCCCGTGCTGCGCCCCGAGGACGATGTCTACACCAACCACATCCACGCGGATGATTTGGCGCGGGCGTGTGTGCGCGCGCTGTGGCTGGGGCGCCCCCAGCGCACCGTCCATGTGTGCGACGACAGCCACCTGAAAATGGGCGATTATTTCGATCTGGTGGCTGATGTGTTGGGGCTGCCGCGCCCACCGCGCATCGCGCGTGAGGGGGCCGAGCGTCAACTGCCCCTGATGGTGCTGTCGTTCATGAGCGAGTCACGCCGCCTCGTGAACCGCCGCCTGCACCAGGAGCTGCGCCTGCGCCTGCGCTATCCGACGGTCCGGGAGGGGTTGCTGGCCGGGTGGCACCCGATGGCCCCCAAGGTGCCGACAGCGTAATCTGTGTGGGGTGCTGCCGAGGCGGCTGGCGCCGGGCGTGCGGGGGGG
>NZ_JARJMT020000182.1 GCF_029335975.1 Tepidimonas sp.
GACGGCAGCACCAGCGTCGTCAAGCACTACGCCATGGGCCGTGGCACCTGGGAACTCGCCCGCGTGATGCCCGACGGCCGCACCGCTTACATGGGTGACGACGGCACCCATGGGCAGATGGTGATGTTCGTGGCGGACAAGAAAGCCGACCTCTCCGCCGGCACGCTCTAAGGCGCCAAGTTCGTACAGACCAGCGCCGAAGGCGGTGGCAAGGGCAACATCGAATGGATTCGCCTGGGCCGCTCCACCGATGCGGGAATCAAGGCGCTGGTGGACAAAGGTATCAAGTTCGATGACATCTGGGATGCCAAGCCCTTCGACACCGAGAAGAAGAGCTGCCCGGCTGGTTACAAACATGTGCGCGCCGGCTCCTCGACCGATGAGTGCATCGCACTCAAGCCGGGCATGGAGAAAGCCGCGGCGTTCATCGAAACGCGTCGCTACATCGCCTACCTTGGCGGCACGACCGAGTTCAACAAGTACGAGGGCGTGGCCGTCAACGCCAAAGACAACAAGCTCTACATCGCCATCACTGCCATCGACCGCGGCATGATCAGCAACGCGGGCGAACCGGCCGACCACATCCGCCTTCCCAAGCTCAGCGCGGGGGCGACCTACACGATGGACATGAAGGCGGGCGTCAAGGACACCTCGGGCAACATCATCGACTCGCCGCACGTGGCCGTGAACATGTATGTCGAACCCGCGCTGTTGGGTCAAGACATGCCCAAGGACGACAAGGGCAACACGGTGCCCGAGGACAAAATCGCCAACCCCGACAACCTGTTCTTCTCCGAGAAGATGCGCACCTTGTTCATCGGTGAGGATTCCACCTCGGGCCACACCAACAACTACCTCTGGGCCTACAACGTCGACACCAAGAAGCTCTCGCGCATCCTGTCGCTGCCCGCGGGCGCCGAATCCACCGGCTTGCAGGTGATCGACAACCTCGATGGCAAGGGCGCCTACATCATGAGCAACTCGCAACACTGGGGCGACGTGTCGTCCAACGTACCCGCAGCGCTCAAGGCAGAACTGCTCAAGCGTATCGACGTCTTCCGCGCCGATGTGGGCTATATCGGCGGCCTGCCGGCACTGAAGTAAGCCAGAGCGAGCGCGCCGCTAGCCAGCGGCGCACACCCCAGGGGCTCCCGCAACGGCGCCCCTGTGTCGTTCGCTCGGGGATGCGAGCCAAGAAGGGACAACGATCATGAAGCTCAGCGCAAAGTGGGTTCGGGCCAGCACCTGGCTGGCCGCATTGACTCTTGCTACGCTCGGCGCCATGTGCGGCGGCGGTGGCGCGGCCGATGGCGCCAGCGGTGCGGACACTTTGGCTGCGGCGTCAGCGAACGCCGCCCGAGCGCCCGACCCCTTCCGCGGGGAGTTCGTCAGCCTGCTGTTGTTCGACAACCCCTACGCCTTCATTCCCGCGCAGTGCTACATCGAAACCTCTGGCGGCACACAGAACGCCTGCCAGTACTGCCACACCAACGGCGTCTATGCGCTCGGCCTGGGCAACAACCTGCCGCAGGCCGGCGCGTCCGAGCGCATCGGCAACCTGCAGACGGACTACAGCTTTGCGCCGCTGTCGCGCACGGCGCCGCCGGCGGTGCTCAACCGCTGGCGCAACACGCTCGCGCCCGAGGAGCTGGCCCTGGCCGTGCGTGCCCTGGGAGCCGACCCATCGGCCTGGGACATGCAGGCCTGGATTCGCCAGGACAACTGGCGCGCCGCCTTTGCGCAGCGCCCGGGTGACGCACGCCACTGGGATGGTGGCGTCGATGGGCCGTTTCGCCTGCTGCCCGGGCTCGCGCCAGACGACTTGCCCGCGCAGGATGATGGCTTCGTGCGCACCGCCCTGGCTGGCCGGGCCATTTTCAACGACGCCCGCGGTCGCAACACCGGTTGGCGCGCCATCAATTTCATGCCTTATGGCATCTTCACGCCGCACACCGGCTCGGTGTCGGGCATCTACATCCGGCTGCCGCAGGTGTTCATGCGCAACGAGGCCGGTGCGTTCGACCTGGCCACCTACGAGCGCAACCTCGACCTGGTCGAGCGCGCGATCCAGGACCGGCTGAGCGTCGCCGATGGCACGCACTATGTGGGCGCGGCGCGCGACATCGCCTTGGAGCGAGGCGCCTATCCGGTGGGCACCGAGTTCGCCCACCCCTTGCACTATGTGGATGTGCAGGCCGACGGCCGCAACGCCGCCATCAGCCCCTTCCCCGGCACCCGTGCGCGCCGCGTGAAGGAGGTGCGCTACATGGTGAAGTGGAAGGAATTTCGCCACAGCGACTTCAACCCCGCGCAGAAGGAAGAGGGTCTGCCTGTCTACGGCAACGCCAGCCAGGGTTGGGTGGACAACGGCGTGGGCTGGTACCTCTCGGGCTTCATCGAAGACGCCAAGGGCGCCTTGCGGCCGCAGAAACTGGAGGAGCTGACCCAGTGCATCGGTTGCCACAGCGGCATCAACGGCACCGAGATCAACCGCAGCTTCAATTCCGGCGTGGGCGTCACCGTCGACAGCACCTGGGCAATGGCGCGCAAGTTTCCTGGCGCAGCCGGCTGGCGCGAGATGGACTACCTCGGCTACGTGGCCGACCCAGGGGCCAGCGCCAGCGCCACCCCTGGGCGCGCGACGATGGGCGACCCGCTCAACCGCCGCGAAGGCAAAGGCGAGTTTCGGCACTTCCTGGACAATGTGGTCGGTGCCAGCCTGTATGGCGACATGCCCAGCGCCATCGAGCGCTTCATGGCTGCCACGGTACAGCGGCA